>DASQJA010000290.1:0-5939 GCA_035631275.1 Bryobacteraceae bacterium
GATTGCATCCCTGGAAACGACGCCTTCACGGAGTACGTTCCCGGCACGAGTCCGTTGACGAGATACGCTCCGGTCTCACCGGTGGTGACCAGCTTACTGATTCCCGAGTCATTCGAAACCGCGACCTGCGCTCCGGGCACAGGCGCGCCCGTCGTGTCTGTCACGACGCCTTTTAGTCCACCGGTCTGCGCTCGCATTTCGCTCGTTACGCACACCAACAGCAACACTCCGATCCACAACTGATGGCGCACCTGGCCACGCTCCTTTTGGTACAGCAAGTAACTATGTTTTACCAGAGACTGCACACGTGGCGTGCGGAATGCCGCTCTGTGCGATCGCCTTCCACTCGCGATCCAGATCATACACTACGCGCCGGATTGCCGGCCGATCGTCGTCAATTAGCAGGTATGAAGCTCTCCAATCACCGTCGAACGAAAGGCTCACGCTGCCGGAGTTAGCGATAGTCATTTCCCCGACGCGACGCACGAACGGCCGATGAATGTGACCATAAACAACAATCGACGCGCCAAGCTAGCCATAAACGGATTCGAACTCGGCATCGCTCGCCTCCGGCCCGGGCGACTGCCAAGTGGTCTCAGGACTCGCGTGTACTACCGCCAACGACTCGTGCGTCACAACGCACGGCAGCGAACCGAGCCAAGCGATTCGTTCTGCTCCCAGGATCTCGCGGGTCGCCGCTGCCGTCTCTTCAACCTGCTTCCAAAATGTCTCGCGCTCTGGCGACTGGCTCGCGAACTCCCTGAGAGTCTCCGGCTTCGGAAGCATCTCGTCCACGTTCCCCAGCACGCCGCTCCAGGCAAGTTCGCGAATCTCATCCACGATCTCCGCCGGCCCCGCGCCGCCGAGGGCCAGATCGCCGCCGTGCAGAATCAAGTCCGGAGCTGCATCGCGTAAGTCCGCCACTACCGCATCGAAGGCAGTTCGATTCCCGTGGATGTCCGACACAATCGCAATGCGCATCTTTCAAGCCCACAACAACGGTATCCTAAATACACGATGAAATGGCACACGCTGCTCCCCGTCTTTTGCGGCTTGGTCAGCTTGCCGCTCTTCGCTACCGATCCTCACATGTCACAAGCTGAACGCACGCAAGTCCTGAAGTGGCTCGACGAATCGCACCAGGAATTCTACGCCCTGATCGACAATGTTTCCCCCGCGCAGTGGAAATGGAAGCCCGCGCCGGAGCGCTGGTCTGTGGGTGAGACCGCCGAACATATCGTTCTCGCCGAAGCGCTGTTGTTCGACTTCGTCAACAAAGCCATGGCCGCGCCTCCCAATCCCGCGTGGGAAGAGAAAACCAAAGGCAAAGCCGAGTTCATCATCCGCGTCATGCCGTCGCGCCAGGGGAAAGCGCAAGCGCCGGAGCCCATCGTTCCGCGAGAAGGCCTCACTCGGGCTCAGGTAAAGGAGCGCTTCGAAAAGCAGCGCGTCGCCATTATCAGGTTCGCAACGGAAACCCAAGCTCCATTGAAAGAATACACCGCCGATCACCCTTTCCCAGTCTTCGGAACGCTGAGTGCCTACGAGTGGCTGATCTATGTTCCGCTACACACCATGCGGCACGACAAACAGATCGCCGAAGTTAAGGCAACTCCCGGATATCCGGCCGAGTAGCATCGGCAGTACAATCCTTCTAACGGAGGATTTATGAAACTCGTATTGCTCGCGGCGGCCGGGGTGCTTTGTGCTGCCGCATCGCAACTCGCCGCGCAGACTGCTGCTCCCCCCTCGGTGCTTCGCATCATCCGCGAAGACGTCAAGCAAGGCAAGGACTCAGCGCATCGCAATAGCGAGAACGCTTTCATGGTCGAGGCCGCCGTCTCGCACTACCCTGCTCATGTGATCGGAATGACTTCGATCACCGGAACCGGCCAGGCTTGGTTTCTGGAGGGCCACGATTCGTTCGACGCCGTAGAAAAAACCTTAAACGCATTCGGCGCCACCGATTCCAAGTTCGCCCAGCTCGATGAGCTCGACGCCGAGTATCGCACCAGCAGCCGCTCGTGGCTCGCCATCTACCGTTCGGACTTGAGCTACCATCCCGAAGACTGGATGCAAAATTTCCCGAAGGCGCGCTTCGTGAGCGTCGATTTGATCCGAAGCCCATCTGGTCATGAAGCGGACCTTGAAGAAGTGGGCCACATCATCGCGGACGCGGAGCGGAAATCTATGAGCGACCAGCCTGTGGTCGTCTATCAGGTCGTATCGGGGCTTCCCAGCGGGACATACCTACTCTTCCGTCCCATGACTTCGCTGAAATCGCTCGATAGCGAAGCCGATCGCGACCGTGCCATGGTCCAGGCCATGGGCGACACAACCGCCAAACGATTCGCCAAGGCCGTTAGCGACGGCATTACGAGTTCAGAAACGCTGCTATTCGGCCTCGAACCGCGCATGAGCTACGTGTCGAAAGAGTTCATTGCCGCTGATCCGGATTTCTGGACTCCCAAGACCGAAGCGCCCAAGGCTAAGCCGCGACCGAAAGCCGCCGCAAAACCAGCCAACCAATAGCTCGATGCCCGCCGCCAAAAATTACGACCCCGCGCTACGCGACCACCTTCTCGAATTGCTGGGCGGCGGACACGCGCACGCCACGTTTGACGCTGCCGTCGCCGATTTCCCGGCCGGGCTTCGCGGCAAGAAACCGAAGGACGCCGAGCACACGGCCTGGCAGCTGCTGGAGCACCTGCGCATAGCGCAATGGGACATTCTCGAATTCAGCCGCGATCGTAAACACGTCTCGCCGAAATGGCCCGACGGCTACTGGCCGAAAACGGACGCGCCCCCGAGTACGGCGGCTTGGAACAACAGCCTTCGAAAATTTCGCGCCGATCTCGCTGCGATGACCAAGCTCGTCTCCGAAAAAAAAAGTGATCTCTTCAAACCCTTGCCGTGGGGCGATGGCCAAACGCTGCTGCGCGAGGCGCTGCTCGTGGCCGATCATAACGCGTACCATATCGGCCAACTCGTCTTGCTCCGCCGGTTGCTCGGAGCCTGGAAATGAGGGCTACTTCCGTCTTGCGGCTTCCACACTGAGCGTAGGATCGGCGCCTGCCCAAGTGACGTCGGCGGTCGGCCCGTACGTCGACGGCACTGATTTTTCTAACAGCCCCAGATAGACCGTCATTTGTGTGCGGTGATGCGCCGAGTGCAGAATGCGACGCCAGAAGATCCAGATTCGTTCGCGCGTGACGTCGAAGAACGGACGCTGCTCCAGCCACCAGCTCTCAACCTGCGCCGCCAGAAACACGAGCCGCGGTTGCACGAGTTCGACCAGACGGCTGCAGCTCGCCTGCACGGTCAGCTCTTTCGGCAACACCTGATCGGGCGCCGGTTCTGGCGTGCCTAAGAACTTGCCGAAGAATCTGCGCTCAGGTAGCAGTTGATGCCGGATGATCTCGGCGACGGTGTTCGAGCGCGAATGCGGCCTAGAGCCAAGATCGCCGTCGGCGAACTGCGCCTAAACCGATGAGATTTTGCTCACCTCGCCCGCGTAGGTGTCGATAGCATGCTGCAGCAGTGGCACCGCGGCGCGCGGAATCTCTGATTCGCTAATCGCTGGATACATCACTTCCTGCGAAACGCCTTCCAATAGAAATACCCGATCGTCGTTTTCGCGTCGATGATCTTCTTACCGCGAATTCGCTCCTCGACCTCCTTGGCCGGGAACCAACGCGCCACGATCCGCTCGTCATCCATCGGATTGGCTTCGCCCGCCGTCAGGCCCGTCGCCAGAAAGATCGTCATCTTCTCGCCAACGTATCCGGGGCTAGGCCAAAACTCCACCAGCTTCTCCCATTTCTTCGCGCGATAGCCGGTCTCCTCCACCAATTCGCGCTTGGCCGCCTTCAACGCGCTCTCACCCGGATCGAGCTTACCGGCTGGCAGTTCCCACAGCTTCCTGCGCGCCGGCATTCGATACTGCTCCACCAGCAGAATCCTCTTTCGATCGTCGACGGCCATCATAACCGCCGAGCCCGGATGATGGACGATGGCGCGCTTGATCTCGAACCCGCTCCGGTCCACGGCATGTTCTTCAGATACAGAAAACAGCTTGTTTTTGTACTTCTCGACCGAGGAAATGATTTTCATGATTTTCCGATTGCTTGGGTGAACTGCTTCAATGGCAAAGCGTTCAGAACGTCCCCAGCTTCCAGCCATCCGCGCCGCGCAGTGATTACGCCGAACCTCATGTTAGGCGCCAGATGCTTGGTCTGGTGCGCATCGGTGTTGATCGCGAACCGCGCTCCGAGTCCTTTGGCCGTTCGAACCAAGGCGCTCGAAAGATCCAAGCGCTCCGCGCTCCCATTGATCTCCAGGTAAATGTTGCGCCGCACTGCCTGCGCCGCCACTTTCTCGAAATCGAACGGATACGCATCGCGGTTCAAAAGCATCCGACCGGTGGGATGGCCCAGCACGCGAACATGGGGCGACTCCAGCGCGCGCATCAGCCGGTCGGTCATTTCGGCCTGTTCCAGATTCATGTGACTGTGCACGCTGGCAACGACGATATCGAGCGCCGCGAGCGCGTCTTCGGCCAGATCCATTTCACCGTCGCGCTTGATATCGCACTCCAGCCCCGAAAAAATTCGGATACCAAGTCCGTCTTGGTTAATTTTCCGGACTTTTTCCGCGAAGCCCACCGCGCGCTTCTCATCCAGACCGTTCGCCATCGCTAGTGCTTTGGAATGATCCGTGATTGCAATGTATTCGTAGCCCAGCGCCCGCGCGGCTTCGGCCATCTCTTCGAGCGTTGCGCGGCCATCGGGCTCGAGCGTGTGCATGTGCAGATCGCCGTGAATGTCCGCCAGCTCGATCAGCTTGGGCAGCCGCCCCTCCAACGCCGCTTCAATTTCCCCGCAATTCTCTCGCAGCTCGGGTGGAATCCATGTCAACCCCAACGCGCCGTAGACTTCCTCTTCGGTCTCGCCCGCCACACGTTCGTTTCCCTCCAGCCGGAACAGCCCATATTCGTTGAGCGTCAGACCGAGTTTGAGCGCGCGGCTGCGCAGGACAATGTTGTGTTCCTTGCTGCCAGTGAAATACTGCAAGGCCGCGCCGTAGCTTTCGTGGGCCAGCGCGCGTAGATCCACCTGCAGGCCTTCGAGTCCGTATTGAATGCTGGCTTTATTTGCCCCTTTGCCGAGCACCTGGTGCGCCTTGGGATGGTTGACGAACCGTTCGAGCGCAGCGGGCGCTCCCGGCCCGGTAACCAGCAGATCGAGATCGCCTATGGTCTCCTTGCCGCGGCGAAGACTTCCGGCCGCCTCGATCCTCTCTATTCCGCCGGTCTCAGCGAGATACGGAATCAACTCGTCCGCCGCGCGCCGGCCGAAGCTCATCAAAAATCTGCCTACGCGCTGCCGGTACTGCGCGATGGACTTCAGCACTTTCTCTTCGAGCTTCACACCCATGCGCGGAAGCTCGCGCAACTTCTGCTCGTTGCAAAGTTTCTCGAGCGCATCGATGTCGGCGACTCTATGATGCTCCCAAACGAGCGCTATGCCTTTCGGTCCGAGCCCCTGGATCTTTAGCAGCTCGAGCAGGGTAGGAGGGTATTTTTCGAGCAAGAGGTCGCGTTTGTCGAACGAGCCGCGCTTCAACACGTCTTCGAGCGCTCCCGCGATTCCCTTCCCTACTCCGGGAATCTCGGTGGCTTTGCGCTCCGGATTCGCGAGGATATCTTCAACCCGCTCGGGGTATCCTTCGATCGCCGAAGCGGCGTTGCGGTAGCTCCGGATGCGGAATCCGTCCTCGCCTGCGATCTCCATCAAATCTGCGGTTTCACTCAGAATCCGCGCGATTTCACGATTTTCCATGGGTCCCGCTCGGCACCGCGGCCTGATAAGGCTCTACGTGGACCAGCACGTCGGCCACCCAATCCAGCGTCTCTTTGATTCGAATGCGGACCTGCGTAG
>DASQJA010000291.1:0-2099 GCA_035631275.1 Bryobacteraceae bacterium
AGCGTCAGCGGACCGCGGCGCGCCATCTCCTCAATCGGCATGCAGCCCTCGAAATAGACAGGCTTCTCGAACGGATGAAGCTCGACCTTTTCCGCGACCAGCAGAGCATCGACAAAGGCGTGATACTGATCTTCGTTCATCGGGCAGTTGATATAGTCGTCGCCCCCCTTTGCGTAGCGCGATGCGCGGAAGGCGACGTTCATGTCGATGGTCTCCGCGGCGATGATGGGCGCGATCGCGTCATAGAAATAAAGGTTGCGTGGCCCGATGAGGCGATAGAGCGCCTCGCCCAGCGCCGCACCGGTGAGCGGACCGCTTGCGATTATGGTCGGACCGTCGGGAATGGCCGCGACTTCCTCGCGCACGATTTCAACCAAGGGATGCGACTGCAGCGTCGCGGTGATGAAACCCGAGAAATCCTCGCGATCGACGGCCAGCGCCGCTCCGGCGGGAACCCGCGCACGGTCCGCCGCGAGCATGATCAGGGAGCCGAGACGGCGCATCTCCTGCTTAAGAACCCCAACCGCGGTTTCCATCGACGCGTTGCGCAGCGAATTGGAGCAGACCAACTCCGCCAGATTTCCGGTCTGATGCGCTTCCGTCATCTTAAGCGGGCGCATTTCGGACAACCGCACGCGCCGGCCGCGACGCACGAGCTGCCACGCGGCCTCGCTCCCTGCGAGGCCTCCCCCGATAACATTGACGGCCAATCTTTCCACGCGCGTGAGAGACGCCGATCGTGCCCCCTTTCGATCCCGCTGTAAACCGCTGTCGATCCCGCGCCGGGCGATTCGACTAAAGGACATCAAGCCGGTTTTCAAGACCGGGTTCTTTCGGAGGAAGGATCGATGGAAGCAATCATAAAGGAATCAAGTCTCAAGCAGTCGGCGATTGGGGAACGCGCCTGGAGCGAGGCGATCCGCTTCGAACGATACTGCGTGCTCAGCGAGATTCCCGGGCTGGTCTTCGGCCTGCTTGCGGCGATCTACGTCGTCACTTCGCTGCTGGCCCTGGCCTAGGCTCGGGCCCACGACTTCGTCGCGCGCGATGTCGATCTGGCTCATCGCCGTTCGACTAGCAGATGGAGATATCGTTGGTGAAAGACAGAAGTCTGGGGGTCAGTGGGGTGTTGGTAGCATGCACAGCAGTGGATGGGTCGACCCTGGCCAGAATGTTCAGCCGAGGAACCAGGGTTCGTGAGGTCCGGCGGTCAAACCTGGCCGCCAGGACCGGTTCGAGCCGAAGCTGTGATCCGCGGAACGTCAGTGATGAAGTACATACTGCTCATCTACCAAAGTGAAACAGAATGGGATGCCCTGACCGAAGCGCAGCAGCAAGCGGAGATAGCTGAATACCTCCGCTTTACAGACGATATTCGGCGCACCGGAAACCACGTCTCAGATGCTCCCTTGGCGTCTACCAGCACCTCGACCACCGTACGAGTGAGAAACGGCAAGACGATGCTGACCGACGGACCGTTCGCTGAAACCAAGGAACAGCTGGGTGGCTTCTACATCGTCGAGGCGGCCAACGCAGATGAGGCAATCGCACTGGCAGCTCGTCTTCCGGGCGCGCAGTGGGGTTCGGTAGAGGTGCGCCCCTTCAACTTGGACGAGCGCGGACGGGAGAGATAACGATGAAGTACGCGATGATGGGCGCGGAGCCTCGCGCCGAGGTGGGCCACATCTCGACCGCGGAGCAGGAGCGTCGCATTCGCTGCCATCAACAGGCGCTCAACGACCTGTTACGTGCGCGGGTCATTGCCGGCCGCACCGGGCTGATCTTCGTTTCGGTCGGGTTGGGGCCATTTCACGGCGGTACGGAGCAAGCGCTGAGCGTGGGCAACCGCAGGGGCAAGCGCTTTCGAACGGACGGACCCTTTCCCGAAACCAAGGAAGTGGTGGGCGGCTTCGACATTATCGATTTCGCCTCGCGTGACGAGGCGATCGAATTTGGCAAAGTCAAAAATATGCACGCCACTCATATCGAAGAAATTCGGCCGATTCGCGAGTTCTGGTGGATTTCTCATTCACCCAAACTCGCCGAAACGAACATCTTCATGCTCAGTTCGGTTGAGGACGGACGCGCGACCTCTGAGC
>DASQJA010000292.1:0-22419 GCA_035631275.1 Bryobacteraceae bacterium
GGGCTCTAACCAGCTCTGAGGGCAAACGGACGCACGCGGAAAACAAGCTCGCTGAGAAATCTATCAGGGGGCGCTTAGCACAACGAAGTGGCCGTTGTCTTCGAACTCCACGAATTCCTTATGCGGCGCATGAATCTGCTCGAAAACAGCGCTGGGCGAGCTCAATCGGTGTGCGCTCATCGAGCGCTCCTTCGAATAGAAACATGGGAATCTGAAAGCCGGTTCCGAGTGAAGCCAGATTTGCGGACAGCATCTCTTGATAGACGCGCAGCGTGGGCACCTGAAGAGCCCCTTTTGCAAAGTAGTACAAGTCTCGTAGCGAAAGGCTTGGCGCGAACAGCGCGCCTCCCGGCCGGTCACGATCGGCAGCGCATTCGAACTTCTCCAAAGTTTGAAAAATGTTCCGATTTTCTCCATACCGTCGAACGTTCGTGGACCGATGCGTTCCAACTTTCGCAGCGACCTCGTGTCGTTCGCAGTGCGCGACTCTTCGACCAAATGCGCATAACTCATCTGCTGGCTCTTCGGCATATCGCTGACTTGGCCTGTTCCGACATCGGGAAGAACAAATCAGGCCGCTTCTGAATCATATGGATTCCAAGAATCGATCCCCAGGAAAAACCAAGCAAAACAATCTTGTCTTTGTGTAGATGATTTCGCACGAACTCCGAAACCTCGATTCCGTCGTCGGCCATTTGCTCGACGGTCATGCTCCCGGTGATCGATGCGCCGGTGGCTTCGAGTGTCTTGCCCGTGCCCCGCTGATCACACTGAACAACCGTGAACTCCTGCTCCCACTGCGCGAGAACCATTGTCTGTGGAATCCACGAACCGCCCGGACCGCCATGTAGGCAAAGCAGCACCGGATTCGCCCGGTCCTGCCCGCGCATCTGGACCCATTGTTCGATCCCACGGGCCGTGACGTACATGTCTTCATCAACTCTGCTCGCTGACCGGAGTGAGGTCACTTCCTCTGCGATTCGCTGGCGGTACGCGCGCCACGACAGTAGTGTGCAAAGCAAAACGACGAACAGAATGCTCGCCGCCAGAAGACCGAACTGTGCGATCCGCAGCAGCCTTCGCATGCTGTCGCAGCACGGGCCGCTCAGCAGCTCTCGATGCGCGGCTTGCGCGGACGCACGCCGCACAGTTCCGCGAGCATGGATTCTGTCGCCTGAACTCGATCCGCCGCCAAGCTCAGTGCCCGCCGCAAGATTTCCGCCGCAAGCACGGGGTCGGCGCGCATTACGGCGCCGATCTCAGCGCCATCAATCCGCAGCGCGCGACAATCTTCCCTGGCCCTTACTTGGAAGAGCGTGTCGTGCTGGTCCAAGAACGCCGACCATCCGAAGGCTTCGCCCGGACCCAACGCTTGAATACACACAACAAAGGATCGCGCTGCCACCTCAATGCAAACGCTGCCTTGGAGCAGGAGATAAAAGTATTGCGACCTCTCCCCGGCCGTTAAGATGGCTTCATTCTCATGAAAGCGCACCTCGCTCCCTAATGTAATGAGCTTCTCGGCCTGCTCATCCGTCAGCCCGGCAAGGAAACTGTGTTCTTTCACGGAATCCGTTAGAGTCATATCACCCACTTCGAGCCCACGGCTCTGAAAACAAATCGGCAAAACGCTTTTCGAGGCGTCGCGCACTGAAATTCTGCAAATCTGTGGCCATAGGCCGCATGAGCTATCGGGGACTCAACGAACGTTTGCGCGGGAGCGCCCGATTCTGTGATTCTGAATCAGGCGCCCGCAGCCGGTCCGATGTCGCTCAAAGAATACTCGCGCAAACGGTCCTTCGACAAAACCCCGGAGCCAGCTCCCCAACCCGAGCCTGCACCCGCCCCGTCCGGCAATTTTTTCTGCGTGCAGCGCCACGATGCCACGCGGCTGCACTACGATTTTCGACTGGAAGTCGGCGGCGTGCTGAAGTCCTGGGCGGTTCCGAAAGGTCCGAGTCTTGAACCCCTCTCGAAGTCTCTCGCGGTGCATGTAGAAGATCATCCGCTTGACTATGGCAATTTTGAGGGCAACATTCCCAAGGGCGAATACGGCGGCGGCAGCGTGATGCTGTGGGATCGCGGTTCGTACGAGTTGCTCGGCGATGCGCCAGCACAAGCCCAGATCGATCGGGGCGATTTCAAATTCCGATTGCACGGCGAGAAGCTCAGCGGCGAATTCGCTCTCATTAAAATGCGCAATCGCGGCAAGGGCAATGAATGGCTGCTGATCAAAAAAAAGGACACTGCCGCCAAACCGGGATGGAAAGTGGAAGACTATGCGCGCAGCGTTCTAACCGGGCGCACACAGCAGGAGATCGCAGAGAATCTGCCAGCCAAAGCCGCGCTGCCTCTTTCCGAAACGCGCTCGCTTGCGAAGATCGAAGGCGCAGTCGAGTCTCCCATGCCGCGCAGCGTCCAGCCGATGTTGGCCGCGCTCGCGGATCATCCGCCCTCAGGCTCAGACTGGCTTTATGAAATCAAATGGGATGGCGTGCGTGCGCTATGCTTCGTCGAAAACGGAGAGCTTCGCATCTACTCGCGGAATCAAAAGCGCTGCGATCAGCAATATCCCGAGCTGACTGTCCTGCCGAGGTTTCTGAAGGCCACGAGCGCCATCCTGGACGGAGAAATTGCCGTGCTGGACGGCAATGGCCGCGCGCGCTTCAGCCTGATCCAACCGCGCATTGGCGTGGGCGACCCGAACAGCGTCGCGCACCTCGCTCGGTCCACGCCAGTCACGCTGTTCTTGTTCGATCTCCTGTATTTGGACAGCTACGATCTGCGCGGCGTACCGCTCAAAGAGCGCAAACGTTTGCTCGCCGAAATCGTGACACCCACCGATCGCATTCGCGTTTCGGATCATTTCGCCGCGAAAGGCGCCGAGATGTTCGAATCCGCGCGCGCACTCGGGATCGAAGGCATTCTCGCCAAACGGCGTGACAGTAAATACGAACCACGCCGCAGCCGCGATTGGGTGAAGGTCAAAATCGTTACCAGCGGCGACTTCGTGATCGGTGGATTCACTCACGGCGAGCGCGACTATTTCAGTTCGCTCGTCCTGGGCTTGTATGAAAACGGCAAGCTGGTGCACGTCGGCCAAGTCGGCACTGGCTTCAACGACAAAACGCTGAAGGACATCTTCGCGCGGATCGAGCCGCTTATTACGAAAAAGAGCCCGTTTGGCGGACCGGTGAAGGCGCTCCGCGACGTCACCTGGGTGAAACCGGAATTGGTAGCCGAGATCAAGTACCTCGAAGTCACGTCCGACGGGCTGCTGCGCGCGCCGGTGTTCATGAACCTTCGGCTGGACAAGGATCCTCAGGAGTGCGTGCGTGAAAATGTCGATTTGGCGGTGCCGGCCGCAGATCCAGCGGCGCCTGCGTTGATCCAGCGAGAGCCGATTGCACCAGCAATCTCAGGCGCGGAATTGACCGTCACCGTGGACGAACATCGGCTTAAGTTCACCAACCTCGCCAAGATTTTCTACCCTGGCGAAGGCATCGCAAAACGCGACGTCATCAATTACTACAATTCGATCGCCAACCTGATCGTGCCCCACCTTCGCGACCGCCCGCTCTCGTTGAAACGCTATCCCAATGGCATCGATCACGATTTCTTCTTCCAGAAAGACGCCGAAGACAAGGTTCCTCAATGGGTGCGGCTCGAACCGGTTTTCTCCGAGCACAACAACGACAATATCCACTTCATCATCTGCAACGACCGCGCGACGCTCCTGTATCTCGCAAACCTCGCCTGCATCGATCAGAATCCTTGGATGAGCCGGATCGGCACGCTCGAGAACCCCGATTTCGCCCTCATCGATCTCGATCCCAGCGAAGGATGTCCCTACGAGAAGATCGTGGAAGCTGCGTTGCTGGTCAAGAAAACGCTCGATGCAGTCGGGCTGGTGGGTTATCCGAAAACCACTGGGGGCGATGGGATGCACCTGTACATACCGCTCGAGCCCGTTTACACCTACGAACAAGTCCGAACTTTCGCCGAGCTTCTCTCCATATTGGTGATCCGCGAAAAGCCCGACTTGTTCACCACGCCGCGTACCGTCTCGCAACGCAAGAAAGGCAAAGTCTATTTCGACTACTTGCAGATCTCGACTGGCAAGACCATCGCCGCGCCCTATGTCCTGCGCGCGCACTCGGGCGCGCCGGTATCGACGCCCCTCGATTGGAGCGAGGTGAAGGAGGGCCTGGAGCCTTCGCAGTTCACCATTCACAATGCGCTCGACCGCTTCGAGCGCGTCGGCGATCTGTTTGAAGGAGTCCTCACCAATCTCCAAAAGCTGGAGCCGGCGTTGGAGCGAGTTGGTCAGCTCGTGTGAGCGCGGTTGGCGCAAGCAGGACTGCTTTTTTCAATGCGCGGTGTGGGCTGATGCGCGAACCGCCGCACGATGGCAACACCTGCGAAGATGATCACCATGGCCACGATCTCGCGCGTGCCGATCGGCTCACGGTAGAACAACCAGCCGAGCCAAAGCGCAACGATCGGATTGATATAGGTGTAACTGCTCACGATCGACACGGGTAGTTCGCTCAGCGCGTACACGTAGGCGCTATAGCCGACGATTCCACCAAACACCGCCAGGTAGAGAATCGCACCGGCTCCGCGCCAACTCCAGGCTACCGGGTGGTTCTTGAGCACGATGGCGCCTGGTATCATAAAAAACAAACCGGTGGCCATCTGTTGTATCGCCGCGCTCACTACCGGATGCGCTTTCGCGCCCTGCCGCCGGTGCAAAATGGAACCGAGCGACCATCCCAGGCAACCGATCTGCAGCATCCAAAAGCCCTTCACCACCGGCCCGCCGATCCCTTCCTGAATCGCACCCGGGCCGACCAGCAGCGCCGTGCCGGCCACACCAACCAGCATGCCGAGAATCGCGAGAGTGGAAATCCGCTCGCCTCCCGGAATCACCGCCTCCACGCCGGCCATCCAGAAAGGCTGCATCGTAATCATCAAGGCCGCGAGACCGCTCGGAATCAAAAGCTCAGCAAAAGCAAGCAGCCCGGTTCCTACGCCGATCGTGATCACGCCGAAAATCGCCGTCAATAGCAGCTCGCGGCCAGAAGGAACGTGCGACTTGGTGAAAAATGCAATCGCCAGCATCACGGCGCCGGAAATGAAATAGCGAACGCACATCATTTCGAGCGGATGCACCCACTCCAGTGCGATGCGAATTCCGAGGTACGTTGTTCCCCAGAAAAAACACACTGCCGCAAGAGCGAGATAAGCGCGGAAGTGAGATTGGCCTTTCAGAGATTCAGGGTAACATTGAGAGTTGATTATTGCCCTCACAATCAACCCCTCGATTGACCGCACCGTGATGGTGGACCGGCTGGTGTTCGAAGACCGCGCCTACATCCTTTCGCGCAGCGATTCAGCGGGCGGGCGCGGCATCAATGCGTCTTGCGTGCTGCACTCCTTCGGCGCGAAGACGCTGGCGATCGTTCCGTCGGGCGGCCCGGCGGGCGAGAAGTTCACCAAGCTGCTTGCCAAGTGGGATTTTCCGGTAAAAGTGGTCCCCATTCAGAAAGAAATCCGCACCAATCTCACCATCGTGGACCGCCAGGGCCTGACTATAAAACTTAACGAGCAAGGCCCCGTGATCACGGCGGCAGAGCTGGCGCGCGTCGAAAAAGCTGTGGAGTCGAGCCTGGATCAGGCGACATGGCTCATGTTGTGCGGTAGCGTTCCGCCCGGCATACCCGGCCATTTTTACACCAAGCTCATTCGTCTTGCGTGCGACCGGAACGTGAAAACCCTGCTCGATACCGATGGCGACGCGCTGTTGCACGGCGTGGAAGCCAGCCCGACCGTGGTGACGCCAAATCAACCTGAAGCGGAGCGGCTGTTGAACCGCGCTCTCATCACGCGCGCGCATTTCATCGAGGCAGCGACACGCATCAAGGCTATGGGTCCGGACAGCGTACTGTTGTCGCTGGGAGGCCGCGGCGTGATCGCGGTGAATGAGAATCAATTGTTGGAGGCCATCCCGCCGCGCATCGACGCGGTCTCGCCGATCGGCGCGGGCGATGCGCTTGCGGCCGCCTATGTCTGGGCAATGACCAAGAAGAAAGACTTCGCCGAATCTGTCCGCTGGGCGGTCGCGGCGGGAACCGCTTCCGCAAAACTGCCGGGCGTGCAGTTTCCCGATCTCAGCCAGACTAAGGAAATCTACAAGTCAGTCGAAGTGCGCAAAGCTTCGTAGGATTTCTTCTCAGCCGCCGCCGATCGCAGCATCGTGATACTGGCGTAGAGGACGGCAACCACGACGAGCCAGCGAACGGCGGTGAGCGGGAGAGTTTTGAAGATCAGCACCGCAATCAACACGCCTGGTACCCCCCCTAATGCAAGACCGAGTGCCTGGCGCGGGCTATAGCTTTCTAGCCGGATAAAGCGGGCGCTCGCCACCGGCATCAGAAATGCGCACGATCCCATCATGATGGGGAACGCCGCCTTGGGATCCATGCCGAGAAGGCTGACAAGGATCATGCAAGGAGCGAATAGCCCGATGCCAAGCGTCATGAGTGCGCCGAGCGCGACGCTGCCCGCGATACCGGCCGCGAGTTTCCATCCCGTCAAGACGAGCGCCGTGCCTTCCGGAACGAGCGAGATGTTCAGAAGCGTCAAGACAAAGAAAAAGGCTGCAGTGAGCAGCGCGATGCCCATGCCGATCTGCACCTTCCGGCGCGACCAGCGGCCGACAATGCCGGCTCCGAACCAGGCGCCGCACATAGACGCCGCCATCATAGAGACCAGCGTGAGCGTATCGACGTTGACAAACGCGATGAATAGGAACGCTTCGGCTAGTGTGGGTAGGCTGTGCCCGACATTTAGTGTGCCAGGGATCTTTTCGTCGGGCACCATGCTGCGAAATTTAAAGATCGCGGTAGTGGGCGCAAACGACCCGATACCGAGGGCGTCGAAGAAATTCGTGCCGAATCCGAGCAGAAGTTCGAACAGCGTAGGGACGCCCGGTGCGCGCCCTTTGCCCTGGAACCAGACCCAGACCCAGCCGGCGGTGAAAATGCCGAGGGCAACAAAGATCCAATCGCGCGCGCTCAAGGAACAACGATAGCATGAGGTAGTGCGGCCAATTGAGGAGGCTGCGCCAACTGGGAGGCTGCGGCACGAGGTTGGCCGGAGCACGGTTATCCGGTCAACCCCAGGCGAATTCGATCGGCGTCCTCAGGTCTGGATGCATGCTTTTGTGTACCGGACAGGTTGTGCTGCTTTATCCAGCCTTTGTTTATGCTCGTCGCTGAGGTGAATGCGGTAGATGTATTTTGACGGCAAGCTTTCCGATCATCCGCACTGGCACAGTCGTCATTTCCTTTTCCACCGTGGCCGTTGTTCCAGCGATGTCGATCTTAAGGCGCTGCGATCCCCATCCCACTTTAAGATGCAGCTACCGAGCGCGGTTGCTACCAGATCCGTTGGTGATAAGCTCTCGCCACATCCGTGGCGGTCCTTCGGCGCGTCCTTGGTGACTAGTTTTCCGGACGGGCCTTGCACAGCTTGCAATGTAAATCGCCTTGATATTCGATTTTGGTTTCGACCCCGGCTCTTTCTGAATCGCGGTTTATTGTGTAACTAATTCTTCCCGCGCGCCGATCTGCCGGAGACAGCGATCGATCCACTGCTTGGTCAGTTTTTCCTGGACGCCGTTCTGCGACAGGCGCGTGCGGAGGCTCGCAAAATCTACTTCGTCCATGTGCTGGTCCTGATTGAAGCAGGAAAACACTACCGTCTCTTCGCCCGTCACCGGATTCTTGTGGAGCTGGAGGCACTGCGCGCAAATTTCCTTCATCATGCACTGCATCGGTGAGTTGATGCTCGCAATGGCCTTGTGATCTTTCTTCAAGTACGGTGCGAGCGCTCCGTAGCGGGCGCGCTGGACGGCGTGCATCATCGCGTCCGATCCGATGACGACCAACCGGTCCACCTGGCTGAAC
The DNA here is from genome assembly GCA_035631275.1 of Bryobacteraceae bacterium. Classification (GTDB taxonomy): domain Bacteria; phylum Acidobacteriota; class Terriglobia; order Bryobacterales; family Bryobacteraceae; genus Palsa-89. The sequence continues at coordinate 7,974 of DASQJA010000292.1, forward strand.
GGAATTTCGGGCTCGTCGAGATCGCCGCGCGCGTACGCAGTCATGGCATCGACAATGTTGCCGACGAAAGCTTTGTCCTGCACGCGGCCGGGCGTGAATCCGGGCGCTTCATCACAGCACCAGACAATCACGTCCGCGGCTTTCTCGATCTCTTCCACCTTGTAGCGGTCGATCATTTTCTTATAGCCGGCGAAATAGATCGTCCGCGATCCCGAAGCGCGAAGCTGCTGGCCGATGGAAAAGAGTACCGCGTTGCCGAGGCCGCCGCCCGCAAGCAGCACGGTCTCGCGCGAAGGCGTTTCCGTGGGCGTTCCAGTGGGTCCCATGAGGATCACAGGCTCGCCCGGTTTCAAAAGCGTGCAAAGATCGGACGAGCCGCCGACTTCAAGCACGATGGTCGAAAGCAGACCTCGTTCGCGATCCACCGACGCGCCCGTGAGCGCCAGACCCTCCATCGCAAGCGTGGTTCCGTTAACGCGCATCGCGAGCGTCTCGTAATTTTGGAGCCGATAGAATTCGCCGGGCTGGAACGCGCGCGCGGCCATGGGCGCGCGGACCACAACTTCGACGATGGTCGGCGTGAGGCGAACCACTTTTTCGACCACCGCGCGCAGCTCGCGATTCAGATGATCGACAAGCACCGCGGGCTCGGGTGATGCGGGCGCGCGCCGCGCGAGAACCCGCGAGACGACACGATAGCCGCGCTTGGCGCTCGCCATCGCTTTCACCACGTTGCCTGCGAATGAGGGATGCAGATCACCGAAGAAGCTAATGGCGCGGCCGTCCGGCCTCACCGACGTGAGCACACGCGCCCTTTGCGGTTTCGCGACACGCTCAGGTTGAACGTGCTGTCCTTCGTCATCCACGGCCTGGAACCAGCGGCCATCGAGAAAAACGTTGCTTGGATCTTCTCGGCCAAGCACCGTGTTGGGCTGGGTTCCCGCCGCAACCAGGATCGAGCGCGCCGGAAGCCGCACAGGTTCGCCGGTAGGCGACATTTTCCCGCGCGTCTCATCAAATTTGTGGCGCGTGAGATGCAGCGCCGAGGCGTGGCCGAAACGGTCCACTTCCACTTCCGCAGGCGCCAGACCTTCGGAAAAACGGATGCCTTCTTCGAACGCCTTCCAGACTTCTTCGTGGTTCAGCGTGTAGCTGGGCGAGTCGACTAGGCGCCGGCGATACGCGATGGTGACGCCACCCCAGGAATTCAACAGACCGATCAGGTTCGGACGCCGGCCCTCGCGCGCAGCCGCCTGCCGTTCCGCGCGGACGGCGCGAGCATGAGCAAGAAACTCGTCTGCCGTTTCGTGTTCTTCCTCGCTCCACGCGGCGCGGACCTCGCGCTCACCTTTTTCGGCGACCAGAGTTTCGTAGCGTTTCAGGAATTTCTCAACCTGAACTACGTAGTAGGCGAGCGATTCGGTGGCTGTGTCGATCGCAGTGAGGCCCCCGCCGATCACCACGATCGGCATACGGATCTGGAGATTGGCGACCGAGTCCGTCTTAGCCGCCCCAGTAAGTTGCAGGGCCATCAGAAAATCCGACGCCTGGCGAACGCCGCGCGCAAGGCCGTTTTTCATCGGAATCACCGTCGGGCGTCCGGCTCCGGCACACAGCGCGACGTGATCGAAGCCCAGCTCGAAGGCGCTATCGATGGTCATCGCGCCGCCGAATCGGACACCGCCGAACATGTTGAACTCACCGCGCCGCTCGAGCAGCAAGCGAATCATCTTCAAGAAATTCTTGTCCCACCGGACGGTGATGCCGTACTCTGCTACACCGCCGAAACCCGCCATCACGCGATCGTCGAGCGATTCGTAGATTTCGCGGATGTCACGGATCGGCCGAAACGCCGTGCGCTTACCCGACACACCAACACCAGAAAGCGATTCGGGCAGCGGCTCAATCTTCAGGCCATCCACAGCGACAACGGTGTGACCTTCATTCATCAAGTAATGCGATAACGTAAAACCCGCAGGTCCGAGACCAACCACCAACACCTTGTAGCCGCTCCCGGGAAGTGGGAGCGGCCGGGAGAAATTCAACGGATTCCAGCGCGTCAGCAGGCTGTAGATCTCGAAGCCCCAGGGCAGCTCCAAAACATCTTTGAGCGTCCGCGTTTCGATCTGTGGAATGTCCACCGGGTCCTGCTTCTGATAAATGCAGGCCTTCATGCAGTCATTGCAGATGCGATGGCCCGTTCCGGCGGCCATGGGATTGTCGATGGTCACGATGGCAAGCGCGCCGATGGTGTGCCCGGCCTGCTTCACCACGTTCATTTCGGAGATCTTTTCGTCCAGCGGGCAGCCTGCCAGCGTCACGCCGAAAACGGTCTTCTTGAACTCGCCGGTTTTTTCTTTGAGGCCTATCGAGCAACTGTCCTTGGACTGGTTATGACACTTGATGCAGTAGTTGGCCTGATCGAGCGCACCCGCAAGCGCCATGCCGCGATCGGTCAGCTCAAAGCCTTCGCGATAGCGCCAGTGTTCTTCAGGCAATCGCAGCTTGGCGACGCTGCCATTCTGCACAGTATCGATAGGAACCAAGTGCATGGGGTCGAGCTTGTGCGCAACCTTGAAAAGAACATCGCCCCGGTGCCGTTCGATCCCGGCCGGAGCAAGCGCCGCCCAGGCGGCGTAGCGCAGCGCGATCTGAATCGCCGCGGCCTGGACCGGCTCGTTTTCCAACCAAGCAGAAACGTGCGTGAAGAAGCTGCGCTCGGTGAGCGGTTCATGAAAGTGCGACTCGAGCTCGAGGGCTAGAACAGCGCCATCGTGCGCGGCGGCCTGTTCCTTGGTTACACCACTGATGGCCCGCTTCTGGATGAACTTGCGCTTGAACGCGAAGAACGGCGCGGATTGGTTGTGACGTGCCTGAAGCGCTTCCACCTCGCGCCGGATGCCGAAGAGCCGGCCAAGGAAATCTTCAACATGCGGCGCCAGCGCGATGATCAATTCAGATGCGGACTTGTCTGCTAGCCCATCCGGATTGCCACGAGCCTCGAGCAGCCGCGCGTGAAGATCGGGAGCAACCTGCGCAAGCTCAGCAAGGAACGACGCATCCAGGCGCTGCAAACCCACGCGGGAATAAATATCCTCGAAGTTCAAGTCGAAGTCGAGCGCGAGTTGGTCGGACACACCAGACATTACAGGTTCTTATGAGATGACAAAGCAATGACGGCCGAAGCAGATAAATGCGGAGCAGCCGGACTAATAAGGTCTAACCGCATTGTAGCAAGGACTCAGTCGAATCCGTACTGCTATCATGAACTTACTCGCGTCCGTCTTCCGAGGATTTGATTTCCTGAATTTCAAAGGCCGGCTCGGAATGTCCACTCACTCTCGGGTCATCGTCTCGTTAGCACTCAGCGCGTTTGCGGCCAGCGCACAGTCCGCACTAACGCTCTCGCTCGAATGGGTAACTTCATTTGGAGGTTCAGGGTCCAACGAAGTGACCGGCGCGGCGGCCGACATTAGCGGAAATCTCTACGTCGTCGGAACCACGTCATCAGTGGACCTTACCGTCACCGGGAACGCTGCGCAGCCGAACGCAGGCGGCTCACCTCTGATTCGAATCGATGGCAGCACCGCAGCCGCGCAGTTGCTATACCCCGCTGGCCTCTCGAACCTAAATGGGATCGCGGCCGATCCTGAAAATCCGCAGACCCTTTATGCGCTGCAGGCGAACACAATCTGGAAAAGCGTTGACGCCGGATCAACGTGGGCGAGTCTATCGTCTTTGCTCGCGGGCGCTACGGCGAACTTCATCGTGGTGGATGAATTTCACAGCAACGTCCTGTATGCAGCCACGTCTCCGCTGGGCGTTTTCAAGAGCGTTGACAGCGGCGTCACCTGGGCGGCCGCCAACAATGGCATCCCCCCGAACAACAGCGGCGCGCTCAACGTCTGGCAGGTCTGGAGCGATCCGACAATCGCGCAAGTGGTCTTCGCCCTCTCCGACAAGGGCTTCCTGCGCAGCGCGGATGCCGGCGCGACTTGGCAAGTGACCGTTCATCAAGGCGTAGCCGCGTCGACGGTGGCGTTCGATGCTTCGTCGCCGGGCGTTTTGTACGCCGTCACGAACTTTTCGACAGTGGTGAGCAAGAGCACAGACAACGGCTTAACGTTTCTATCCCTGCCAGCTTTATTGCCGGACAAAACTACGCCCGCCGCGCTCGTGGTTGATCCCATCCACCGCGGAACCCTGTATGCAGGCTCCGGCACCGGTATTTTCGCGACCACCGATGACGGCGCGACGTGGGTTACGAAAGCAAAGATTCCTGGGCTGCTGTTCCTCGCCGACCCCAATCGCCCAGTACTATATGCGCTCTCCGAGAACGGCATCGTCGCGAGCGGTGACGGCTTCGCGACCACGATGCAGGTCGGTCCCACGCGAGCTCCGGTGAGACAGATGGTAGCCGGCGGTTCCTCGATCTTCGCCAGGGCGTCGGTTACCACGGATGTTTTCATCGCCAAATTTGATCCAAACGGCAAACTTGTGTACGCAAGCTATCTTGGAGGCGTGTTCAACGACGCGGCCGCCGCGATGGCACTGGGGAGCGATGGCAGCGTTTACGTCGCGGGATCGACGTTGTCGGTCGACTTCCCGACAACCAAAGGTGTGTATCAGCCATCCTTCGCCTTTTCCACGTTCGGTTCGAATTTTCTCACGAAGCTAAATCCCGACGGATCGCTAGCCTGGTCGACTTACTTTTCCGACGGAAACACCAGCATATCCGCGATTGCAGTGGACCCCGCGGGAAATGTCTTCATCGGTGGCGTAAGCGGCGGAAATCTGCCTACGACGCCGGGCGCCTACGAAACCACTTTCACCAGGTCGTTTCTCGGCTGCGGAGGAATCGGGCCTTGCATCCCGGGTCCGCCCGCGGGCTTCGTCACGAAATTCACTCCGAACGGGAGCGCGTTGACTTATTCCACCTACATTTCGATGGATGCCAACATGTCTCTGATTGAATCCGCACAGGCGCTCGTCCTCGACGGTCGTGGGAACGCATATTTCGGAGGCTCGACCGGAAACGTGTCCTTACTGAACGCGAGCGGTTCCTCACTCCTTGCCTCGGTGAACGCACCGGTGAACGTCACGTCGATGGCGCGCGACGCCGTAGGAAATGTCTATTCTGCCGGTTTCGTCAATTTCGCAAATATCAGCAAGTTTTCTTCCACCAGCGGCGCCTTCCAACCCTCGCCGCAACCGCCGATTCCAAGCCTCCCGGGCGAGCTCGGCGCGGGCGGCGGGTCCGACGCATTTGTAATGAAGTGGAGTCCGTCGCTAACGCAAGTCTTGGCCGCGACCCTGATTGGCGGAGAAATGAATGACGCGGCGGCAGACATCGCGGTGGATCCCGCCGGAACTGTGATCGTCACTGGCTACACCGATTCGAGGGGGTTTCCGACGCGAGCCCCGTTCCAGGAACCATTCTCGCCACGGAGCGGATTTGTTGCGGGACTGGACTCGAGCCTTTCGCAATTATTGTTCTCGACGTACCTGGGCGACCAGCGGCCCTTCCTTTCCCAAGCTACCATTCCCGACGGTCAGGGAAATATCCTCATGGCGGGGTTCACATTGACTACAAACGGCGCCCCTTTCATCGGCGGCCAACCTGGCCCTTCTTATGACCAAGGTCAACTCGTCGTCGTGAACAAGATCGCCCTGGGCCCTGCTCCAGCTCCGCGACTGGATTCGGTGGTGAACGTTGCGAGCCATCTGGCCGCTGCGATCGCGCCCGGAGAAGCAATCGCGCTGATCGGATCAGGATTCGGCGCCGGCGCGCAGATCTTGATCGACGGCGCTTCAATTCCCGTTGTATCGGCGACGCCCACCAGCCTGACGGCGGTAATGCCGGCCAGCGCGAAGACTCTAGGAACGTATCAAATCCAGGTTTCGTTGAACGGGGCGCTGTCGAATACGGTGCAGGCACCCGCTGCTCCTGCGTCGCCCGGGATTTATACCGCCGATGGACCCGGATACGGGCAGGGCTACATCTTGAATAGCGACGGCACGTTGAACTCGCCTTCGAATCCGGCTCGGCCGAACTACGCCATAACGATCTTCGCGACCGGCGAGGGTCAGTTTAGCCTCGTCGACGGATTCGCTGTGACCGCTCTGACGCCCGCGGTCTTCATCGACGGCTTTTACGCCGATGGGATCGCTGCCGTTGACAGGCCGGTGACGGGATTCGTTGGAAACGTTTATCAGATTAGCGTGACCGTCCCAGATCCAGCGATGTTCGCGAACTTCAATCCGAACTTGAAGGATTTCAAATACCCGCCGCAGGTGCCGGTAACATTGGTCTTTGGACCTGTGAACCCGCTCAATCCTGCTAACTCTGCGTTGATCAGCCAGATGGGAGTGGCGCTGAGTGTTCGAAGTTCGACCACTACGACTCCGTGAGAATCACCCCAAGATCATTAGCGAGATTCGGATCGAGAATATAGGCATCAAGGAAGAAAGCCGTAGGCTTTATCGCCCCAGCTTTCTCTCCACAATTGCGAAAAGAGAAGACCCGCTTGGAATCGTAATAGCCCACCAGACAAATCGCATGCCCGCCAGCGGGTGAGTCGTCTGGCACCGGCATGGGAACAATTCCTGTCGCAGCTGCCTGGTCCGATTCCAGCCCGCTGAACGCGCTAATGCCGAAGGCAATGGGGCGGCCGAGGATAGCGTGCCGTATGTAATAAGACGTCGGCGGGACGTGGGCATAGTGAAGCGCTGAACTTCCGCGGTCGGTGTAGCATTTGTCGGGCGGCTTCACCGCGAATTGAGAAACATCATAGGGCCATTCGGATTCGGCAGCACGCACCCTGCCCCGCGACCGTCTTCCTTCCGTCGCGAAGCTCGGCGCCCGAATCCTGATTGACTTCGTTTTCGATGACGCGCTCGTTGTAATAGATGAACAGCCGCGAAGGCGTGAGGAACTGTTCGGCCTGCTTCTTGTGATCGAAGTCAACCACCGCGGCCGTGGCGTTGACCGTACAGCTACCCAATTGGCCCCGATCGTAGACCGGCGGCAGAAATCCTGACGTCCTTAGATTGCAGGCGGTTGGAAGTGAAACGCGCTTGGCGACGGTGAGCATGTGATCGCGAGGGTACAGATGATCCCGGCGCCAGCCGTAACGTTTGGTTTTGTAGATTGTCATGTCCGGCTAGAACCTAGCGCGTCAGTTTGCGATACCGCGCGACGTGAGCGGCAGGCGCTTGATTAGGCGTGAAATCGAGACGCGTGTGAGTCGTGAATGGCCCAACCGCTCAGGCTAAGGATGTGTCAATATGATGCGATGACTCCCGCCGCCGCTAAGACGCCGACCGTCGTCTCCCCCAGCCGCGCACGGCATGCGCTGATCGCCGTTTGGATTCAAGCCATCAACGCCGTTGTGTATTCCTGGTCCGTTTTTCGCGGTCCGCTGACACAACTGCACGGCTGGTCGAAAGCGCAGACGATCATGCCGTACCGGTATTCACTGCTCTTAGTCGCCGTGGGCGCCATTGTCGGCGGACTTTGGCAGGATCGCAAGGGGCCGCGACTGGTGGCCACGGTGGGTGCGCTAATGCTCGGGACGGGCTGTTTGATCTCGGCATTGCTCGGCGATTCGCTTACGTGGCTCGTGATCGGTTACGGACTGATCGGCGGGTTGGGTGGCGGAATGGTATACGTCGTTCCGATTGCGAACCTGGTGCGCTGGTTCCCGGACAGGCGCGGCATGATGGTGGGCTTGGCGGTGATGGGATCGGGCCTGAGCCCGCTGTTCTGGAGTCCTCTGATCGAGGCAGTAGTCGGCAAAGATCCCGCGCGAGTCCACACCACGCTCCCGCTGGCGTTCTTTTTGATGGCTTCGATTTTCGTAGTCGCGGTGGCAGGGCCTGCACAGCTCTTCCGATTGCCGCCCGCCGGATGGAAACCGGCAGGATGGACTGCGCCCGTGGATCGCAGCGCGCTGCGCGAATCGTCAGCCGGCCAGATGTTGAGCACCTGGCAGTTCTATGCGCTGTGGTTGGCGTTCGGGTTTGGTGTATCGGTGGGGTTAACTGCGATCGGTCAGGCCTCACCGCTGATTCAGGAAGTGTCGCGCATAAGTACGCCCATCTCGGCCGGCTTCGCAGTCGGAATCATGGGAATTTTCAACGCCACCGGCCGGCTGAGCTGGGGAGCGGTGTCCGATCGCGTTGGCCGCAAGCCGGCGTTGTTCGGGATGAGCTGCGTTTCGATGATCGCGTGCATGGGTCTGCTGCGGACAGCAAACGGTTTTTGGCAAGTCGTCGCAGGACTGTGCCTCGCGGCATTCGCCTATGGCGGGTTCCTGGCGGTGATGCCTGCGTTTTCGGCCGATTACTTCGGACAGAGCCACGTAGGCGGCAACTACGGATTGCTGTTCTTTTCCTGGGGCGTGTGCGGGTTCCTAGTGCCTGGATATTTCGAGGGAATTCTCGATCGCGCGCGCGAGGCAGGAAACCTGGCCGGCGGTTACCGCGACGTGTATTTGGATCTGGCGATCCTGGCAGCGGCAGTGGCGGTGTTGGCGCTGATTTTGCGATCGCCGAAAACGAGAAAAGCTTAGTTCGTGATTGTGTCCAGAAGGGGCAGCGCCCGCGACTCGCTTTCGTCCATTTTGGCGATGCGCTTGCGATTCGCTTCCACTCCGGATGAACGCCTTGTTCCAAACTCATTAGGCGCTCCTTTACAGCGGAGCAGTCGTTGATATCGGCGACCGCCCATCGGCGCTTCAGCCCTCGGCAACGTAGGCAGTTATTCCTACGCCTGCAAACGGATCGCAAACGAAGTCACCCGGTTCGGTGGTCAACTTGATCACGCGTTCAAGAATGATGGGCGCTAGTTCCTTGGCAGGGCGGTTCTTGTACTTGCGATGGCGCACGGGCGGAACGTCATCCCAAAGGTCTGTGAGATTCAGCCCCTTGGGGTTGAGAAATCTCTTGTGGCCACCGTAATCCTTGACGTCCTTTCCGCAATGCCTGCATTTTTGCACCGGCGTTCTCACGAGATCGCGGTCGAAGACGCGCGGCTTGGGACCTTGATGTAATACAACATCTCGTAGTGGCTTGGCGACAAGCGATTTGGGTGGGATAGCCAGGCTGTGCGCCTTGTCGATAACAATCCAATGTTTGAACGTCATCTCCGATAGTGAATTCAGATGACAGCCGTACTCTATCGGCCACTTGGGCAAGTTATAAATCAATAGCGCTCCTCCGGGCGCCAACACGCGCACAGACTCAGCGATCCACTGCTTACTCCAGGCAAGGTCTTTCGGTGCCGGAAGATCGTCTCCTGCTCCGTTCTTGCCGTATTGCTTCTTAAGATTAAAAGGCCGGTCGGCGAAGATGGTCCGAACGCTCTTCGTTTTCAGTGCTTGGAGGATATCCCGACAGTCCGCTTGGCATACCTTCCTCAACTTCGTAGAGTGGACAGTGCGCATTTGGTCGTGCTCTGGTGACCAGCGTAGGGCAAGTCGGCGGAAACGCAAGGAACTTTCGTCTCGGTAGTCGAGGTGATGGACGGCACGTAAGACTTATCGGCGAGCGAACCGAGACTTACAGCGTCTAAGATTAAACAATCGATGGCAAGGGTCAAATCGATTCAGCACTACGATGGACCAGAGAAGAAAACTCGACGCCTTGGGCTTCAGCCGCTTGTAGATGGGGTGGCGTCGCTGGTTGAGAGCACGAAAATCCGTGTGTTGGAAGAAGTCGAGGCAAATAGTGCTGCTGCTATACGTCAGATGTTGGATACTGGCCTCGCAGCGGACGGCTCCTGGCAGTCGAAGAAATCCGGCGATGTGGATTCGAAATGCAAAGTCGTCAATGGCCGCGAGTGTGCGTCGGCGTCGAGATCCAGGTTTCCGCTCGAAGCGAACACTTTACAAGGACATTCTTCATTTGAGGAATCGAGTAACGGGCGCCGACATCGACTTAGGGATCATCGTAGTCCCAAGCGACCAGCTGCATAGCTTCCTGCCCGATCGCACACTATCGAAATCGCACGCCGAGAAAGGAATCCGCGAGCAAGACGCCGATCGACTCCCGATCGTGTTGATCGAGGTCGAACACGACGGGCCGGGAGAGGCGCTGCGCAAGAAAATAACCAACCGAGGCCCGCGAAGATGAAGCTTCTCGTCTTTTCCGACATCCACGGCAGCAAGAACGCGCTCGAGAAGGTGATGGCCTTGGACGTGGATTACTACTTCGCCGACGGCGACCTTACTAACTGGGGCCGCGGGCTGGATCTGCTTGGGCCGATCATGCAGAGGCGGGCCGAGCGTACATACGTGCTGCCGGGAAATCATGAATCGGAAGCCGACATCGCGCAGTTCTGTCAGGAATACGGATTCCACGATTTTCACGGCCGGAGTTTGCAGGTCGGCAGATTTCACGTCGCCGGACTCGGCTACTCGAACCCGACCCCGTTCAACACGCCGGGCGAGTATACCGAGGACGAGCTCGCCCGCCGCCTCCAACCCTTCGCCGCGCTCGATCCTCTGATCCTCATTTGTCACACACCGCCCATAGGCACGAACCTCGATCGCGCCGGCGAAGACAAACATTTCGGAAGCACCGCGATCCGCGATTTCATCGAGCGCTACCAGCCGCACTACTTCTTTTGCGGACACATCCATGAAGCCGCGGGCGTGCACGAGGTGATCGGGCGGACTCAGTGTTGGAATGCCGGGCCACGCGGGCAGATGCTCGATCTAGACGCGCTCCCGCCGTGAGTTTCCCGAGTCGCTACTGTACTGCCGTGTAAAGCGTCTGCGTACCCGCCACGCCGTTTAGAGTGAAGCTGAGCGGCACGAGATTATTGGCCAGCATATTGGGAACGACCACGTTAATTTGGTAAAGCCCCACCGAGCCTTGCGTGAGGCCCGCGAACGATACGTGCGCCTGGGTCTGGCCGAAGAATACCTGTAGCGAGCCTGCCAGATTGTTGGCGTCTCGCACGATTTGGCCAGCAGGGATGTTCGGTGCGACCGGGCCGAAGCCGATGCCATAGAGCGTGATCGTCTCACCAGAATGTGCGGGGCGCGACGTTACGCCCGGAATCGCTCCAGTGGGAAGAACGTAGGTGACGTTGTCAGGAAGCAGAGCGACAACGTACGGCGTCCCACCAATCGTGAACGACGATGGGGCGAGCAGACCCGGCTCAGCGGGGTTCACCAGGATGCTGAAAGGCTGGCTGGTTCCATTCGCATTACTGAGCGTGACCGTTAGCTGGCTGCCGCTGATAATGTTCGAAGGCAACTGGACGTTCACTTGCCCAGGTCCCGCCGAGATGAAGTCGATGAAAGCCTTTTGCCCGCCGATCATGACCTGAACATTATCGAGCACGGTTGGCGCGTTGTTGCCGTTGAAATCGGAGGTCGTCCACGTACGCGTATCCGGGGCGAGATTCGTTCCGTAAATCTCGACCCATGAACCCGGTGCAACTGCTTTGAAACCGCCGAATCCGGAAGCGCTCACGATATTGGTGATGACCGGCAATGTAGGCCCGCCCTGCCACGTGAAGCTGTCGCTGGATACATCACCCGAAGGCAAGACGCCCCCAAAAAGAAGCACCTGATTGCTCGCGGAGTCGAAGGCCAACGAGAAATAAGATCTGGGGGGCGGCGGCGTCTGAGGAGAATCCTCCGTCCACGTGGAACCATCCCACGTCCAAGTCTGCCCTAGATCGGAAAACAGGATGACTTGGGAGTGCAAGGGGTCAGCGGCCATTTGAGCGATGAGGCTCGCATGGGGGCTGGATTGCAAAGGCTTCTTCGTCCAGTTCGATCCATCCCATACCCAGGTGGAGAAATCGCTGCTTGCCCACGCGACGATTTGGCTGTGCACGGGGTCGTAGGTCATTGTGTAGTCGAAGCTCGATGGCGGACTCGTCTGCGGCGATAGTCGCGTCCAATTGGAGCCCGACCAGATCCAGGTCTCGGTCGCGAAGCCGTCGCCAAGCAGCAAGATGACTTGGCCGTGAGCCGCGTCAAAAGCCATCGCAGGAAGCGCGTTGAGGGCTGACGGGCTGGTGGCGGGAGATTGGGCGCTCCACTGCGTGCCATTCCAGGTCCACGTATCGTTCAAGGACACCGAGGTCGTGCCGCCAGGATTGGACGCGCTGCCGCCAAAGAGAACCACTTGACCGTGCATCGGATCGTAAGCCATGGCCGTAGATGAGCGCGGGTTGGGACTAGGGATAGGAAGCTTCTGAGCCCAGTTGGTGCCGTTCCAGACCCAGGTGTCGTTCAATTGAGACTGGCTATTGCTCCCGCCGAACATGACGATCTGCGCATGGGCCGAATCGTAGGCCATGCCGGCGGCTTGCCTCGGCGGAGGAATCGTGCTCGGAAGCAATTGCGTCCAATTCCCCGTGGTCTGAGCGGCCGCGGGTAGAGCCAAGGACGCCAGCAGCAAGCGCGTGATGGCAGGAAGTTTTCCCATGGAGGCCTCTTGCAGTCATCGTCTCATTGGATGAAGGTAAACAGTCGGGCAGGGCGGGTACGGGGCCATCGGGTAAAACCCGGTGCTGTAACCTCGGTTAGTACTGGCATGTGCTCGATTTGACGAGATTGATAGAATAAGGTTTCATGACCCTCGACGAACTAGAAAGAGAGTACGCTTCGCTCCGCCAGCAGGCCGACGCTGTGCGGAGCTATCTTTGACCCCCCCGGCAAAAAGACCCAGCTAGCCAGCATCGAAAGACAGATTTCCGATCCGGATTTCTGGAATCAGCCTGAAAAATCGCAGAAGGTGATGCAGGACCGGAAGCGGCTGGAGCAGTCAATCGCTGACGCCGACGAAGTGTCGCGGCTGACGTCCGATCTCGACACGTTGTTCGAGCTGGCGCGCGAAGGTGAAGACGTCAACGGCGACCTGGAGCGTGAAATCAAGGGCTTCTCCGAACGACTTGAGACGCTCGAAACCGGGATGCTGCTTTCTGGGCCGAACGATTCGAAAAGCGCGATCATGGCGATCCATCCGGGCGCAGGTGGGACAGAAAGCCAGGATTGGGCCGAAATGCTGTTACGCATGTACCTGCGTTGGGCCGAGCGGCACGGGTTTCAGGCTGTGATTACGGACCGGCTGGAAGGCGAAGGCGCGGGCATCAAATCGGCCACGCTCGAGATGAATGGCGAGAGTGCCTACGGCCTGCTGCAATCGGAGATCGGTGTGCATCGGCTGGTCCGGATCTCCCCGTTCGATGCCAACGCTCGGCGGCACACTTCGTTTGCGTCGGTATTTGTCTACCCGCAGATCGAAGACGACATCAATATCGAGATCAAGCCCGAGGATCTGCGGGTGGACGTTTTCCGCGCCAGCGGGGCCGGCGGCCAGCACGTAAACCGGACCGAATCGGCCGTGCGCATGACGCACATTGCGACCGGGATCGTCGTGCAGTGCCAGAACGAACGTTCGCAGCACAAGAATCGAGCCAGCGCCATCAAGCAGCTGCGCGCAAGGCTGTATGAATTCGAGATGGACAAGAAGCGCGCCGAGCAGAGTAAGCTCGAAGACTCGAAGCTCGACATCAACTTCGGCAGCCAGATTCGGAGCTACGTTCTCGCGCCCTACCGCATGATCAAGGACCATCGCACCAAGCTTGCGATCGGGGACGTGGATAAGGTGCTGGACGGCGACCTCGACCGTCTGATGCACGCCTTCCTGGTCTACAAACACACCGGTAAGACTTCCGGCGATGGAAAAGACGGCAAAGAGGACCTCCCTGATTAGCGGCGAGGTTGAACTTCGCCGCGCGGCGGAGTTGATCCGCGCAGGCGAACTGGTCGCGTTTCCCACCGAGACCGTGTATGGGCTTGGGGCTAACGCCCTCGACGCGGCCGCAGTTGAAAAAATCTATATCGCCAAGGGCCGGCCGGCGGAGAGCCCGCTGATCGTGCATATCGATTCCGTCGAGATGGCCCGCGGTTTGGTACGCGAGTGGCCGACGCGGGCCGATCTCCTGGCCGCGAAGTTCTGGCCCGGTCCGCTGACGCTGATACTACCCAAAATGCCGTGCGTGCCCGATCGTGTCACCGCGGGGCTCGAGACAGTTGGTATTCGCATGCCCGCCAACGCGCTTGCGCGCGCCCTGATTCATGAGTCCGGTGTTCCTCTTGCTGCGCCGAGCGCGAATCGCTTCACCGAACTTTCACCGACCACGGCCGAACATGTTCGCAAGTCCATGAGCGATCGCGTCGCAATGATTTTGGATGGTGGTCCGACTACGGTTGGTATCGAGTCCACTGTTCTCTCGCTTGCGGGACCAGTACCTCTGTTGTTGCGGCCGGGGATGGTGACGCGAGAGCAAATCGAGGAAATCATCGGCCTGGTGAGCTTGGCCCAGTCGCCAGTCTCCGGGGAAGCGCACGCGTCGCCGGGGTTGCACGCCCGCCATTACAGCCCCAGGACACCACTCGTCCTGGTGGAACAGGGCCGG
>DASQJA010000293.1:0-13784 GCA_035631275.1 Bryobacteraceae bacterium
GGATGGCGGCAAGAGTTACGAGACTCTGACAGAAACGGGCGACGGCGGCGTGCGATCGCATGTGTTTCATAAATTGCTCGAAGCCGAAGTGGAGGCTTCGAAACCGGCGGAGCGTGGACGCTCGCGCATCACCCCGGAGAATTATGAATTCCGGCTCATCGGGCAGGAGACCATGGGCGATCGCAATGCTTACGTGCTTGAGCTCGAGCCCAAAATCCAGGCCAAGTACCTGACGCGCGGACGCATCTGGGTGGATGCTTGCGATTTCGCCGTGATGCGAGTAGAAGGCGCACCCGCGCGCAACGTGTCGTTCTGGACCAAGAAAGTGGATTTCGTCCAGACCTTCGAAAAGAACGGCGTGTTCTGGTTTGCATCGTTGAATCATTCGGTCACGGATGCGCGGCTGTTCGGAATCGCGGATCTGACGCTGGAATACTCTGACTACGAGTTGCAGCAAGCGTCACCGCGAATGGTAGCGAGCGCAATTCCTGAGTCGCGCAAAGCGGCGCGCGCGGCGTTGAATCCACACATCCCGTGGACGCCCCCGCCGGGTGGTGTCGAAGCCGAACAAAGATAGATTCCCTCGAGCGCCGTGCGATAAAGCAACGGGGTGGGACGGAACAAGAGCTGTTGCAGGGAGTGCGCGCCGCCCACGACGTCGCCTCCGACGAGATTGGGGTTGCGGCGCTCGAGATCGGCAGGAGCGAGTGCGCTGCGGGCGAGGATGCAGTCGCGAAAGCCCGGCGCGAAGCGTTCCACTTGCTGCTCGATTTTCTCGCGCATATCGGTCTCAGATCCGTTGGGCACATGGCAATAGGCCCAAGCCGTGTGGCGGCCTTCGGGCGCGCGTGCCGGATCAAAGAGGCTCGGCTGCACGAGGATCACAAACGGGCGTTCTGGAATCTCGTCTTGCCAGCAGGCTCGCTCGGAAGCGGCGATTTCGTCCATTGAGCCGCCGAGGTGAATGGTCGCTGCCTGGCGGCATTCCGGCGCTCGCCACGGGATCGGTGCGCTGAGAGCCCAGTCCATTTTGAATGCGCCGGGGCCATAGCGGTATTCGCGCAATTGGTTTTCGAAACGCGCGGGGAAGCGGTGGTCCGAGATCGCTAGCAACTGGCGGGGCGTTAGGTCGAAAAGAGCCAGCTGCGCGTCGTCGATTTCAGAGTGCGAGTTCACTCGAATGTTCGTGACGATTCGGCCGCCGAGGGTTTGGAAGTAAGCTGCCATGGCATCAGCGATTTTTTGGGAGCCGCCGCGCGCAAGCGGCCATCCGACGGCGTGAGCGGAGGCGGCCAGAACAAAGCCGAACGCAGCCGAGCCGGGCGCTTCGAGCGGGAGCACCGAATGAGCGCACAAACCGGCCCAGAGAGCGCGTGTTTTCTCGCGGCGGAACAGACTTTTACCGATTGAAACAGCCGATCGGACTGCTAGCGAACCGAAGCGCGCGAGCAGAACGGGGCGTCGGGGGAAATGCAGCATTGGTTGCAGGAGATCGGTCGCGAGGCCGGACCAATGTTCGGCGAAGCGGCGGATCGAAAGCCGGTAGGAATCGCTATCTCCGCCGAGGTGTGCGCAGGTTTCGGCGAGCGAGCGGTGGACCACGGCTGCGGATCCATCGTCGAAGGGATGCGCGACGGGGATGGGCGGCTGGATCCATTGGAGGCCGTAATCGGCGAGCGGCATCGAAGCGAACACGGGTGAGCTGACGGCCATGGCATGTACGGCTGAGCACACATCGTGCGTGAACCCTGGCAGAGTCAGTTCGGCCGATCGAGTTCCACCGCCGATGGTGTCCGAGGCCTCCAGAATCGTCGTCGGGAGGCCGGCGCGAGAGAGAGTGATCGCGGCGGTGAGACCGTTTGGTCCGGAGCCGACGACATAGGCGTATTGGGCCACGATCCGAATCTAGCGTAGTGCAAGTGCTGGCTCATCGGGCGTAAAGTAGATGCAAGAAAGAGGTGACCGATGGTCCACCGATTTGTTCTGCTGGCGGCCGCACTGCTCTGGCCGCTAGCCGCTTATGCGCAAACCTTGATCGCCGCAGAAACGAAGCCGAGTGGTGCGGCCAAGGCATCGTCCACCGATTCCTTCAGCAAGCGCACGCCGGACGGCCAACCAGATCTTCAGGGCATGTGGATCGGCGCCACGATCACACCGTTCGAGCGGCCCGTGGCGCTCGGAAACAAGGCGTACCTCACCGCGCAGGAGGCGGCCGCTGCGGAAAAGCGTGCGGCTGAGAATCGCGTGGATCGTCCGCCGAGGGCGGGTGACGTCGGGAATTACAACGACCTTTGGATCGATTCCGGAACGAAGGTGGTGAAGACACGGCAGACGTCGCTGGTGGTGGAACCGGCGAACGGGCGCGTCCCGTTGACGGCTGCTGCTGAAGCGGCGCGCGACTACAACCACGCGCACGAAAGCGAAGACTACAAATATATGAGCGTGTGGGACCGCTGCATCACGCGCGGCGTTCCCGGCGGAATGTTCACGGCCGGCTACAACAATTCCTATCAGATCATCCAGACGCCGGGGCAGGTGGCCCTCATTTCCGAGATGATTCACAACGTGAGAGTGATTCCGATCGATGGGAGCCCGCATCCTCCAGCGAGTGTGCGTTTGTGGGACGGGGATTCGAGGGGGCACTGGGAAGGCAACACGCTGGTAGTGGACACGACGAATTTCAACAATAAGGGTTGGATCGCGACTAGTGCCGCGACCGGGCGCGTAAAAGGCGTGCCGCAGACCGAGGCGACGCATGTGGTTGAGCGGTTCAAGCGCATGGATGCCGACACGCTGAGTTATGAGGTGACGATCACGGATCCTGTGATGTACTCCGCGCCATGGAAGGTCGCGATTCCGCTTGTTCGCGACGATGACTACCGGATGTATGAGTACGCCTGCCACGAGGGGAACGAGGCGCCTGTGCTGATCCTCGGCGGAGGGCGCGTGCAGGAAAAGGAATCAAGGTAAAGGCTGGCGAACTATGGCAAGTAGAGCGATCACGCGCCGCCGGCAGATTCAAACGATGATTGCGGGCGCGGCGCAAGCTGTCTGGATCACAAAAGCGCGCGCTGCGAACCGAGACGTCGCCTACGGTCCAACGACGATCCCGGAAGGAATTCGATCGCGATTCGTCGAGAACGTCAACGGACTTAGAGTGCACATGCTGGAGGCTGGGTTCGAGAATCGCAACGGGCCTTGCCTGCTCCTGCTGCACGGTTTTCCGGAGCTCGCCTTCAGTTGGAGAAAGGTCATGCTGCCGCTGGCGGCGCAAGGCTACCACGTGATTGCGCCGGACCAGCGCGGGTACGGACGGACCACAGGGTGGGACGCGAGTTATGACGCGGACCTGACTCTCTACAGTCAGCTCAATATCGTCCGCGACGCCTTGGCTCTGGTCGCGGGGCTCGGCTATCGATCTGTCGGCGCGGTGATCGGACACGACATGGGTTCACCCGCGGCCGCATGGTGCGCTTTGACGCGGCCTGACGTGTTTCGTTCAGTCGTGATGATGAGCGCGCCCTTCGCGGGAGCGCCGACGTTCCCGTTCAACTCCGCCAACGCGGCCGGTTCCACTGCTTCGCCGGCCTATGATTTGGATCGCCAGCTCACCGGGCTTCCCCGCCCTCGCAAGTATTACCAAGATTATTACCGCACGCGCGAAGCCGATCCGAATATGCGCAACTGTCCGCAGGGTCTGCATGCGTTCTTCCGCGCCTATTACCACTACAAAAGCGCTGACTGGAAAGGCAACCAGCCGTTCCCTTTGAAAGCACGCACTGCCGAAGAGATGGCCAAAATGCCGACCTACTACGTGATGGATCGCGACAAAGGCATGTGCGAGACCGTCGCGCCGATGATGCCGTCAGACGCCGAGGTTGCCGCATGCAAATGGTTCCTGGATGCCGAGGTCGATGTGTACGCCGAAGAGTACGGGCGCACGGGATTCCAGGGGGCGCTCGATGGCTACCGCCGCGGGAGCGATCCGAAGAACAATGCAGAGCTGCTTACTTTTTCTGGCCGAACCATTGACGTACCGTCTTGTTTTATTGCCGGGAAGAGCGATTGGGGCGTTTATCAGACCGCGGGCGCGGCCGAGAGAATGCGTAGCACAGCGTGCACACGAATGCTCGGCTTTCATCTGGTCGAGGGCGCGGGGCACTGGGTCCAGCAGGAGCAACCCGAACAAGTCAGCCGGCTGCTGATTGAATTTTTGAAGCAGCGGAGCTGAGCGCTGGTTTTTCGGCGCCACATGCACGAATCCGATACGAAGTACAATCATCACATGCACAGCTCGCGACGCAGTTTCCTCCGTTCCGTTCCCGCGCTCGCAGCGCTACCCGCTTCCTGGGCTGCATTCTCGCAGGCACTGCGGGCAGCTCCGGGCTCGCCCGATGCAAACAATGAGTCGTATTGGTCACTTGTCAAGCGCGAATTTCCACTGGATGAAAATCTGATTTATCTGAACGCCGCGAACGTGTGTCCTGCGTCGCGCCCGGTGCAGGACCGGTATTCGGAATACTTGCGCGATTTTCACTCGAATCCGTCGTTTCAGAACCGTTCCAAATATGATGCGCTGCACGAGCGTCTACGAGGGAAGATCGGCGCGCTGTTGCGTGTTTCGGCCGACGAGATCGCTCTGACGCGGAATACGAGCGAGAGCAACAGCATCATCGTACAGGGGCTGGATCTCAAGGCTGGCGACGAGATCATCAGCAACGATCAGAACCACGCCTCGAACGACGATTCCTGGAAAGTGCGCGCCAAGCGCGAAGGGTTCGTGGTGAAGACGCTGCCGATTCCTGTGCCGGTGCCGAGCCGCGATGCGTTGGTCGCGCAAATCGAGAAAGCGATCACGCCGCGAACGAAGGTGATCGCGATCACGCATGTGTCCAGTTTTGCCGGCATGATGTTTCCGGCGCGTGAAATTACTGAACTTGCGCGGCGCCGCGGCATCTGGCTGCATTTGGACGGCGCGCAGAGCTTCGGTGCGATCGATGTCAACTTGAAAGAGATCGGCTGCGATTCCTATTCGGCGAGCACGCACAAGTGGCTGATGGGGCCGCTGGAGTGCGGCATTCTTTATGTCCGCGCGGATCGCATCGCGCAGGTTTGGCCGTCGGTGGTGACGGTGGGGTGGTCGGATCAGATCAAGGGAGCGCGCAAGTTCGAGGTGTACGGCCAGCGCGATGATCCGAGGCTGGTGGCGGTGGAGTCGGCCGTGGATTTTCTCAACTTGATCGGCGTGGACAAGATCGAGGCGCGCATGCGCGTGTTGTCGGGCTTTATGAAGGATCGGCTGGCCCAGATGCCCACTGTGCGAATGAAGACGAATCGCGAGCCGGAGCTTTCGGCGGGCGTCATCAAATTCGAGTTGAGCAACGTGCCGATCCAGCGCGCGTACGACACGTTGTGGGAGCGCAACAGGATTTCCATTGCGAAGACCGACAACGGGGAGTCGCGAGGATTGCGATTCTCGCCGCACATTTATAACTCGCGCGAGGATATCGACCGGGCGGTGGCCGCGATCCAGGCACTGGCGTAGCGGGCCGTGACAGGGCTCGATCCGACCGGGCGTTTTTCATCGCGGGTAGATGACTACATCCGCTATCGGCCATCGTATCCACGCGAGGTTGTCGAGACGCTCGCGCGCCAATGCGGGTTGAGCGCTGAGTCGGTGGTGGCCGATATTGGCTCGGGCACAGGGTTTCTTGCGAAGCTTTTTCTGGATGCGGGCTGTTCGGTGATCGGCGTCGAACCGAACAAGGAGATGCGCGAGGCGGGCGAGCGAGTTCTGGAAGGTCATCGGAAGTTCGTCAGCCGTGAGGGGCGCGCGGAGGAGACGGGGCTTGGCAGTGCGAGTGTCGACTTGGTCGCGGCGGGGCAGGCGTTCCATTGGTTCGATGCTGTCAGGGCGCGTGTTGAGTTCCGGCGGATTTTGCGGAAGCCGAGCTGGGTCGCGTTGATTTGGAACGAACGGCTGGAGATCGGTGAGTTTCTCGTCGGGTATGAGCGCCTGCTCGATCGGTACTCGGGTGAGTATGCAAGGGTGGATCATCGCCGGATCGATGCTCAGCGGATCACTGATTTCTTCGAGCATCGCGATTGGAAGCTCGATACGTTTCCGAATGTGCAGCGTTTTGACTGGACGGGACTTCGCGGGCGGCTGGAATCGTCGTCGTATGCGCCGTGTGCGGGCGATGCGAATTACGAAACCCTGATGCGCGGGTTGCGCGAGTTGTTTGATGCGCACCAATTGTGTGGAACGGTCGATTTCGCGTACGATACGAATTTGTATTACGGGACGCTGTGATGTTTGGGACGAGAAGCTGCGTTAATTCTGGGTAGGTTCGGCACTCTCTTTTCAACCGAACTTGGTGTCGAGACGAGTCTCGACACGGCACGCAGGAGTGCGTGCGCTACATCAGCGGAAGTTGACCTCTTTCTTAGCGGCTTCCATCCAGTTGTAGACGATTGGGCAGTAAGTGGCGCGCTCGGGCATGATCCACATGCGGGCGGCGACGGAGCCGTCGACGCGCACCAGGTGCGGATAGTCGGCGCAGGCTTTCGGGCGCGCCTCGTAAACGGAACACTGATTGTCCTTCAAGAAAACGCAGCCGTCTTTGTCGCTTCGCTTGAGGATAAGATCGTTGTCTTTGGCACGCATGGTGTAGCGCTCGCGGAACTCGTCGGGTGCGAGCCCCAGGAAGTCTGCCAGGCGCTCAACGTCGCGCTTGGACACGCCCGCTTCGCCTTCTCGACAGCAGTTCGCGCATTTTCGGCAGTCGATCTCGTCGTGAATCTCTTGTGCGAGGCGGCGCAGGCGCCGGCCCGGATATTTGTGGCGCTCGATGTATGTGGTGAAGCGCTTGTTCTCTTTTTCTTTTCGAGAGCCGAGCCGCCGGATCTGGACTAAATCAGTGAGCATGACCTTACAATAGATTATGGCTTCAGTCTCCGACGAGTTCTATCGCATCCAAAAGCTGCCGCCGTACGTGTTTGCCGTCATCAACGAGATGAAGGCGAAGGCACGCGCGGCACAGATGGATGTGGTGGATCTCGGCATGGGCAATCCGGACGGCGCGACGCCCGAGCCGGTGGTGGAAAAAGCCATCGAGGCGATTCGCAATCCGCGCAATCATCGCTATTCTGTGTCGCGGGGGATTCCGCGGCTGCGCGAGGAGATCGCGCAGCATTACCGGACGCGCTATGGAGTCGAACTCGACGCCGAATCGGAAGCGATCGTCACAGTGGGAGCGAAAGATGCGCTCGCGCACTTGTTATTCGCCGTGATAGGGCCGGGCGATGCGGTGGTTTCACCCAATCCCGCCTATCCGATTCACCAATACGGCGTGATCATGGCCGAGGGGCACGCGTGCATGCTGCCGATGCCCGATCCTGCGACGTTCCTGAACCGGCTGGAACATCTTTACGAGACGTCGTCGAAGAAGCCGAAGATGATTCTCATCTCATTTCCGCACAACCCTACGACGCACTGCGTGGATCTGGATTTCTTCAAGACCGTGGTCGCGCTGGCCGAGCGGCATGGGACCTGGATCGTGCATGACTTCGCCTATGCCGACATCTGTTTCGACGGCTACCGTGCACCCAGCATTCTGCAAGTGGATGGGGCGAAGGAGCTGGCGATCGAGGTTTATTCGATGTCGAAGAGCTTCAACATGGCGGGGTGGCGCGTGGGCTACTGCCTGGGGAATCGTAAGCTGATCGCGGCGCTGGCGCGCATCAAGAGCTATCTCGATTACGGAATTTTCCAGCCGCTTCAGATCGCTTCGATCATTGCTTTGCGCGAGTGCGCGGGCGAGACAGATAAGATTTGCGCGACGTATCAAAAGCGGCGTGATGAGTTGGTCACCGGGCTGCAGCGCGCGGGATGGCCGGTAGAACCGCCGCGCGGGTCGATGTTCGTTTGGGCGCCGATTCCCGAACGCTATCGCGAGCAAGGGTCGCTCGAGTTTTCGAAGCTGCTGATGGAGAAAGCGCTGGTAGCTGTTTCGCCCGGGATCGGGTTCGGGCCCATGGGCGAAGGCTTTGTGCGGTTCGCGTTAGTGGAGAATCAGCATCGGATCCGGCAAGCAACGAAGTCGATCCAGTATTTCCTCAAAAGCTAACGCGCCGCGGATCGAGCGGGACCGCCCGCCCCACGGCCCCACAAGCTGCTTCCAGCGATGGCACAATATATATAATTCTCGTTTTGGTTGCTACAGGAGGTTTTCGTGACCAAGCAGCGCCCGGTTCGCTCTGCGGACCCTATGCTCCGGTTTGCCGTTCTTGTTATATCGTTGCTCGCGACGGCTGCGGTTCCGGTCTGGAGCCAGGTGGCAGCCGCGATCTCGGGCCGGGTTGAGGACGCCACAGGCGCGGCTATCGGCGGAGCGACGGTGACGGTGAAGAGTCTCGAGACGGGCGTGAGCCGCGGCGCTACAACCGACGATGCCGGCAACTTCAGCGTCTTCTCACTGCCGGTCGGCCCGCAGGAGATTCGGGTCAACAAGTCGGGATTCAAGGAAGCGGTGCGCACGGGCGTCAGTCTGGAAGTGGCGCAGCAGGCCGTGGTGAACGTCCAGCTTCAAGTCGGCGAGTTCGCCCAGCAAGTGGTAGTTTCCGCCGAGGCGCCGGTAGTAAATACGACGACGTCTTCGGTCCGGGGCGTAGTGAACGAAAGCGAAGTCAAGAACCTGCCGCTCAACGGCCGCAGCTTCGACAATTTGATTACATTGAATCCCGGCGCCGTGAACTACACGCTGAAGAGCGCCAATACTTCGACCAGCGACGGCAATACGTTTACCGTGGCGGGGCGCCGGCCGTCGGACAACATTTTCTTATGGAACGGAATTGAGTACACCGGCTCGAGCCAACTTGCGGTCACACCCGGCGGCGCGAGCGGCGAGTTGCTCGGCATCGATGCGGTGCGCGAATTCAACGTGCTGACGGACACCTATGGGGCGGAATACGGCAAGCGGTCGGGCGGGCAGGTCAGCGTCGTGTCGCAGTCGGGGACCAACCAACTGCACGGGACGCTGTTCGAGTTTTTACGCAACAGCGCGCTCGACTCGCCGGGCGCGTTTGACAACGGGACCGTCCCGCCGTTCCGCCGCAATCAATTCGGCGGAGCGCTCGGTGGGCCGTTGAAGAAAGACAAGCTGTTTCTGTTCGGAAATTTCGAAGGCTTTGAGCAGCGGCTGGCGGTATCGAGTCTGAGTATCGTGCCCGACGCCAACGCGCGTCAGGGGCTGCTGCCAAACGGCACGCCGATTACCGGTCTGAACAGGTCGATGCTGGCGTACATGTCGTTTTTCCCGCTACCCAATGGCGCAGAGCTGCCGCCGATCGCGGGGCAGCCAGGCGTAGCGTATTCCTACAACAACCCCAAACAATCGATTCGCGAGGATTTCGGGACGCTGCGCGGCGATTACTCGATCAGCACTCGCGATACGTTTTCGTTCTCCTATCTGATCGACGATGGGACCAGCCTGATCCCGCTGGCCGATCCGCTGTTCGCTTCCTACACGATTCTGCGCGACCAGGTGGCGAGCATCGATGAGACGCACGTCCTTTCGCCGGACATGCTGAACACTTTTCGCGCGGGGTTTTCTCGTGCGGCGTACAAGCTGAATTCCTCGCTGCTGGCGGAGATCCCGACGAATCTCTCGTTCGTCAGCGGAGCGGGCGCGGGCGGGATCGTGATCGGAGGCGGAGTCACGACGACCGGCAACGGCAGCATTACCTCGGCCGGTCCGAACAATGCGGCGGGCGCGTGGAATCGGCGGAACCTTTTTACTTATGCCGACGGGATGCAGTGGAGCAAAGGCCGGCATCAGCTCAGCTTCGGCGTCTGGTTGCAGCGGATGCAGGATAACGAAGACAGCGCATCGCGGCAGCTCGGCCAGGCGACGTTTGCGAGCCTGACGTCATTCTTGCAGGGGACCGTGAGCAGTTTCCAAGTGATTCCGACCGCGAATGAATTGGCGTGGCGCAGCCTATTCGGTGCGTGGTACGCGCAGGACGCAATCAGGCTGCGGCCGAATCTGACGCTGTCGCTGGGGCTCCGGTACGAGTTCACGACTGGCTGGAACGAGCCGCTGGGGCGCGCGTCGAACTATTTCACGGATTCGAACGGCGTGCTGATCACCAGCCCGCACGTCGGCAATTCGATCTACTCGCGGAACAACGCGACACATTTGCTGGGCCCGCGAGCCGGCTTGGCGTGGGATCCGTTCGGAAATGGCAGAACAGCGATCCGTGCAGGGTTCGGGACCTATTACTCGCTGATCGATTCGCTTGCGTTCCTAATGAATGCGCTGCCGCCTTACAACGGATCGCTGACATTCTCGGGGCCGCTGGCGTCGATCGTGCCGATCATTCCCAACACGCCGCCCCCGCCGACATGCACCGGGTTCAACACGCCCACCGGTTGCGCGACATACGCGCCGCAAGGAGTGCAGCCGAACGCGCAGACACCGACCGTTCAGGAATGGAGCTTCACGGCCGAGCAGCAGCTGAGCCATGACATCGTAATGCGGCTTGGGTATGTCGGCTCGCACGGATATCACGGATTGCTGAGCATCGATCCCAACACTATCCCGGCAGCGATTTGCTCGAGCTCCACGGGCTGCACGGCGGGCGGAGCGGCAACCAGCGGCGCGCCCGCCGCAGCGGCGAGCCAGAGCCACGTGCCGCAGGGAGCGCAGTACGTTCCTGTTGGGATGCGGCCGAATCCAGCACTGGGCGCGGGATTCTTCTGGTACAGCGAAGGCAACTCGAGCTACAACGCGCTGCAGGTGGACGTAAGCAAGCGCTTCAGCTACGGGTTGCTGTTCCGCGGGAATTACACGTGGTCGAAGAATCTGGATATGAACTCGGGACCGACGGGCGCGCAAGCGCAGAACCAGGCACAAATGATTTTGAATCGCAACGATCTGCCGCTCGATTGGGGGCCGTCGGCGCTGAACATCACGCACCAGGCGAGCCTGCTTGCGATTTACGATCTGCCCTTCGGGCACGGTCAGCGCTGGTTTGGAGATGCGACGGGCGTGGAGCAGAAGATCATCGGCGGGTGGCAGGTGAACACGATCACGACGCTGCTGAGCGGATTTCCGTTCACGCCGCAGGTGGGGTCGAACCGATCGGGTGATGGGGACACGCGAAATCCCGACCGGCCGAACTTGAATCCGGCGTTCACGGGTTCGGTGATCGAGGGTACGCAGTCGCAGTGGTTCAATCCGAATGCGTTCGCGTTGCCGCAGTTCGGGACATATGGAACTTTGGGCCGCGGCGTGTATAGCGGAGCCGGCCTTGCGGAGGTGGACTTTTCTGTGTTCAAGAATGCGTCCATTACTGAGCGCGCTTCGCTGCAGTTTCGCGCGGAGTTTTTCAATATCGGGAACCGCGTAAATCTCGGAACGCCCAACGCGACGGTGTTTTCGAACGGCGCCATCAACCCGTCGGCAGGCGTGATCACGACGCTCGCGACGACGCCGAGGCAGATCCAGTTCGGGCTGAAGTTGATGTTCTGACTAAGTGGATCAAGAACCCTCATTAGTAGATCCGGTTCGCACTGAGCAGCTCAGCGCTGATCAAATCCTTGAGAGCGTCAATGACATCGCCGATTTCTTGGTCGCGCATGGCTGGAGCCGGATTCCGATTATGTATGGCTGGGCATGCAATCTTCCGAGCGCCGAGCATGGCACCCGATTGAAATAGAGACCCAATCCCTCCCGGATTTCATAGACGAGAGCATCCGAAAGGGGGTCTTTCGCGCGCAGCAGAGCGATGTGCATATCCAAGACCTGGAGCGCAAGCCCGATTTTCGATTCTGCCATGAATCCGATCTCACTTTGAGAGCTACATTCACGGGCTTACGCAGCAGGTGATCGATATGTTGCGGATTAAGGGGTTCAAGATGTTTGCCGCCCGAGGGCCGAAGCTGAGCGCATTGCCGAAGCAATGGACGCCGATCGACTGGGCCAGTCGCGCCGAACTCCGCGGCATCCCGAGCACCCGTCCGCGCATCCAAAGCCTCGTGGAGTTGTGCGGCTCGATGACCGCGCCTCAAATCTGGCAAATTGGTAGTGGTTCCTCGATTCTGACCGGCTGGAGTTTCCTCTAAGTGTGGATCGTTGACATCGCACTCAAGCGTCCCTACACGTTTATCGTGTTGGCGCTGCTCATTCTATTGATCAGCCCGATCGTCATTCTTCGGACGCCGACCGACATTTTTCCGAACGTCAACATTCCCGTGGTTGCGGCCCTTTGGAACTACGGCGGGCTGAACGCCGAGGAAATGGAAGAGCGCATCGGGTCGCAGTACGAGCGATCGCTTACCACGGCCGTCAGCGATATCGAGCACATCGAGTCGCAAACGGTTGAAGGCCGAAGCATCGTGAAGGTCTTCTTTCATCCGGGCGCCAAGGTGGACGTGGCGATGGCGCAGATGACCGCGGTGGCGCAGGCCTCTACCCGCCAGATGCCGGCCGGGATCACGCCGCCGTTCATGATCATCTACAGCGCGTCGAGCGTGCCGATCCTGCAATTGGCGCTTTCGGGCGAAGGGCTGTCGGAGCAGCAACTTTTCGACTTTGCTACGAACACGGTGCGGACGGCGCTGGTCACGGTTCCCGGCGCAGCCATCCCGTGGCCGTACGGGGGCAAGCAGCGGCAGATCATGATCGATCTTCAGCCGCAATTGCTGCAGGCGAAGCATCTCTCGCCGAGCGACATCGTCACTGCAGTGACCTCGCAGAACGTGGTCCTGCCTTCAGGAACGTCGAAGATCGGCGAGTTCGAATATGACGTAACGTTGAACGCGAGCCCGACGACGATCCAGGAACTGAACGATCTCCCGGTGAAGTCCATCGGCAGCACGACGCTCTATGTTCACGACGTCGCTCACGTGCGCGACGGCTACGCTCCGCAGACCAATATCGTGCGCCGCAACGGGCAGCGCAGTGTGCTGCTTACGATCATGAAGATCGGCAGCACGTCCACGCTCGATATCGTAAAGCAAGTGCGGAACCTGGTTCCCCAAATCGAATCCACGCTTCCGCCGGAGCTAAAGATCGAGCCAATCTCCGATCAATCGCTGTTCGTACAAGCGGCGGTGAGCGGTGTGGTGCGTGAGGCGATCATCGCGGCGTGTCTGACCGCCGTCATGATTCTGCTGTTCCTCGGTACGTGGCGCAGCACGCTGATCATCGCGATTTCGATTCCGTTATCGATTTTGACGTCCATCTGCGTACTGAGCGCGCTGGGCGAAACGATCAACATCATGACGCTTGGCGGGCTGGCGCTGGCGGTGGGAATCCTGGTGGACGACGCCACGGTGACGATTGAAAATATCGACCGCAATTTCGACGAAGGCAAAGGGCTGCACGATGGCATCCGCGATGGCGCGGCCCAGATCGCTTTGCCTGCGTTGGTATCCACGCTTTGCATCTGCATCGTGTTCCTGCCGATGTTCTTTCTCACCGGCGTGGCACGATTCCTGTTCGTCCCGCTGGCCGAAGCGGTCGTGTTCGCGATGCTCGCGTCTTATGTGCTTTCGCGCACCTTGGTTCCTACGCTCGCTATGTATCTGCTCCGAGTCGGGCCGCACAGCTCGCGCGCGCCGGCAGCGTGGAATCTTTTCGCCAGGTTCCAGCGTTGGTTCGAACGAAGTTTCAACTCGCTGCGTGAGGCATATCATCGGACGCTAGAAGCCTGCGTCCGCCAGCGCGTGGTTTTCTCTCTGGCATTTCTCGGATCCTGCGCGGCCGCATTTTTGCTGG
>DASQJA010000294.1:0-14468 GCA_035631275.1 Bryobacteraceae bacterium
AATGCCGCGCGAAACTGACGAACAACCTCTGCGATCGTGGTTTCCTCGTTATAACAAGGGATTAGAACCGCGACGCCGCGCCCGGCGGATTGGAACTGATGGCGGCGCTGAAGTTCGACGCTGCTCATTCTGGAGCCAGTATCGCGCATCGCGCCCGTGCGGGCAGAGGGCCGCAGATCATCCTTCAGCGATTACGTTTCGATTACTTCAAGCGCGGCGGCCAACTGTGGTAGGTTTGGGAATCCTGGTGAACGAGCAGCTGTCAACGGTACTCTCGCAGGCGCGTTGGGATCGCGCTACAACGATGCTTCGCGGCATGCCCGTGGTGGATGCCGCCGAACTGTTGATGACCGTTCCCTACGAACAGCAGCAAGCGCTCTTCCGAAAGCTGCCCATCGATCTCGCGGCCAAGCTGGCTGGTGCTTTTCCTTACTATCACGCCTACGTGCTGTTGCATTCGCGGCCGCTCGATGAGATGAATGCGGTCGTCGATCAGATGAATCCCGGCGAGCGCATCCATTTCTTCGATGAATTGCCGGAAGAGGCCTGGCAGAGCCTTATGGACGAGCTGGCCGAGGCACGTCAGCAGAGGACCGGTGTGGACGGGGCAGTGGAACCCGCCCTGCTTCCGAGCCAGGTGATTCAACCCGTCGAGCCAATTGTCGAAGCGCGCGGTATCGAGAAGAAATTCGAGCGGCCGGATGGAGGCGAAGTTCAAGTGATCGCGCCAACCGATCTTTCGGTTCAGCCCGGCATGATTATCGCGCTGCTGGGCGCTTCGGGATCGGGGAAATCGACGCTGCTGCGAATGTTGTCCGGACTGACAGCACCGTCCTCTGGTGACGTTTTGTGGCATGGGCAGCCGCTCGCTTCTGCGAAACCGAACGTCGCCATCGTATTTCAGAGCTTCGCTCTATTTCCGTGGCTCACTGTGATCGAGAACGTGGAAGCGCCGCTGCTCGCGCGCGGAATGGAACATCGGGAACGGCATCGCCGCGCGCTGAAGAACCTGGCGGTCGTAGGGCTGAAAGGCTTCGAAAATGCGTATCCGAAGGAGCTTTCAGGCGGCATGAAGCAGCGCGTGGGGTTCGCGCGCGCCCTCGCGGTAGAGCCCGAAATTCTTTTCATGGACGAAGCGTTTTCCGCGCTCGACGTTCTTACAGCAGAAAATCTGCGCGGTGAGTTGTTAGAGCTGTGGATGCAAAAGAAAATGCCGACCCGCAGCATTTTTCTGGTCACCCACAACATCGAGGAGGCTGTGATGCTGGCTGATCGCGTGCTGGTGCTCAGCCGGAACCCGGCGCGAATCCGCGCTGATTTTCTGATACCGCTGGAGCAGCCCCGGCAGCGCAACTCGGCTGAGTTTCTGCTCTACGTCGACTACATTTACAAGCTCATGACCGAACCCGACCGCGAGGCCGAGCCGCCCGCGCCGGGACGCCCGGCGAAACCGCCCTACCGCATGCTTCCGCACGCGCGACCCGGAGGCATTGGCGGATTGCTCGAGCTGTTAAACGATCGCGGCGGAAAAGAAGACCTCTACCACGTGGCAGAGGAACTGCGGATGGAAGTGGACGATCTGCTTCCGATCGTCGAGGCCGCCACGCTGCTCGGATTCGCCAAGCTTGAAAAAGGCGACCTCGAGATCACGGCCGCCGGAAAACAGTTCGCCGAAGGGGACATCGCGACGCGCAAAGTGCTGTTCCGCGAGGCGTCGCTGGCTCGCGTCCCGCTGCTGCAGCAAATCTACACCGCGTTGGCAAGCAAGTCGGACCACGCCATGCCGCTCGAATTCTTCCGCGACATCCTAGACGAGCACTTCGGGCGCGATGAAGTACAGCGGCAAATCGACACAGCTCTCGATTGGGGCCGCTACGCCGACATTTTCACGTACGACTCGGAGAGCGACCGGTTGCTGCTTTATCAGCCAGCCACCGTTGAGGCGAGCGAAGAGTCGTGGCGTCACTAGCGCCCGGGGCCGGCAAACAGCCCACCTGGCTGCACTTGGAGGGTTTGTCCGCATCGGCGTCGTCGCTGCTGCGCGACGCGCCCATTCTGCTCGCCGGCCTGGCGCTTTTTTACGGACTCCTCGCATTGGCTCAGTACTGGGCCGGCCCCGTGAACACGCAGCCTCAAATCGACCTGCACGCCTCGGCGCTCCCGAAATACGCCGCTTATTCGGTGGCGCGAATTCTCGTGGCCTACATCTTGAGCTTCGGGTTCACGATCGTTTATGCATGGATCGCGGCGCATAACGCGACCGCCGAGCGTATCATGGTTCCCTTGCTCGACACGCTGCAATCCATTCCGGTGCTCAGTTTTTTGCCGGGCGTGATGCTCGCGATGGTGTCGCTGATTCCCACCAAGCAGCTCGGTGTGGAACTGGGATCCATTCTGTTGATCCTGACGGGCCAGGTCTGGAACATGACCTTCAGCGTGTACTCGTCGATGAAGTCGATTCCGCGTGAAATGCTGGAAGCCGCCAGCATCTACCGCTTGAACTGGTGGCAGAGGCTGGTGCAGTTGGAACTGCCATACTCGGCGATCGGTCTGGTGTGGAATTCGATGATGTCGGTGGCGGGCGCGTGGTTTTTTCTAATGGCGTGCGAGATGTTCGTCCTCGGTAACCGGGATTTGCGCCTTCCGGGCCTGGGATCGTATCTGCAAACCGCATCCAACGCCGGCGATTTGGGCGCCATCGGTTGGGGTGTCGGCGTGATGATCGCCGTGATCATTCTGCTCGATCAACTCATCTGGCGGCCGGTCATCGCCTGGAGCGAGAAGTTCAAGATGGAGCAGGTGGAAGCTTCGCAGACTCCGCACTCGTGGATGCTGGATCTGTTGCGGCGGTCGAGGGTGCTGTCGTTCGCGGCGCGAAGAACCGTCGCGCCTGCGCGAGAACAGCTGGCGCTGCATTTCGCTCACGTCGCAGCCACCACGGAGAGTTCCAAAAGGAATACCGCTGCTGTTTGGGTGTCTCGCATCGTCGCAGCGGCAGTTGTGGCTGCTCTGGCGGTCGCGGTGGTGAAGATGATCGCAATGCTTGGGGGGCTCACGCGAGCGGACACATACGGAATTTTCCGAGGCGCCGGCGCCACCTTCCTGCGAGTGGAGTTGACGCTGGTGCTGGCCGGTCTCTGGACCATTCCCGTCGGCGTCGTGGTGGGACTGCATCCTCGTTTAGCGGCGGTCGCGCAGCCGATCGCGCAAATCGCCGCATCGGTTCCGGCGACGGCTCTGTTCCCGATCGTGTTGCTGTTCCTGATCCGCGTCGGCGGCGGCCTTGGGATCGGTTCTGTTCTCTTACTGCTGCTCGGCACGCAGTGGTACATTCTTTTCAACGTAATCGCGGGCGCCATGGCGATCCCGTCCGATCTCAAAGAGGTCTGCGACGTGTTCCACCTGGCGAACTGGGAACGTTGGCGGCAACTCTATCTCCCCGCGATCTTTCCCTACTTAGTAACCGGTTTCGTGACGGCATCCGGCGGTGCGTGGAATGCGAGTATCGTGGCGGAGTACGTCAAGTTTCAGGGCAATACCATCTCCACTGTTGGTTTGGGAGCAGTGATTAGCGCGGCGACGGACAAGGGAGATTTTCCGATGCTGCTGGGCGGCACCGTGATGATGGCGACTATGGTCGTGGTCTTCAATCGCCTGGTCTGGCGAAGACTGTACGCGTTGGCGGCGACGCGCTACAGGCTAGAAGCTTGAGCCGCCGGAGGCCCCACATTATGCGGCTCAACGTAGTCGGAAGTGTCGCGCCCCTGTCATTTGTGATAGATTTCTCCCTTAGGAGAAATAGGATGAAACGCAGCGTGGCAGTTTTTGCTTTACTGGCCGTGCCTGTCTTCGCGCAGCCTCCCAACCTGACCATTAACACGGGTACACCGGAAGGCCAGCAGTTGCAAGCCATCGGTCAGGAAGCCGATGACGCGAAGAAGGTCACGATGATGGAGGACTTTCTTTCGAAATACCCCAAGCATGAAGGCGCCCCTTGGGTGGCCGAGCAACTGGAGATGAGCTACATCGGGCAGAAGCAGTTCGACAAGGCGCTCGATGCGGCAGATAAGGGCTATAGCGGCGGGGCAGGCGAAGTCGACCTTTGCTACAACGCCGTGAAGGCCGCCGAGCAAAAAGGCGACGTGGAGCAGGTGAAGAAATGGGCCTCGCGCACCGTTGAGACAACGCAGAAGGTCAAAGGTGACGACAAAGGTGTCGCCGATCACGCCAAGGAAGTTGGCGCTTATGCCGAATACTCACTGTATGCGCAAGCCTCGAAGTCTCGCGACCCCAAGGCCATCGTGGATCTCGGCGAGACGCTTGACAAGATCAATCCGAAGAGCCAATACATGTGGTTGGTGACGCCGCGCTATTTGGCGGCTCTTTCCGGTAAAGGTTGTGCGGAAGCCGCGAAATTAGCCACGGCCGATTCCAAGAACGCCGAAGCGATGATCTTCGAGGCCGATTGCGGCTGGCGTGGAAACAACGCGGCCGCGGCGGTCAGCAACGGAAACCGGGCACTCGAAGCTCTCAACAGCCGGCCAAAAGTGGATGGCGGCAACGAGGGTGGCAAAATGGGCCAAGCGAATTTCTTTATAGGCGTCGGAAACGCAATGCAACAACGTTGGGGGCCTGCGAACAAATCGCTTCGCGCCGCCTTGCCCGGGCTCAAAGGCGATCCAACTTACGAGGCGAATGCTCTTTTCAATCTTGGATTAGCGAATTATTCGCTGGGCAAGGCCATCGGCGACAAAGGCCAGATGCGCGAGGGCTTGAAGTACTTCGAGCAGGCTGCGGCGATGAAGAGCAACGTCCAGGACCAGGCTTCGCGCAACGTGGCGGTCATCAAAAAAGAGCTTGGGTTGCCGTAAGGCTGCCCTTCAGACAAAAAAATCTACCGCGCCTGTCGATTTCGGCCAGGGTGATCCGTCGTCTAATCGAAGGAGAACGACATGACCACCCTGGAATCCACTGAAATAGAGCAAGCGCTTCAATACTTCGAGGAAACCCGCAACCGGATCATCGCGGTCACCAGCGGCCTTTCCGACCCCCAATGGAATTTCAAGCCCGCGCCCGGCCGTTGGTCGATCGCCGACAACCTGGAGCACATGGTGATCGTACAGGAGCGGGTGTTCGGGCCAATTCGCGAGCGACTGGCGGCTGCGCCGGCCCCCGAAGCGGGCCGGGATAACCAACTCATTGAAAAGCTGATTTTTGAGAAGTTTCCCGATCGTTCCACGCTCGCGAATGCGCCTGAATGGACGATGCCCACAGGGCAATGGCCGCCGCGTGTGGCCCTGGATCGCTGGCTGCGCAACTACGAGCGGCTGGTGGAATTCGTGGAATCCAATCCTGAACTGCGGGACCACGTTCTGGAATCGCCGCCGCTGAAGTTGATCAGCAATGGCGCGCTCCACACCATGGACGGATACCAGTGGGCGATTACCGTTTCCGCGCATGACCGCCGGCACGTCGCGCAGATCCTCGAAGTGCAAGCAGATCCGGGCTATCCGGCGTAGTCTTGCAACGAGCGCAGCGGCGATGCGCTTGGTGTGGGCGGCGCCGCTTTAGGCTCTTTTACCAAAGGCACTTAGCCCGATCGAAGCTTTTTTCGTGAGAAAACCTTAACCTCGGCCGATTCGCCTGCTACAATCGAGGCAAATGCATGGGGGACCTCCTTGCATACCCGCTGTCCTCGCTGTCGGCGCCGAGCCTTACTGACATCGTCGACATTCTTGTTGTCGCCATAATCATTTACCAGTTCCTGCTGCTCATTCGCGGCCGCCGCGCGATGCACGTTCTGTTCGGGTTGGCGATCGTGGCCCTATTGTATGGCGTCGCTACCTGGGCCAAATTTAAAGTGCTGCACGCAATCCTGGCCACGCTGGTTCCCTACACTCCGATCGCTCTGATCGTGATGTTTCAATCCGAAATCCGTCGGCTGCTGGCGCGCCTCGGACGCCGGCCGTTTCTCGGCGTGAGCCAACTGGAACGCCGAGAAGTAGCGCAGGAAATTCTGTTGGCGATCAGCAATCTAGCGCAGCGGCGTGTCGGTGCGCTGATCGTGGTTGAGCGCAAGATCGGCTTGCGCACGTTCGCCGAGAGCGGCGTGAATCTCGACGCATCGATTTCGCGCGATTTGCTGTGCTCCATTTTCGAGCCAGGTGGAGCGCTGCATGATGGCGCGGTGATCATTCAGGGCAGCCGCATCGCGGCCGCGGCATGTTTCTTGCCGCTCACCACCAATCCTTTGCGGATGACTCAGCTCGGCACGCGCCATCGCGCCGCACTCGGGATCACCGAGGAGTCCGACTGCCTGGCCGTGATTGTATCTGAGGAAACCGGGAAAATCTCCATTGCGGCCTACGGCGAGATAGAACTCGACGTTTCCATTGAACGTGTCGAAAATTTGCTCAGTGAGCGGCTGCATCGCCACGACCTACGGATGCCGACTGAACGTCATCCCGAGCCAGCGCCGGTTCACGAATCGAGCTTCGATCGTCCATGAGGCAACTGCTGCTTCACAATCTCGGCTGGAAAGCGCTGTCAATGGTGATCGCCATCGCGCTGTGGGTGGTTGTCGCGCGCGAACCGCAGCTCGCCACCTCTCTTTCCGTGCCGGTGGAATTCAAGAACATGCCTAACGATCTGGATTTCAGCACCGCGGTTCCAGACCGCGTACGCCTCGAAGTTCGCGGCCAGTCCGGGCGGCTCTCGCGCGAAAATTTGAGCGACATCGCCGTCGTACTGGATCTTTCTGACGCGCACGTGGGGGATCGCACCTACACCATTCGCGATCGCAACCTCAATCTCCCGGCCGGCGTCTTCTTCGATCGCACCGTGCCATCGCAGCTCACTTTGCACTTCGAGCATCTGATCAGCCGTGACATCCCGATCCGGCCGCTTTATCAGAAAATTCAGCAGGGCTATCACCTGACCAAGGTCGCGCTCGATCCGTCGCGCGTGCGTGTGCGCGGCCCTGAAGAGCGGCTAAGCGCTATGGATTCTGTTCCAACCGATCCGATCGATTTGACGGGCGTCGTAGGCGCCAAAACGTTTCGTACCCACGTGAACCTTGGTGATCCGCAGGTGCGCACTGAGACTCCCATCACGGTTGCGATTACCATAAGCGTGGCGCGCGACGGTGCACCCGCGAAGGCGGAACACTAAATGGCACGTGTTCTCTTCGGCACGGATGGCATCCGCGGCGTGGCGGGCGTGTATCCGCTGGATCGGCAGACCGCAAGCGCGGCCGGCTCAGCGCTCGGGCGCTGGATCAGTCAGTCGCATGCTGCGCCGAGCGTCGTCATCGGCATGGATACGCGGGAGTCCGGACCGTGGCTTGCTGAGGAAGTGGCAGGCGGGCTTTGTTCGCAGAAAGTTTCCGTTGACTTTGCCGGTGTTACTACGACTCCAGGCGTTGCCTATCTCGCCAAAACCGGATCCTACGCCGCGGGCGTGATGATTTCAGCATCGCACAATCCCTATCGCGACAATGGCATCAAACTTATTGGGCACAATGGGTACAAGCTGCCCGACGAGCAGGAGGAATTGCTCGAAGCGGAGATTCTAGCGCGCAATTCTCAGTCGGCTCAGCCCGCCTCGCTCAAAGTCGATCCCGATTTGGATCGCAGTTACATGAAGCATCTGGCGTCGACCCTGCCCCATGGCCTCGGCGGTCTTGAGGTGGTGGTCGATTGCGCCAACGGTGCGGCCTCATACCTTGCGCCGGAGCTGTTTGAAAGCCTGGGCGCGCGTGTGCGTTCGATTCATTGCTCGCCAAACGGCCGCAACATCAACTTGAACGCAGGTTCTTTGCACCTGGAATCGCTCGGCGCAGCGATGCGTAGTCAATCCGCCGATGTGGGCGTTGCTTTCGATGGCGACGCGGATCGTGCGTTGTTCATCGCGCCTTCCGGCAAGGTGGTGGACGGCGATGCGGTCCTGTTGCTTGCGGCGAAGCACATGAAGCGCAGCGGTGAACTGGCGGGCGAGAATGGCAAACCCGTCGTTGTGGCTACCGTAATGTCGAATCTGGGGCTTGAGATCGCTCTTGCCTCGCATGGCATCGCAATGGCGCGTACGCCGGTTGGCGACAAATACGTTCTCGAAGAGATGATCCGCCGCGGCGCGGTCCTGGGAGGCGAGCAATCCGGCCACATCATTTTCCATCGCCACGCGACTACCGGCGATGGCATGCTGACCGCGCTCCATGTTTTCAAGGTCATGTTGGAATCGGGCCAGGACCTGGACGCACTGACCAGCGAGCTTCAGGTTTTTCCGCAGAAGCTGGTGAACGTGCGCGTGCGCGAGCGGAGGCCGCTCGATCAGCTGCCGCGCGTGGCCGCAGAAATCCGCGCCGCCGAGTCTTCTTTCGGCGATTCTGGGCGGGTGCTGGTTCGTTTCTCCGGCACCGAGCCGCTGGCTCGCGTGATGGTGGAAGGGCCGGATCTCGAACGCGTCGATCAGTTCGCCCAGCGCATTGCTGCGCAAATCCAGGCGGACCTCGGAGAATGATCGCACTCGAGGATATCCAAAGCGCCCGCGAGCGCATCCGTGGACGTGTGGCGCGGACTCCGCTGGCATCGAGCGCAACCCTGTCTTCGCGGCTGGGCACCTCAGTCTACCTCAAGCTCGAACTGTTCCAAAAAACTGGCGCGTTCAAGGTGCGGGGCGCTTTCAACAAGGCACTCAGCATTCCCGAGGATCAGCGCCGGCGCGGGATCGTTGCGGTCAGCGGAGGCAATCACGCTCAGGCCGTGGCTTATGTCGCGTCCCAACTCGGAGTGCGCAGCGTCATCCTGATGCCCGAGGCAACGCCGGGCAACTATCTGGAAGCCACGCGCGGCTACGGAGCCGAAGTGAAGCTCGTGGCAAGCTCTGCCGTCGCTTTCGAACAAATCCCGGTATACGAGGCCGAAGGCTGGAATTTCATTCACCCCTTCGATGATCCGTTGGTGATGGCTGGTCAGGGAACGGTGGGCCTCGAAATTCTGGAGGATATGGCGGGCGTGACTGACGTCGTCGTGAGCATCGGCGGAGGGGGATTCATGGGCGGTGTGGCGACGGCGATCAAGTCGCTGAAGCCCAATGTTCGGATCTGGGGTGTCGAAACAGAAGGCGCCGACGCGATGGCACAAGCACTGGCCGCAGGGCGGCCGGTACACCTCGCGGCGATTACCTCGATCGCCCGCACGCTCGGCGCGCCCGCAGTCTCCGAGCGTACGCTCATGCTCGCCCAGCGCTACCTAGAGAGTGTCACGGTGGTATCCGATCGCGAAGCGGTGATTGCCCTGCGCTTCCTGCTTGAGCGAGCGAAAGTCCTGACCGAGCCCGCTGCCTCTTGCACGCTCGCGGCGGCCGAACGGTTGCGCGGAAACTTCACACCCAGTTCGCACGTCGTCTTGATTCTGTGCGGTGGCAACACGGCGGTCGACGACCTCTGCGGATACAAGACTTGAATCCAGTAAGCGATATACTCATCTGAAAATGGCCACACCACCTTTGGCCGCGCGGGAAACCGTCTCCGACACTCGATTTTTCGGGCATCCCCGCGGACTCGCCACGCTATTCTTCACGGAGATGTGGGAGCGCTTCAGCTATTACGGCATGCGGGCGATCCTCATTCTCTTTATGGCCGCGCCCGTAAGCCGGGGCGGTCTCGGCTTCGATGCGGCCACAGCCGGCGTGATTTACGGGCTTTACACGTCGATGGTCTATCTGATCAGCGTGCCCGGAGGATGGGTGGCCGACCGAATCTTCGGGCAACGGCGCGCGGTGCTTTACGGCGGAATCCTGATCATTCTCGGTCAATTGAGCCTGGGCCTTCCGAAGCTGCCGTTCTTTTATCTTGGCCTCGGGCTCCTGGTGGCAGGAACCGGCCTGCTGAAGTCGAATGTCAGCACCATCGTCGGCCAACTCTACGCCCAGGGCGACGTCCGCCGCGACGCGGGCTTCTCTATTTTTTACATGGGGATCAATTTGGGCGCCTTCATCGCGCCGCTCGCGGTCGGCTACGTCGGCCAGCGGATCAATTGGAATCTGGGCTTTATGCTGGCGGGCTTCGGCATGACGATTGGCGTGATCCAATACGTTCTTGGGCGCAAGTATCTTGGGACCGCGGGGTTGCACCCGGTGCCGGCCGAGACTCCGGAAGCGCGCGCAAAGGTGCGACGCACAGCCTTATTGGGCATGGCGGTAGCTGTACTCTTGATCGGCGCTCCGCTTATACTCCAAGCCGCCGGAATTATTCACATCACGGCCGCCCTTATCGGCGGTGCGAACGGCGTTTTGCTTTTAGCCGTGACCGTCGCGGTTTTTGGCTCGCTTCTCGCCAGTAAAGAATGGACGCCGCTAGAGCGAAAACGGCTGATCGCGGTGATCGCGTTGTTCATCGCGTCGATGCTGTTCTGGTCGGCATATGAGCAGGCCGGCTCCACGCTGACGCTCTTGGCCGACCGCAGCACCGACAACAGTTTCTTCGGAATCCCGTTTCCATCGAGCTGGTATCAATCACTGGACGCGATCTATGTGATCGTGTTCGCGCCGATGTTTGCTTATCTCTGGATTCGTCTCGGCAGGTACGATCCGTCGACGCCCTTGAAGTTTGCTATCGGCCTGGTGCTGGTCGGCATCGGGTTCGCGATAATCGCGATCGGAGCAGTCCGCGCCAGTGCCGGCATAAAAATCAGTCCATGGTGGCTGTTTGCGACCTACTTTGTCCAGGTGTGCGGCGAGCTTTGCCTCAGTCCCGTAGGCTTGAGTGTCATCAGCCAGCTTGCACCGAAGAAAGTCGCGGGGCTGATGATGGGCGTCTGGTTCTTGTCGATCTCGCTTGGTGATTACATCGCGGGATTGTTCGGCTCGGCCTACGAAAAATACAGCCCGCAAGCGCTCTTCAGTATCGTGGCCGCGATTACCATCGTGCTCGGATTGATCTTGCTGCTGCTGGTCCGGTCAATCAAGCGTCTCATGGCTTTGTAACCGTTCAAACATTCGAGTAGACGAATGTTCCCGTTGACAAAGCGTGGTGAAGACGCTATTAATTGTTCGAGTTGAATCGCTGGCGGAGAAGCCGACGCGCAAAGCATGGCAGAGCATCAGGGCAGATCCGGTGATTCATCGGCTTTGCGGCCCGTAGCTTTTCAATTCAAGGTCACCTGGTCGGCACTTTACGCGAAGCTTCCTGAGACCTCGCGCTGCCGCGCACTGGTGAAGACCGAGAGTGCCCCGCTCCGGCGTTATCCCGCCGTAAAACAGGCCGCTTGTTGGTCGATGGTGGTTCCCAAGATGCAGCGCCCGCAGCGCGCGCGTGTCTTGGAGATCCCGGCTCCGCGAGAAGAACCTCGCGTGAGCAAAGTGGTGGAGTCGCAGGAGCTCTTCGCATTCTTTGCTCCCGCGGCCGCGCTGGCTGCGTGTCTGGTGCTCTTACTGTTCCAATTCTTGCCCGTAAATCGCATGACGGTTGTGCATCCGTCCGCGATGCTGCGCGCGATTTACGGCTCGAACCAACCGGACCTGGCGCCCGACGTAGCGGCAGCCGAGCCACCGCGGGAACTTGCGGTCACGACAAGGCCGAAAGACGCGGCCCTGCGAGAGGTGGAATCCGCACCCTCGATTCCCGAGTCCGTGCGCGCGGCCGAAATCCCCGCCCCGCCCGCGATCTCACCCGCTCCTGCGCCTCCTGCATCGCTCTCCGAAACTGGCGTCTATCGTCCGCCGCAGTACCCCGAGCCAATCCTGACGCAAGGATTCGAATCCTCTCGCGTGCTGAAGAAAGTGAAGCCGATTTACCCCGAACTGGCGACGGCGCAGCGCATCCAGGGTACCGTGCGACTTAAGGCCACTATTAACAAGGAAGGCGCCGTGGAAAAAGTCGTCCCCGAGAGCGGACCCGCGATGCTGTTTGAAGCTGCCAGCAATGCCGTACGCCAGTGGACTTTCTTGCCCGCGCGGCTCAACGGCGATCCTGTCGAAGATGTGATTCACATCAACATCGGCTTTGCCATTTTGAGTCCTGGCCAGGAGGCTCAACGCTAGGTCAATTCCGGCGAGGCCGGAAAATAAGGATGTGCTGGCGCGGGAGAACTTCGATCGTCTGATCGAACTGAAAGCCCTCCGGCTCCAATTCCGCCTTCACTTCGGCGACGCTCATTTTATGCTCGGGCCGGATGGGGACGGTCGGATCTTCTTTGCGATATTCGAGCAGCACCAAACGGCCGCCCGGCTTAAGTGACTCACGCATGCGATCCAGCATGGCTTGCGGATGCGAAAACTCATGGTACACATCAACGAGCAGAATTAGATCGATTGTCCCGGCCGGCAGCTTAGGATCGCGATCCGTGCCGAGGACCGTCTCAACGTTGGTGATTTTGCTCTGCCGTGCGCGCGCTTGGACGATTGCGAGCATCTCAGGCTGAATATCGTTGGCGTAGACCTTGCCTGAAGGGCCCACGAGCTTGGCCATCTTGAAGGACATGAAGCCGCTGCCGGAGCCGACGTCGGCGATGATCATGCCGCGGCGAATGCCGATCGCTTCGAGCGCCTTATCCGGCTCCTCCTCCTCTTCGCGCTCCGGCCGGTCGAGCCAATTCGAGCCCGCCGCACTCATTACACCCGCAATCTGCCGTCCGGTGACTGGATGTACGCCCTGCGCGCGAAGCGCCGGCGAAAGCAGCAGCAAAGCCAGAATCAGGATCATGTGTCCCACTGTGCTCGAAAGCTCAGGCAGAAGTCAACGATAAAATGGAGACAAGGATTGGCTTATGAAGTTGTTGTGGATCGGTGTTTTGATCGCGCCGCTGATCCTCTCGGCGGCGCCCGCAGCAAAGAAACTCGCCGTTGTCTCGACAGCATTCGCCGATAGCGACGATGGCCCACCCTCGGCATCGGACGACCAGTTTCTACCCGGTGAGACGCTGTTCTTCCGTTGCCAAGTGGAGGGCTACAAGCGGTCAGAAAGCAACGAAGTGAAAATCGGTTACGAAATTCAAGTAGCCGATTCGCATGACGTCCCGCTACAGCTGCCCGAGAAAGGATCAATCGCGACGACGCTTTCGCCCGAAGACAAAAACTGGATGCCTAAGCTGCGCTACACGGTGGTCGTTCCGCCGCTCGCGGAATCGGGTGAATACCACGTCATCGTCAAGGTGAAGGACGAACTTGGCGACGCCACGGCCGAGAGCCTTGCGAAATTCACGGTGCACGGCCACGACGTCGCACCGAGTGACTCCCTGGCAGTGCAAAACTTCCACTTCTTTCGCGACGAAAACGACGCAAAGCCGATCCCAATCGCGGCCTACCGGCCCGGTGACTCTTTATGGGCGCGCTTCGACATGACGGGCTACAAAATTGCGGACAAGAACATGTTCGACATCGGTTACGGATTGGTGGTGCTGCGCGAGGACGGCTCCGTCGCGTACGCGCAGCCCGAAGCCGCAGTTTCGAAAGAAGCGCCCTTCTATCCGCAGCGGTATCAGCCGGGCGAACTGAGCCTCAACATGCCCAAAGATATCGCCAAAGGCGAATATACGATCGTTCTGACGGTGCGAGACCATATCGGCCAGCAAACCTTCGAGACCCGCGAAAAGTTTTCCATCGAGTAGAGCGCCGCGCCGCTAATCTTTTCTAGGGAGCGAAGGAGCCGGAAATATCGAGAATGAGATGCGTCGACGGCGACGCGAATGCGTCAATCAGTCCGTTGTTGGTGGGAACGATCGCCATGTTGGACGTTATCGCGCCGTCGGGTGCAT
Organism: Bryobacteraceae bacterium; assembly: GCA_035631275.1. GTDB lineage: Bacteria > Acidobacteriota > Terriglobia > Bryobacterales > Bryobacteraceae > Palsa-89. The sequence goes on from DASQJA010000294.1 coordinate 13,752, forward strand.
TCAGCGTTTAGACCAAAGGCTGTGAATGGCCATCCGGCCACAAGGTGAGATAACCGAGCGAACCGACCGGGACCACGGTCGCGTTGTAGACCAAAGCGCGCGCCGAGGAAGGCACGCCGCAGGAGGTCGTAAGCACGTTCACCGAGCCCTAGCTCGCATGGAGTCATCCCGCGGGTCGGGTTACTCGTTCATAACGGTCTAGCGTCCGGCTTTACTCGAACTCCCCGCCACGGTGCAATCGGCCCACATCAGCCCGACGAGGGTCTCATGTCACATTTCGAAGCGCTATTCCGTCTGGGAGATGAACGTGCGACATGATCAAATGGTTGCAACCGACAATTTAGAACAGGATATGATGCCAGCCAAATGCGAGACATGATCAGTACAAGTCCGCTGCCGGCATGGCTGTGTTCCCGCATTACTGCCTCCCGACAGTTCAGGCGCGGCCTCCCAACCAAGGCATTGCGCGCGACAGGCATTCCTGGCGTGTGCAAACCTGTCGCCACGATGCCGCAGCGTGCGGGCGCCAGTCCTGCGGGGCCGCGCGCGGTGATCGCCAACAATCCCGACGCCATGCCGCCGGACATCGCACGGGAGTGGAAACTAGCGTGCGCCGCGCCGGTACGGTTCGATCACAGCCGAGCGCGGGGGTCGGCGGATGTGGCGGTGCGCAAGGAATGAGCTCCGCGAACCCGCTGTCGAGTGCCGCCGAGAGTT
>DASQJA010000295.1:0-13179 GCA_035631275.1 Bryobacteraceae bacterium
CGCACGGGATACGTGTGTCCATTTTGAAAGGAGCGAAGGACCATGGGTTCAGTCTTCAAGTCGATTGAAGGCGAACGGTTGGTTCGGGAGCGCTATCGGGCGTTCTTGGATCGATGGCCGGTACCGCGCGAGGAGATTCGCGTGGCGACCAGCCAAGGTGAAACGTTCGTGGTCGTGTCGGGCGAAGCGGGCGCTCCGCCGCTCGTGCTGCTGCATGGCAGCGCAGCGAATTGCGCGATGTGGATGGGCGAGGTGAAAGCGTTTGCGGAGCATTTCCGCATCTACGCCGCGGATGTGATCGGCGAGCCCGGATTGAGCGCCGAATCAAGGCCGTCGCTCACGTCGGATGCGCATGCAGTGTGGCTTGACGATGTCTTCAGCGGACTCGGCATTCAGCGGGCGTCCGTACTGGGAGTTTCGCTGGGCGGGTGGCTCGCGCTGGATTATGCGATCCGGCGTCAGCAGCGCGTGGAGCAAGTGGCGGTTTTGTGTCCGGGCGGCGTTGGGCGGCAGAAGATTCGGATTGTGTTTGAGGCGATGCTGCTGCGTTCGTGCGGGCCGTGGGGAAAGCGCAAGCTGATGGAGCGAGTGCTGGCGCGTCCGCCGGCCGATCCGCCGCCGGCTTTGAAAGCGTTCGCAGATTTTGTGGCGGTGATTCATAAGAATTTCCGGCCGCGTATGGTGAAGCTGCCGATCTTTTCGGACGACGCTCTGCGAGGACTGAGCATCCCTGTGCTCGCCATTGTCGGCGGGCGCGATGTGATGCTCGAGTCGCTGGGTACGAAGCGAAGGCTGGAGCGTCTGGTACCGACGGCCGAGGTCTTGTACTTGGAAGACGTGGGACATTTCATCCCAAATCAGACTGGGCGAGTCGTGGAATTCTTGCGGCGGAACGTCAGAGCAGCAGCTCAAAGTAGATGAGCGGCGTGCCTTTGTAGCTGGCGCGGGCGACTTCGCGAAAGCCGCATTTCAGATAGAATTCGCCAGCGCCCGCATCGGCGTCCCAAGCGTCGAGTCGAATGGCATCTGCGGGCCACTCGGCGGTGATCCGGCGGGCTTCATCCAGACAGCATCGGCCGATGCCGGCGCGTTGGCGGCCGGGCGCGACCGCCATCGATGTGAGATACAGAGGGAGTTTGCAAGCGCTGAAGTATCTCGTATCGATGGCCCAAGGCTTTCGCTTCGAAAGAGCGAAGGTAGCGATCAGGCTGCCGCGATCCCGGGCGACAAACACGGCGGCTCGTGTCATCAGGAAGAGCGCGCCGCGTTCGCTGGGGTGCGATCCCCAGGGTCCTTGGCCGTAGTCTGCGACTAGACGATCGTTGGCCGCGGTGTGCAGCGAGACAAGAGCAAGCGCGTCGGCCGGCGTGGCGCGTTGAACTCGAAGTCCAGTCATGCTGATCAGGCGGTCATCCAGCCGATGATGTGCGCGGCGACTTCCTCGCCTGCGTCTTCCTGGATGAAGTCACTCCGGTCCAACGGGCGGATGAAATCGCGATAGAGAGAACCCCAGGTCGGGTTGCCCGAGCGCAGCAGAACGGGGTGCCCGGCGCGATCGCCCTCGTCAATGTAGGCCATGGATCGGCCATTGACCTTGATGCTTTTCTGTTTCCAGGGAAATATCGGTTCGAGCCAGGCTGGCTTACTACTCAGCATGAGCGCAGTGTAGCTTTGCCGGCCGGTAGGTGACAATACAAGCGTGGCGGCGCTAAGGGGGTCGATGTGGATGCTGGTCCTGTACGATGTGGCCGAAGAGATCCTGCTCGACAAATTTCCGGAGTTAATCGGCGCGGAACGATTGGCTGCGCAGCCGCGTTTCAAACATCCGCTGCCCGAGTATGTGCGGTTCGAGCGGCCGCCTGTTACCGAATATCTGGAGTCGGTTCGTGCGTCGACTGGCGAAAGGTTGCAGACGCGTATCCAATATTTCGATTACGGCGTCATCAGTGTCGCGCTGCAATTGGAGTTCGACACGTCATGGGAGGATTTGATCCAACTCTCGACGCGTTGGATTCTTGCGCCGGAGATCGAGCGGCTGACGCTCGCGCTTTTGGGGTCTCGGCTGGAAAAGGTCCGGGGGGCGTTGCAGATGCCCTACGAACATCCGCTGAGCGAGGATTACTACATTATTCATTTGCGCGAGGCGCGCGATGAAGAAGGCCATCCGATGATGGCTCAGGAGATGCTGGCAGCGCATGGCTCGGAGATCGCGCAGATGGTACGCGGGGACTCCATGCCATTGTCGGAAGGCGAGTGCAAGGAGGTGCTGCAGTCCAGTCTTTCGTATTATCCGAGCGACCTGCTTGTGGTAGGCTGGGTCGCGGCCTTAGTTTATGACACGCCGGACGGTGCATCGCCGACGATTCAACTGCTCGAATACGCGAACGCACAGTTACTCGAGTTTCGTCACTATGACGATGTGCTGACGCGGGTACTTGCGAAGGAGTACAAGTCGCTCGAGCGGCGCGGCGGATTATTCCGGGGCTGGAAGATGGCGCGCGAAGCCGAAGCCCTGAACACGCTGCGGCTGGATATCACCGAGCTTACCGAGCGCACCGATAACGCAATAAAATTCCTCAGCGATATGTTCTATGCACGGGCCCATCGGATCGCGGCAGCGCGCGTGGGCGTGCCGGACTACCGTCATCTTGTTGACGAGAAACTACGAACGGCAGGTGAGCTTTATGACTTCATGATGAACGAGTTTCATCAATCGCGCGCGTTCGTACTCGAGGCCCTGGTGGTGGCCATTTTGGTCATTGAATTGTTTCAAGTTTTTTTCCGTTAACGTTTCTCCACGCAACTGCGTCCAAGAGATCCATGTCCAAGGACTGGCTTAAGTCGGCGCTGGACCGGCGATGGCTGCTGGTGTTGTTGCTGGCGTTGTGCATCGCTCGGATGTGGGTGGCCGAACTCGGGTCGAGCTTTTGGGTGGACGAGATGGGAACCGAGTTTGTGGTCTTGCATGGGGCGAACGATCCGACGTTGAAGGTGGCGCCTCAGGTTCCACAGTCCATTTATTATGCGGTGCCCGCTAGAGCGCAGGCGTTGTTTGGCGCCTCAGAGGTCGGTTATCGCTTGCCGTCGCTGCTGTTCATGGGTATGGCGCTTGTGCTGGTGGCGCTGATCGCGCGGCGCTTGATTCATCCTGACGCGGGCTGGTTCGCTGCGTTCGCCTGCTTGCTGCTGCGCGACTTCAACTATCAGGCAGCGGACGCGCGGCCGTATGCGCTCGGGACTTGCATGTTTTGCGCTGGCGTTTTTTTTCTGATTCGGTGGCTAGATTCGGGGAGATGGTTGGATGCGTCGCTGTTCGCGATTTTCGCCGCGCTGGTGTGGCGCGTCCATTTGATCTTCTGGCCGATGTACTTGGTATTCGCGATTTATACGATAGTGCGGCTGGTGCGGGGGGAAGCGCGGCCGGGATGGCTGGCTGTGATTCCCGTGTACATCCTGATTGGCGTGACGCTCTTGCCGGTTGCCGCACAGGCACTCGAGTTGAACCGGGAGGCGAGCGGGCATGTCGTGGTTGCGATTCCAAGCCTGGCATTGTTCACCGAAGGATTCAAACCTACCTACGTGCTTCTATTCTGGATGGTGACGGCGTTCATCGGCAGCCTCTTGCGTTGGCCGAGACCTGACAAGGTGCTTCCGTGGGCCAGCGTGGCTTTGATTCTCTCCTGGTGGTTGGTCGATCCGGTGTGCCTATATCTCTTCTCGCTGATCACAAAAAACAGCGTGTACCTAGGACGCTATCTTTATTTATCGCTGCCTGGGATGGCGCTGGCTGCTACGGCCGGCACTGCGATTTTTCTCGATGCTCGGGAATGGCGGCGCGCTGCGGCGGTACTCGGTTTGGGTGTGCTACTAACGCAGGGACATTGGAACCGGTTGTTTCCCCCGCATCACAATTCCGATTGGCGCGCGGCAGCGCAGGCGATCGACAGCGAACTTGCCTCCGGCGACGCGCCGGTGATTTGTCCCAGTCCTTTTATAGAGGCGCGTCCGCCCGTATGGCAGCCCGACTATCCGCGTCCGAGCTTTTTGTATTCGCATCTAGCGGCGTATCCGGTGAAGGGGCGAATTTTTCCATTCCCGTTTGAAAGCTCGCCGGAGGCAGAAGACTTCGCGCGCGCGTTGACGCAGGACGCGCTGGTCAAGTCGCGGGAATTTGTGGTCTACGGTGGAAATCGTGCAGCGAACTTTTGGCGCGACTGGTTCAGCGCGCAGCCGGCGCTGGAGGGATGGCGCGTGCAGCGATTGGGACCTTTCGGAGACGTGGAAGTGCTGGTTTTCAAGAAGAAAAGCTGAGTACTAATTGCGGGGACAATGCATGTTGCGTCCTCTTAAGATCTGGTTACAATAGAGCGAGATGTACGCCGACACGATCAGCGGCATTTACGATCGGGCGCCGCTAGTCCCGCATCCGAATCTGTCCGACGAGGTCAACCACAACATCATCCAGTCTGAGGTCGAAGGCGGAGTGTATCTGCGCGATCTTCAGCCGGGAGCGGTGTTAGCGATTCAGACGCGCAACCGGTCGTACACGCTGGTCAACTTGAGCGAGGAGTGCTCCTTGATTTCGGGACATCCGGAGTTCTGCCCCGAACCTGTGCGGGTGCAAGTGCAGGGATGCACGTGGGGAGGCTCGATGTTGAAAGCGAAGTATGTGGGGCGGGGAATGCATCTGGAGTTCATTCATCCGGTGCACCGGACCGTGATCACGTCGCAGATCGTGGATATTCAACAGGGTTGAAACCGGGCGCCCCGGTTCAGGAGTATTTGAGTATTTTCCCGGTAGTGCGAGTTATCGGTAACTTGGCGCCTTCCGCTTGCGATGATATTTATGTGAATGACTAAGTTGCCGAGTTTGCTGGGGAGGCGCGGCGCTATTGCACGCTAGTTGAGAACGAGGACGGCGCCGGGCCGCGCGCATTCCAGAAAGAGTGCTTGGCCGTGCTTCTGCGATTCTATTAGCACGTTCTGTTGCTCCCGAGCGCTGATCCCAACGAACCAATTGCCTGTAAGAAATTCCTTACGAAGAATGGCAGGCGGTGCGGGCGCGGACTGCCAAAGCGCACCGATCACGACCAGTATTGGGAAGTGTTCGAATCATTCGCAGAAAACAAGCCCGATCCAATCTGTGGCTCTATTTCTGATGACCTCGCAGACATTCGGCGCGACGTCAAAATGGGCCTTTGACTTTCGATAGCGGCAAGCCGGAGGTGCGCCAACAACGCTGTGTGGCATTGGCGATTTTGGTTTGGATCGCACTGGGGCCACGACATCGCTGACGCGATCGGTGCGTTAACTGCGCTTAACTCGCAGAGCTTTATTGACAATTAAGGCTGGATGGGCCTGGGTTGCCTTGGGGCCCCTTCAGCACGGATTTCTACCCTAGAATGCGGTGATACGCGGCTGAAGATTTGATCGGAAACTGCCGATCTCTTCAGCGTGGACGGAGTGTATCTCGAGTCACGCCTTCAGTTTTTGCGCGATTCGCAAAATGCCGATGGTGGGTGGGGATATTTTCCTGGAAAACAATCGTGGCTCGAGCCGACCGCGTATGCGATGCTTGCGCTCTACGGGCAGAGCGCCGCGGAAACCGCGGTGGATCGAGCGTGGCGGCTGGTCGCTTCGTGGCAGGTTGCCGATGGAAGCGTGCGGCCGAACGGAGCAATAGCTGACGGAACCTGGGTGACGGCGTTGTTCGTGACGCTCGCCTGCGTTCGCGGTGTTCAAGATAGGAACACCGCGCGGGCGGTGGACTGGCTGCTCCGCGTGGTCGGCGCCGAGCACAGTCTCGCGATGCGGGCGTTCTCTTATTTCCATCTGCTGAAAACCAAGCTGAATGTCTCGCACGAAGGTTGGCCGTGGCGCGAAGGGAATGCGTCGTGGATCGAGCCGACGTCGCTGACGCTGCTGGCATTGAAGAAAGTCGCACGAGGTCATGGTTTGCCTGAACTCGCCTACAGGGTGCGCGAAGGCGAGGCGTTGGTGTTGAGCCGGCGCTGCAGCGATGGCGGTTGGAATTGCGGGAATCCGAACGTGTTTAACTACGACTTGCCGTCGTATCCGGAATCGACTGCGCAGGCGTTGATCGGATTGCAAGGGCGAAGCGCGAATGAGCTTGCGGCGCCGCTCGCGGCTGCGCGACGCTTCCGGAGCCAAACCAAATCGTCGCTTGCGAAAGCCTGGTTGGCAATCGCGCTGCGATGTCATCATGAAGCTCTGGACGCGCCCACCGAGGAAGCGCGGTCGTGCGATGAAATGCTCGCGGCCCTCGAAGCGCTTGCGCATCCCGACGGGAACTGGCGGCTGCTTGCGACGGAGGCACGCGCATGAATCGCCGAAAGTTTCTGATCGCATCCGGCGCTGCGATTGGTGGGACCTATGCCGGCTTGAAGCTGGAGCGGCAGCCTCCGATCCCGGATGGTCCAGTGGGTAGCTCGGCGGTCTCGATTTTGAGGGCGCGCTCGTATTCGGAAGATCTGGTAAGCCGCATGCTCGAAGGAATCCGGCAGTGCGGGCTGGACGTGCGTGGCAAACGCGTGCTGCTCAAGCCGAATCTGGTGGAATTTGACTCGGCTACAGTGATCAACACAGACTCCGCCGTGATTGTGGCGGCGCTAGAGACGTTTCGGTCGCTGGGAGCGGCTGAGGTGAAGATCGGCGAAGGGCCCGGGCATCGCAGGGACACGTGGGACCTGGCCGATGATGCCCGGTATCGAGCGACCGTTCCGCGCTTCGAGAGCTTGTTTACGGATTTGAATCGCGACGACGTCTCGCCGGTTTCGAATTTTGCAGGTGAATCGCAGTTTTACTTTCCGAATACGGTGCTAGGCGCGGATTTGATCGTCTCCCTTGCCAAGATGAAGACGCATCATTGGGCGGGCGCTACGCTCTCGATGAAGAATTTCTTCGGCCTGGTCCCCGGCGCGGTGTACGGCTGGCCCAAGAACAAGCTGCACTACATCGGGATTGCGGAATCGGTTGTGGCGTTGAACCGGAGGTTCCGGAACACGTTCGCAATCGTGGACGGAATCGTCGCGATGGAAGGCAACGGGCCGATTCAGGGCACCCCGAAGCCGGCGGGTGTGCTGGTGATGGGCCGCGACTTGGTGGCCGTGGATGCCACTTGCTGCCGGATCATGAGAATCGATCCCGAGAAGATCGACTACTTGCGCATGGCGGCGGATCTGGGACACATCCACCCGGCGCGGATCGAGCAGCGCGGCGAAACGGTGGCCAGTGTTCAGACGACCTTCGCGTTGCTCGAAGAATACAAGCATCTGCGGCTAGCTTGATGTTGGAAGCCTGATGCTGGAGGGCGCCGCACAAACGGTTCTTGCTGCCGAGCGCGGGCTATCGAGGCTAGCTAACCGCAAGTGGCTCGTGGTTGTGCTTCTGGGCCTAGCTTCGCTTGCAGCTCGTGCGCTGCTCTTGCCGGTGCTGCCGGTGCCGAAACCGGCGATCCAAGACGAATTCAGTTACCTCTTGGCGGCGGACACGTTCGCAGACGGTCGTCTGACCAATCCGACGCCTCCGTTTGCGGAGCATTTCGAGACACTGCAGGTGCTGATGCATCCGACCTACGCGTCGAAGTATCCGCCAATGTCGGGCCTGGTAATGGCGCTAGGCCAGAAGCTCACGGGCGAGCCTTGGGTGGGAGTGTGGCTCGCGGGGGGCGCGCTGTGTGGCGCGATTTCTTGGGCGCTGCAGGGATGGCTTCCGGCGGGATGGGCGCTGGCGGGAGGGCTGGTCGCGCTGGTGAAGATCGGTGTCCTGAGCTACTGGAGCGAGAGCTATTGGGGCGGGACGTGCGCGGCGATCGGCGGGGCATTGGCGATCGGAGCACTGCCGCGATTGATCCACCTGCAGAGTTGGCGGAAGGTGGTCGCGTATGCGGCGGGGCTTGCGATTCTTGCAAACACACGTCCCTACGAAGGGCTGATGCTGGCGGTGCCGGCTACGTTGTATCTCGTGTTTTCGTTCTGGCACAGGCGCGTTGGGTTCGCAGCGCTCACGCGAAGCGTTCTGATTCCTGCGTGCGCCGTGTTTATTCCTGTAGCGGTATGGATGGCTTACTACAACTATCGCGTGACTGGGAATCCATGGGAGATGCCGTACATCGCACATGAGCGGCAGTACGCGATCTGGTCGTCGCTCGCGTGGCAGTCGCATGCCGGACCCCGGCCGTCATATACGAACAGCTTCCTCGAGGAGTTCTGGACGCACGCCGATCCTCACGATAAGCTCGAAGCGCGCGAGCATCTGATTCAGACGCACGCGCTCGATCTCTACCGCTTGGCGGGATTTTTCCTGGGACTTCCGCTCACCGTATGTGTGCTGATGTTTGCTCGCGCGTTGTGGTGCGATCGGGCGGTGCGAGGGGCGCTGTGGTTGTTCGTCGCGTTTTACACGGGCGTTGCCTTCGATCTTCGACTCTTTCCGCATTACTTCGCGCCGGGCACTGTGCTGGTTTACATCGTGGGAGCGGCGACGCTCCGGGCTGCGAGACGGTCGTGGCCGGGGAACCCGGTAGAACGCGTGTTTGTGCCGTGGGCAATTGCAGCCGCGTTCGGCGCTGTGGCGCTGAGCGGCTGGCTGACGCCCAACAATCGCTATTTATTCGGACCGGTTGATTACCACATTCGGGGGGAATGGGCCTCGGTGACGGATCAACTGATGAAAATCCCCGGCGATCACCTGGTGCTGGTGAGCTATGGACCGAAGCATGAGATTTATCAAGAGCTGGTCTACAATCGCGCGGAAATCGAACATGCGCGGGTCGTTTGGGCGAGGTCGCTCGGGCGGGAAGCGGATCAAAAACTGATTGCGCATTTTGCGTCGAGGCGGGTGTGGAAGCTCACCGAAGATGGGAAGGTGCTACTGAAGTCCCATGAGACAGGTGAGGAGGAGTAGGAGAGTACTATGACCAGTCAATTTAGGCTAGCCAACAATCGAGCGTTTTTAGGGGCTCTCCTAAGTTTTTGCGCTGATTTTGCGTACCGGCTCAGGGTGATAGTTTACCAATAGCGGTGGAGAAACATCGCAAGGGAGAGGAGAAAGCAATGACACGACTCACGAATCTGGTACTGAAACTGAAGGTTCTCAAAGATACGCGCGGTCAGGACTTGATCGAGTATGCTTTGATGGCTGGTTTCGTTGCGGTTGCTGCGGGCGCGGTGATGCCCACGGTGGCTGGCAGCATCAGCACGATCTTCAGCAAAGTTTCCAGTGTGATGGCCGCTGCGGCGTCACAGAGCTAAATCTCTGGAGGGGTAGGCGGGCAGGAACCCCTCGCTCGCCTATCCACTCTCGAGAAACGGAAAGGCTTGCCCACGATCCAAACGCGTAGCGGCGGATCGGGGCCGTGGCGCTTAGCTTAGTCGGCGCCGACGGTGTGCGGTTCGCTGGCGCAAGTACTGAGGTTTCCGGCTGCGTCGAAGTCCATTTCTTCGGCCGGGCCAACGATTTCGAGCGCGGGATTGCGTTCGATTTCGGCGCGCAAGTTTTCGCTGATCTTCATGAAGCTCAGCTCAAGCGAGTTTCTCAACCAGCCGCAATTCACTTCGGCAAGGTCCAGCCTTCCTACCGTAGTTCCTATTTTTTCCAAACACTCGCGATCGCTCGGAAAATGAATCGGCGTTCGGATGCCGGTGGGCGTAGAAGCCGTGAGCGAGTTAATGTGCGTCGCGCGCCAATCCACTCTTTCGAGCAGCCGGTCGTGAATCACGTCCGCCATACCGATTCCAACGGCATTTCCGTAACTGCCACTGCTCAGGTCGCGCACGAAAATGCGTTCGATCCGGACTAAGTCGTGCCAAGGGTTCGGTTCACCATGGATACTGCGGTTAACGACCTTGGTGTCCATCCCGGTGCCGCTCAGGTTCTTGCCGATCTCGTCCAAGATCAGAATGTCGAGCGGAAGCGGGATCTTGCCGCGCCAGCTCTTCACTAGCTTCAGCAGCTCTTCTTCCTTTTGTGCTATCGCGTCGGCTGGCACAGCGCTCAACTGAGCGGTGTTGTGATAGGCGTCTTCGAGAATCGCGAGGCCGCCGACGATTTTGCCGGACGCGAGGACTTGCCGGCCGACGGTGCGGATGACGTGCTCGAGGCCCAGCTTGTAGCCGTAAGTGTGGTAGCGCTGCGCGCCAGCCAACTTGCCGGTGCCGATGGCCAGCATCTTTAGCAAGCCGCTCTCGATATCGCCGGAGTAATCCGTGTGCCACTTGATTCGGTTGATGACCATGATCGCGTCGGCCGCGAACGCGTTCCGATCCATGAAGGCCTCGATGCCGTCGCCGGTCTTGCCGAGCGAGACGACGTCGAGCGCGCTGACGATGGGGCATCCCATGCCGCCCTCGTGAACGCCGAAGCGCGCGAGAACGTCAGCCTGGCCTTGGGCGGTCGCGGCGCCGTGGCTTCCCATGGAAGGAAAGATGAATGGCTCGCAATCGTGCGATTTCCAATAGTCGACCACGCTGCGAACGATCGTGGCGAGATTGGCGATGCCGCGGCTGCCAACGCCCAGCGCGACCCGCGCTCTCGGTTTGATACGGGCGGCGAACTGCGTTTCCGACAACTGGCGATGCGTTTCGGCTGCGACGTCGCGCAACGAGCGATCTGGAAAGTGTTGACGCACGGGCACGAGACGCGGGAGTTTGGTCATGGATTATCTCTTCTAGTTGACCCTTATCATCTATGATAATGGGACTTGCCGCGGATCATGAGACTTGCCGCGAAACGGCGCGTGTGCACAATGACGCGGGCGCGCGGAGTAGCGCGGTGACCGCGTAATGCCGGCGATCCGAGCGGTGTTTGAGTCTCTACTCTACATCCTGGCCGGCGCCGGCTATGCGCTTTATTACGACTTGAATCTTCTCGAGACTGCGATGGTGGTCGCGGCGATTTTCGCGGCCCGGCGATGGAAGCCCGCGGCGCTCCTTGCGGAACGTTCGGCGAGATGGCTGATCCGGATCGCGCAGCGGCCGCGTGTAGCGGTGGCGGCAGTGTTCGTAGCTGCGCTCGCGGTTCGGGCAGCGTTTCTTCCACTGCTTCCGGTTCCGCATCCGGCGATCACGGATGAATTCAGTCATCTGCTGATTGCCGATACACTCGCGCACGGACGGCTCACGAATCCAACGCATCCCGAGTGGGTGCATTTCGAAAGCATCCACATTATTCAACAGCCCTCCTGCAATTCGGATTATTTTCCCGGACAGGGCGCTGTGCTCGCGATCGGAGAGCGGCTAGGAAATCCTTGGATTGCGATGTGGCTACTGAGCGCGGCGATGTGCGCCGCCTTAGCCTGGATGATCGGGGGCTGGCTGCCGCCGCTGTGGGGATTGTTCGGAGGGCTGCTGGCCATAGTTCGCTTTGACATTGCGAGCTATTGGGTCAACGGCTATTACGGCGGGTGCCTGGCGGCGCTCGGAGGGGCATTGGCGTTGGGAGCATATCCGCGTTTGTTGCGGAAGTCGTCGCTTGAAATGTCGTTGCTGTTTGGGTTGGGGATCGTGATCATTGGCTTCACGCGGCCCTTCGAAGGACTGGCTGTGGCTCTGCCGGCGTTAGCGATCTTGGCGTTCGCGATCCTGAAGCGATGCACACGCTGGTGGGTTGCGATTCCGGCGCTGGCAGTGATGGCGGGGGGGCTTGCAGCTCTGTTGACTTACAACCGGGCGGTGACCGGGGATCCACTGCGCCCGCCGTACGCCGTGAATCAGGCGACCTACGGCTGGCCCATGACGCTGCCTTGGTTTCATCCGCCGAAGGTGCAATTCCGGCACGCGGAGCTTCAGCGTTATTACGATTACGAGCTGGATGTGCACGAGCATATGAATCCGGTTCTGAAGCGCGTGCGGAGCGCGGAGGAGTTGTGGCGCTTTTATTTCGGTCCTGCGCTTTCGGTGCCGCTCGTTGTTTTGGCGCTAATTTGGAGACGGCGCAGGCTGTGGGTACTCACGATCATGGCAGCTTTGACCATTATTCTGGCTTTGATTGACGTGGGAGCGTCACCGCACTATGAAGCAGCGGCCACTGGTTGCTTTCTGATGATTATCGTCGCTTGTTTTCGCCGGCTCTGCGCGCGCGCATATGGGATGACCTACGCACTGCTTGCGCCGGCGATTATACTCACAATCGTTTTCGTGCGGGTCGGCCTGGAAAAACTGCATTTACCGTTCACTCAGGCGGTGAACTACCAATCCTGGTGCTGCGTTGAGCCGCCGAGCGGGGCGAAAGCGCAAATTACTGCGACGCTCGACGCTACCGCGGGGCGGCACCTGGTTCTAGTGAAGCCGAAGACAAATCCGGACAACCTTTTCCAGTGGATTTACAACGATGCCGATATCGATGCGGCGAAGATCGTCTGGGCGCGAGATATGGGCGAAAGCGGCAACGAATCGCTCCTGGAACATTTTCATGATCGGGTGCTTTGGGAACTGGATCCCAACGTGAATCCGCCCCGGTTGAGGCGCTTGTCGCGTAATTAGGATAAAAATGTGATCGAAATCGACGGCGCGCATTTGACTTTCGATGAGGTCTGGCGAGTTGCCGCGCGGGATGAACCCGTTCAGCTTTCGCAGACTGCAATCGAAGCCATGCAGCGATCGCGAGCGGTTGTAGAAAGCCTCGCTGCCGGGAACGATGCCGTGTATGCGGTGAACACAGGCGTCGGCTTGTTGGCCGACGTGCGGGTTCCGCCAGGAGACCTCGAGCACCTTCAGCGCAACGTGATCCGTTCGCACGCTTGCGGCGTGGGGCCACCGCTCGCGCGCGCCGAGGTTCGGGCGATGATGCTGATTCGCGCCAACGTCCTTGCGAAGGGATTTTCGGGTATCCGGCCAGTGGTGGCCGAGCGGCTCTGCGAATTGTTGAATAGCGGGGTGACGCCGGTAGTGCCGTCGCAGGGGAGCGTGGGGGCGAGCGGCGATCTTGCGCCGCTGGCGCACCTGGGCCTGGTCTTGATTGGCGAAGGTGACGCGGACTTCCGAGGCCAGCGGCTAGCGGGCGGGGAGGCGCTGCGGCTCGCGGGCGTAGAAGCGATCGACCTGGCGTCGAAAGAAGGGATCTCGTTGGTCAACGGGACGCAGGCGATGCTCGCTCTCGGTGTGCTGCAACTTCGGGAGTCGGAAGCCCTGGCCGAAGCCGCCGATCTGATTTGCGCGATGA
>DASQJA010000296.1:0-3012 GCA_035631275.1 Bryobacteraceae bacterium
CGAGCCTGCCCTGCGCGATTTCGAATCCCCGTCCCGGCCCGGCCACAATATTTTCAATCGGCACGCGGACGTTCTCGAACCGCACTTCTCCGTGGCCGAACGGCGCGTCGTAAGAACCGAAAACCGGAAGCATGCGCACGACGTTCACTCCCGCTGCGTCCACAGGAACCAGCACCACCGAGTGCCGCCGATATTTTTCCGCTTCCGGGTCGGTCAATCCCATAAAGATGAGCAAGCGGCAGTGCGGATGCCCCAGCCCTGAGCTCCACCACTTCACTCCGTTCAGCACCACATTCTCGCCCTTGATCACCGCTTTCGCCTGCATGTTGGTGGCATCCGACGAAGCGACTTCCGGTTCACTCATACAGAAGGCCGACCGGATCTCACCCGCCAGCAGCGGCTTCAGCCAGTGCTCTTTCTGTTCTTCCGAGCCATACTTCACCAGCACTTCCATGTTTCCCGTGTCCGGCGCGTTGCAGTTGAAAACTTCGGGCGCGATTGGGTACCGCCCCATAATTTCGGCCAGCGGAGCGTATTCTACGTTGCTCAGCCCTGCACCATACGCGTTCCCCGGCAGGAAAAGATTCCACAGCCCCGCAGCTTTTGCCTTGCTTTTGAGTGCCTCCATAACCGGCGGCTGCGTCCACTTGCGCCAGTCGCCGTCGTTCACAACCGCGCGCCGGTATGCGGCTTGCGCCGGCAGGACGTGCTCTCGCATGAACGCGGTAAGCCGCCCCACATAGCTCTGGGCGCGGGATGAGGGTGTGAAGTCCATCAGGCAAAGCACCGGGGCAAGGCACTCAGCCTAGCCGTTCCGGCACAATTCATCAAATGAATCCTTTGAATCAAGTAATATGTATGCCGTGCATTTAAGCCAGGTCGACCTCAACCTCTTCGTCGTGCTAGATGCCATTTACCGCGAAGGCAATATCACCCGCGCGGGATATCAGCTCAACCTCACCCAGCCTGCCATCAGCCACGCATTGAAGCGCCTGCGCGACTTGCTGAAAGATCCCCTGTTCGTGCGTCGCGGTGCAGAGATGATTCCCACCCCGTTCACCCGCAGCTTGATTGACCAGGTGCGGCAGGCTCTGCAGATTCTCGAGGTCAATCTCTGCGAGAGCCATCCCTTCGATCCCACGCATACCCGCCGCAACTTTCACATTTCGCTTTGGGAGTATATCGAGTCGATATCGCTGCCCACGCTGCTGCGCCGCTTGGAGCGCGACGCACCGGAGATGTCGATCACTACAACTCGCGTCAAACGCCGCGATCTGGAGATGGAACTCGCCCGCGGCTCTCTAGACCTTGCAATCGACGTGCCCATGACTACGCGCGAGCCGATCCATCGGAAGCGGCTTCTGACTGAGCGTCTGGTGGTGATGGCGCGAGCCGGGCATCCCGCTATCCGCAACGGCACGCTCGATTTTGAAAGCTATCTCGCTCAATCGCATGTGCTGGTTTCGTCGCGGCGGTATGGTCCCAGCCTGATCGACGTCGAGCTCAGCCGCCTCGGCTTCCGCCGAAAGATCGTCCTTCGCTGCCAACACACGTTTCCGGCATGCCGCGTCGTGAGCGAGACAGACCTGCTGCTGACTCTTTCCGAAAGTCACGCGCGGCTAATCAGCGCAGCTCTAGGTACTCGCCTCTACCCGCTGCCGATGAAAACGGCCCAGGTTGAGGCGCAGATGTATTGGCATGAAAGCGTGGAAAACGATCCCGCGAATCGCTGGCTGCGAGAACAGATCGAAGCCGTGCTCAATCCTCGGCCGCACGCGGGAAGAAACGGGCGGAAATCCGTTTCACGGAGTCATCGCGGCGAAGGCTTCCCCCCGTCGGCTCGCGCAGGCGAATCGCCAGGACCCGCGCCTATGTGAGCGGGATCAACTCCACTCCAATGTGGCTCATGGCCAATCCCGCTTCCGCCTGTCCCAGACGCAGGATCACGCTTCGCGCCTCGCCGGCATTGGCGATCACCACTGTGTGTCGCCCGATCAGGAGTGGACCGAGATCTCACCTTGTGCGCGCAGCCGGAGCACATTCATCCGTGGAAGCCTCGCCAGTCCTTGGCTCCATATTGCTCTTAGCTTGATGGCATCATGGACGGGCGCAGCGGAGCCGCGCGCTACTTCTTTTCCCGAATCGTAGCCAGCCCTGTGAGAAATTTCTGGACTGCCGGGGCATTCTGATCCTGGCTTCGTGCATAGGCTTCGATCTCGTCCAGCTCTTTTTCGCACCCGCAATTTGCGGAGATCCACCCGATGCCGCTCAGGCCCCCTTCGAACTCGACTCCGACGAAAGGCTCAGGTCCGGAACGGAACATCTGCAGGCGTTGGACAACGGCCTTATGCAGCCAGTACCGGGCTGCGTCGCATAATTCCGGCGACGGCTGAATATCGATATCGGCGATAAACACCAGAGGCTCCGATCCCAAACTGACGAGCATCTGGATCATTTCCGCCTGCCGGTTGGGAAGACGGCGCGTGAATTCGAGCGCCTCTTGACGCACGGGGCTGTTCGGGCGCATCCAGCGTACGACCTCGTAGAGCTGGGTTTCTTCATCCATCTTGCTCAACTCGGCGAGCCCGTCGGCGCGAGCCCGGTCTCGCTGCTCGGCGTTGAAGCGATCCAGTTCCGGCCCAGGCTCGGCTCGCACCGAGTCACTGCGATGCGCTTCCAGAAATGCGGTGGCGGTGGGCACAATCGACGCGGAGAGCACGGCGACCGCTCCCCACAACGCCAGGCCGACCGTCGAGGTTGAAATCGTCTGCAGCGATGGAAAGAACGCGTAGACGACATAGCAGGCAATTAGCAATGGTACAACTGCGGGAAGGAATAGTGGCCAGTGGCGGTGCGAATCATAAAGAACAGCGATCGCGGCTAAAGCGGCCAGAGCAGAGAGAGGGATCACAATCCACGCAATCGCTCCAACCGTCTCCGGGATGACGTGCTTCGAGCTGCCCACCAGCAACAAGGCGGCAAGAAAGATCCATAACAGCACGGCCGCGCCGG
>DASQJA010000297.1:0-3761 GCA_035631275.1 Bryobacteraceae bacterium
CACTCGATTCATGATGGCTTCCGTTCGAATCCGGCGAGTAACACCGGAGGGGCGGAAGCCATTACTTTTGTGTACATGCAGAGCGCGGAGTTGCACGCGCGGCTCGATCCGGAGCGCAATCATGTCCTGGATCGTTGGGCGATCGTGGAGCGGTATCGCACCGCGGGAACATCCAGGAGATGTGGAGGAAGCGATCACGTTCGTCGCCGAGAAATCCGCCGAGGTCGTTCCGATTCCTGGAAGCGTGGCTGATGCATCCGTTCGATCCGATGTGCCGGCCATCTGCGATATTGCTTCATCGAGGATGTTTCGATCTGGCTTCTAGCAACCATAGGCCGCGCGTCCATGCGGTCGCCGCCAATGCCGACCAGATTCATTACAATCACAAAGATATTGACCGGTACGATGACCGAAAAACTGATCCAGTACAGGATGCCACCGGTCCCCGCTATGATTTTGACCATCATTGCTGATCTTCTGGCAACCTGCGTCTGGTAATAAGACGAGGATCAGCTCAAAATCATGTAGGTCACGATCGCGATTGCGGCAAGGTTGCGCTGAGAGTCGGATAGTTCTACGCGGCCGACGCCTAAGGTTTTTCCTACGCAGACAAGGTGCGAGCGCGCGACGACCTTTCCTTGCGTGATCGGGCGCAGGTAGTTGATCTTCAGATCGGTGGTCGTGATGGGACGGCGTCCCCCGAAATGATGATGCAGCGCGATACCCGACGCGGTGTCAGCCATGCTTGCAAGAACGCCGCCGTGGACCGCGCCGGCCGAGTTCAGCAGTTCCCCTCGGATCTCCACTTCGATAGTCACGCCGTCCGAGTGGCGGCGCACGATGCGGACACCGAGCAGTTTGTTAAATGGCAGAAGTTCGGATGCTTTCTTCATTTCGGGGATCGTCAAGGAGACCACATTGTACCAGCGCAGGCATTTTGGTATGCAGGCATTTTGTCCAGGTTACTTCGACGCATTTTTTGGCAATGGTCCCATTCAGCCTTGGTTACTAGATCTCACTACTGGAATTGCGGCGCCGGCGGGTTCCTTCATTCCTACGGGTGCAGTGCGCGGTGGTCCCAACGGAGTTTCTCCGAACGGACGCGCCATTGCGGTCACAAATACCCAGTTCTATTACGCTGAGCTGTCGGGTACTGGCTTCGGCCCAACGCTAAACATCGAGACGGGACTTTATAACAGCGGAGCTGGCGGACCGGACAATGGCGCTATCGCTAACCGGATTCCCCACCAAGGCATCGCAGACTTACACTTCGGTTCAGGTGTTAGCGGCGGGGACCTCTTTGCTCTGGCTGGCTACCCCGACGTGGGGCCTGAAGTTTTAGAGTTCGACCCATCGACGGAACCATCTTACTCCCACCCGTAACAATCGCAACGGACCCGGCTGCGGATGGGTTTACAATTCTGCCCAATGGCAACTACCTGATTAACGAGGGCGACGCTACCAATAGCCACGATCAGTATGACCCGACAACCGGAGCGAGAATTCCAGGAACTAACATTTCGGCGCCTGGTTGCGGATCCGCTACCGGCGTAAATACAGATGGAACGCACCTGTTTTTTGACTGTAATTTCAATTCGGTCGTCGAAACGGATTTGTCCAGGCACCTGATTAACACTTTCGCGCTTCCTGGTACATTCGGTGCGGGCGAAGAGTTAAGTTTGGTTGAGAGAGCTTCAGTCCTCCACCTCCAAATGGCGCAGTTCCCGAGCCCCGAAATATCGCTTCTTTGGCTACCGGCGTCTTCCTGGTGGCGATGATGCTGCGCAGGAAGAAGCTGGGCAAGGCTTAGTTTCTCGGTAGTCCCGGGGTGCTGAAGCGCAGCCGCCCTCGCGTCCAGGCCTGCTGCAGGCACCGATTTCGGCGTGTCGCAGGTCTTTGTTCACATTGACCTTGAAGATCCGCGCGCAGCGGAGCGCGCGGATCCATTACTTTTCCGATTAGAAGAGACTCATTCATCCCAAAAATGCCCTCCTTTTTGATTCTGTTTCTTTTGTTTTCATCTCGAAGAGCGGTAATTAGTCAGAGCCATAGTATGATCGAGGAATGAAGTTACAGGACAAGGTCATTATCGTCACCGGAGGCGGGAATGGGATCGGGCGCGCGCTGTGCCGGCACTTTGCTGCCGAGGGCGCGCACGCTGTGGTGGTCGCGGACCTGGAACATGAGCCGGCCCGGCAAGTCGCAGCCGAGCTCGGGTGCCGCGATGCTTGCGTCGATGTCGCCCTCGAGTCCGACGTCCAGCGCCTGGTTGACGAAACGCTCAAGGAGTTCGGGCGTATCGACCTGTTCTGTTCCAACGCAGGCATCGTCGTCGAAGGCGATCAGTGCGCCCCGGATCGCGATTGGCAGCGGATCTGGGAGATCAACGTGATGGCCCACATCTTCGCGGCGCGCGCGGTTCTGCCGAGTATGCTGGCGCGTAAAGAAGGTTATCTGCTCCAAACCGTTTCGGCGGCGGGGCTGCTGACTTCGATCGGTTCTGCGCCATATGCCGTGACGAAACACGCGGCGCTCGCATTCGCCGAGTGGCTGTCGATAACGTACGGTGACTGCGGTATCAAGGTTTCGGCACTATGTCCGCAGGGAGTGAAGACGCGCATGCTCGAAAGTGCGTGCGGCGGCGAGTCGTTTCTGCTCGACGGCGCGTTGACGCCGGAGCAAGTAGCGGAGGCGGTGGTGAAGGGGATCGAAAACGAGCAGTTTCTGATCCTGCCGCATCCCGAGGTGCTCGAATATTTCCGGCGGAAGGCGAATGATTACGATCGCTGGCTGCGCGGGATGCGGCGGCTGCAAGCGACCGTACAGCCAGTCAAGCTGAACTAGCCTCGCCCGGCCGAGGCACGAGCACCAAAGCGGTCGCGCAGAACATTCTTCTGGATTTTTCCCGTGCCGCCTTTGGGAAGCGTGTCGGTGACGACGACCGAGGTCGGGCATTTGAAGTGCGTCAATCGATCGCGGCACCAAGCTATCAGCTCCCGCTCACATAGCGCCGCATCGGGACGCTTGACTATGACCGCGCGAATCGTTTCGCCCCAAGTCGGATCCGGGATCCCGATCACAGCGGCTTCGAGCACGCACGGATGCGCGCACAGCACGGACTCCACTTCCGGCGAGTAAACATTCTCGCTGCCGGTTTTGATCATGTCTTTCTTACGATCCAGTATGTAGAGAAAGCCTTCTTCGTCGAAGGCGCCCAGGTCTCCGGTGTGCATCCAGCCGCCGCGCAGGACTTCAGCGCTGATCTCGGGCCGCTTCCAGTAGCCCTTCATTACATTAGGACCGCGCGCAATGATCTCGCCGGGTTGGCATGCGGGGAGGTCGCGATCGTGGTGATCGACGACTCGCAACTCGATGCCCGGTACGGGGCGGCCGGCGGATTTGACCGGGGTGAACTGAGCGTCCGTGTTGTCGAAGCGATGATCGGCGGCCGGAAGACAGGTCAGCAGCGGACTCACCTCCGTCATGCCGTAGGCTTGCACGAACTCGCATCCGAGCGCGTCCATGGCTTGGCGCAGCAGAGACAGCGGCATCGGCGACGCACCGTATATGACGCGGCGCAGGCTGGTGAGATCGCATTTGGAACAGTCCGGGTGATTCACCAGCATGTTGATCATGGTGGGAACGAGAAGGATGAGGGTGATCCGATGGCGCTCGATAGCGCGCAGCACTGCGGCAGGATCGAAGGTCGGAATGAAGCAGTGCGTAGCACCGCAGAGCGTCAGTGCGTAGATTGCGCCGGC
>DASQJA010000298.1:0-3279 GCA_035631275.1 Bryobacteraceae bacterium
TCAATGGTCGAAGATTTCGTCAGATTCTTGCGGCGGATGCCGATGCTCGTGCGATCACCTCGATCGTGGCGACACCTTCCGGTCATCTGCTGATAGGCACAAAGAAGAAAGGGGTTCTCGTCTATGACGGAGTGACCATCACGCCGGTTCACTCCACCCTCGAAAACTGCTACGTGACCGCACTGGCCGGCGCTGAGACTGATCTCTGGATCGGAACTTTGAACCGGGGAGTGCTGCACTTCCATGCCGGCGAGACCGATGTTTTCGGGGAAGAACAAGGACTGCCCGACCGCCAGGTCACAGCACTCGCGATCTCGAAAGACCAGACCTACGTCGGCACGCCGCTGGGAGTTGCCGAATTTTCTCGCGGACGCTTTTCGCGCGTGCTTGGGCCGGGAGTGTTCGCGACCGCGCTTGCAGCCGACGCCCAACAACTTTATGTTGGCTCGGAAGATCAAGGCGTTTCAACGATCCCGTTCTCCGGTCATCGCCCGAATCCGATGGTAGACGATGCTTCTTCGCTGGGCGAAGTCGAACAACTGTTCCCGTCAGATGGCTCGCTCTTCGCCATCGCCCGAAACGGAATCTTTCGCATCGAGCCCCATGCCTTGGGATGGCGGCCGGTTCTCGAGGCGAACGCGGCAACGTTAGCCGACCGCAACATTTCCGCTCTCGCGTCGGACGGAACTGGGCGCCTGTGGATCGGTTACTTTGATCGCGGCTTGGACGTCCTCGCGTCCGATAGCGGACGTGCCACACATGTCGAAGACCAGCACGTTTTCTGCGTAAATCGCATTTTCCCGAACCCGAAAACCGGAGGCGTCGAGGTTGCCACGGCAAATGGGCTGGTTCGCTTTGACGCTTTCGGCAAAGAACAACAGATACTCACGCGTGCCGATGGCCTCATTGCCGATCACATCACTGACATCGCCGCCTACGGCGACGGCCTGGCCCTCGCCACCCCCGCCGGGTTGACTTTTCTCGATGCGAGCGGCGCACGCAGCTTGTACGCCTTTCAAGGCCTCGTGAACAACCACGTTTACGCTCTCGGAGTTTTGGGCGATCAACTGTTTGCCGGGACGCTGGGAGGAATCTCGCTGCTCGATAAGGGCAGCGTCGCGGTGAATTACACGACCGGCAACTCGCACCTTAAACACAACTGGATCACTGCCGTGGTTGGTGTTGGAGAGGAATGGATGGTCGGCACTTACGGCGCCGGTATTCTTAGCCTTGATCGCTCCGGGCACTTCCATTCTTTCGATATTGGCTCTGGAAACTTCGAAGTAAATCCCAATGCCATGCTGGTCACGCCGAACTTTGTGCTCGCTGGAACTCTCTCGAACGGATTGTATTTGTATGACCGTTCTTCCGAACGTTGGTCCGTAATTCGACAAGGTTTGCCGTCGCTCAATGTAACCGCGCTCCATTACTCCGGCGGTTTCATTTACGTCGGTACCGATAACGGT
This sequence comes from Bryobacteraceae bacterium, assembly GCA_035631275.1. Taxonomy (GTDB): domain Bacteria; phylum Acidobacteriota; class Terriglobia; order Bryobacterales; family Bryobacteraceae; genus Palsa-89. The sequence continues at coordinate 1,467 of DASQJA010000298.1, forward strand.
TTGGTTCGCATCGCCGAAGCGAAGCTGCACTCATGAGAAACGCACTGTTTTCATTCTGCCTTTTCCTAATGATCGTGCCCTTGGCGGCTGCGGATGCGGGCATTCTGCTTCCGCGCGACAAACAGCAACCGGACCCGACGGTCCTCTCGCTCGAAGAGATGGAGATCGACGTTCGAATCGATAACGGCGATGTCCGTGTCTTCGTGCGGCAGATTTTTTCGAACCACACGGGAATGATCGAGGAAGGGAACTACATCTTTGCGCTTCCCAGCCATGCCACCATTTCGGATTTCGCCACCTGGGACGGTCCTACGCGCCTTCCTGCAGTCATCCTGGAGCGTAAGCGCGCGGAAGAGATTTATAACGAGCTCCGGCAGCAGAGGGTTGATCCCGGTTTGCTCGAGATGGGGGATCGTGGCGCCGAAGAAGCAAAGCGCACGGCTGTGTTCAGCGCCAAGATTGTTCCCATCCCAGCGTTCGGAACCAAGCGGCTCGAGATCGAATATCACGAATCGCTTCCCGTGGAGAATCTCAAGTCGTACTTTGCTATTCCACTGCGCCCCGACGCTTACCAGGCGCAATCCGCCAGGCACCTGCGCATCAACTTTCAATTGCGCTCGGCGCATCCCATCAGCCATTTTCAAGCGCCGGCAAAAAGCTTTCCTCTAGAACTGACCCAGAACTCGGCCCACGCTATCGACGGGCACTACGAGGGAGAGGGCGTCAATCTAGGCGAGGATTTCGTCGCCACCTATGATCTCGATCCGTCCGCATCTGACACGCTTGAGGTTCTCGCCTATCGCAATCCGGTGAGCGCTCAACCTTCGCCCACAGAAATGTCTCCGCTCCCGAGCACCAACGAGCCCGGTTTCTTCGAGGCGGAGGCGTTACTGGGATTCCACGCGAAAGCAACCGGCGGTCGCAGCACGACGGGCGATCTTCCCAAAACCGTAATCGTCCTGTTCGACACTTCTCTGTCCATGCAATGGGAGAAGCTCGAGCGCAGCTTTGAAGCTCTAGAAACTTTATTGCGCACGCTTCATGCGACCGATCGTTTTGGCTTGGTGCTGTTTAATTCCGAGACCGAACGGTTGCCGGTAACTGCGGCGAATCCAACCGACGTTCAGCATGCGCTGGAGTTGGTACGTGCCAGCCGCTTGCGCGCCGGTACGGATCTCGAGAAGGCGCTCGAAACCGGACTCGACGAAGCCGCTTCGCCGGACATCAACAATGCGTATTTGGTGCTGTTGAGTGATGGCGGCGCGACTCGCGGCCCGATCCAGAACCGCAAAATTGCCGCCTGGTACGAGTCCGCATGGAAGCGGCTGCCCGATGCCGAGCGCCCGCATACCTACATTCTCGCGATCGGCGACGACGCCAACCTGCCGCTCCTACGCATGCTCGCACGCAATGATGGGGTTCTCGAACAGGTGCTCTCGACCGAACCGATGGAATTCAAGCTGAATTCGTTTCTTTCGAAGATTGGCCGCAGTCCGGTGGGAGAACTCGGATTGGGAATTGACCCGGCAAATGCCGTGGACAGTGTCTATCCTCTCGAGGACTCGAGCTTCTCCGGGTCCCTCGCCTCCTGGGTCGGGCGCTATGAGAAGCCCCGGGAAAGCGTGAGCTTCAAAGTTCATGGTCTGCGCGATGGCTTGCCCGTCGACCTGTCGACGGCCGCCCAGCTTCCCCGAGAGTCATTCGATCACCCGCAGTTGCCGCGCCTGTGGGCTCGCGCCCGCGTCGACGCCTTGCTCGAAAAGATCGAGCGCGAAGGCGAGGATCAGGCGACCGTCGACGAGATCATTCGTCT
>DASQJA010000299.1:0-3546 GCA_035631275.1 Bryobacteraceae bacterium
TGAAGATCATATCCTTCGCATCGACCACTATCTTGGAAAACGACCTGTTCACAACATGGTCTTCTTTCGCTTCGCAAACGCGTTCCTGGAGTCGTTCTGGGACCGCAAATTCATAAGCAGCGTGCAGATCACAATGGCGGAGAATTTCGGCGTGCAGGGTCGTGGCGCGTTCTATGATCAGATCGGCACAATTCGCGACGTGATCCAGAATCATCTGTTTCAGGTGTTGACCAATCTGGCGATGGAGCCGCCAGCGCGATCGGACAGCGAATCGCTGCGTGACGAGAAGGTCAAGGTCCTAAGATCGATTCCACCAATCGCTGTGAGCGATTTGGTGCGCGGACAGTTTCGCGGCTACCGGCAGGAGCCGGGCGTTGCTCCCGACTCGCGGGTGGAGACGTTCGCCGCGCTGCGACTGGAGATCGACTCCTGGCGCTGGCAGGGAGTGCCATTTTATATCCGTGCGGGAAAATCGCTTCCCGCGACTTGCACGGAGGTGATCGTACGCCTTCAGGAAGCGCCGCGGATCTTTCCCCATTGCGTCGCGACACCCAATTATTTGCGATTTCGCATCAATCCCGAGATGAACATTGCCCTCGGCACGACGGTGATGGATGAGGATGATCGAGAGGTTGGGGAGCAGATGGAATTGCTGTTCAGCCGGCGCCCTGGCGGAAACGAAATGGATGCATATGAACGCGTGCTTGGCGACGCGATGACTGGCGACCGCACACTCTTTGCGCGACAGGACTACGTCGAAGAAGCCTGGCGGATCGTCGATCCGGTCTTGAAGGAGACGACACCCGTCTACGAATACGAAGCGGGCAGCTGGGGGCCCCAGGAAGTGGACAAAAATGTCACGCCGCCTGGCGGCTGGCACAATCCGACGGTGGCGTAACGCAGAGTGAGGCATGTAGATCGAAGTGTTCATCGATGCCGACTTGGGTGCGCGGCAGCCTTGATCGCCGAGGATGCACGCACAACAGTTACCGCGCGCAAGCGGCCATGCAATCGACACCTGCGGGAGGAGATCAGCCATGACAAACGCCGAACTCGACCAGCTCGCGATCAACACCATCCGCACACTGTCGATCGATGCGGTTCAGCAGGCAAAGTCCGGGCACCCGGGCACGCCGATGGCGCTAGCGCCGCTGGTGTACACTATTTGGAACCGCGTGATGAATTTCGATCCACAGGACCCGATCTGGCCGAACCGCGACCGGTTCGTGCTGTCGAACGGACACGCTTCCATGCTGCTGTGGTCCATCCTGCACCTCACCGGCGTCCAAGCGGTCAACGCCGATTATGAACTAGTCGGGCATCCTTCCGTGACGCTCGACGACATTCGCCGCTTCCGGCAACTCGACAGCAAAGCTCCGGGGCATCCCGAGTATCATTGGGTCTCAGGTGTCGAGACCACCACCGGCCCTCTCGGACAAGGGGTAGCAACCAGCGTAGGGATGGCAATCGCCCAGCGGTGGTTGGCCAGCCGTTACAACAAAAACGGCTACGAGATCTTCGACTACAACATCTACGCGGTTTGCGGCGACGGCTGCATGATGGAAGGTATCTCATCGGAGGCCGCCTCGCTTGCGGGACACCTCGAACTCGACAGTCTCTGCTGGATCTGGGACAACAACCATATCACCATCGAGGGCAATACCAGCATCACGTTTACCGAAGATGTTGCCGCTCGGTTCCTGGCCTATGGATGGAACGTATTGCGTGTCGGCGATGCCAATGATGTCGATCGGATCGAGCACGCGCTGCGTGTCTTCCAGCAGACCAAGAAACGCCCGACATTTATCGTGCTCGACAGCCACATCGGATACGGGGCGCCGCACAAGCAAGACACGTCAGCGGCACACGGTGAACCACTGGGCGATGAAGAAGTTCGTCTGACCAAGCGCGTTTACGGTTGGCCCGAGGACGCGAAGTTCCTGGTTCCCGATGGCGTTCGCGAGCATTTTGCGGCCGGCATCGGGAAGCGCGGGGCAGCCGCTCGCGCGGCGTGGTCGAAACTCTTCGGCGATTACGGTGCGAAGTTTCCCGAGTTGGCTGCCGAGATCGAGCAAATGCAGAAGCGCGAACTCCCAGCCGGTTGGGACCGTAACCTTCCGACTTTCCCGGCCGACGCGAAGGGAATGGCTGGACGCGAGGCATCGGGAAAGGTGTTGAACGTCCTCGCGCAAAACATCCCTTGGTTGCTCGGTGGCTCCGCTGATCTTGGTCCTTCCAACAAGACCACTCTGGCCTGTGCCGGAAGTTTTCAGGGGGATACGCCGGATGGCAAGAACCTGCACTTTGGCATCCGCGAGCACTCGATGGGCGCGATTGTGAACGGATTGTCGCTCTCGAAGCTCCGCTCGTTCGGCGCCACCTTTTTTATCTTCAGCGACTACGCCCGGCCGGCTATTCGGCTTGCGGCAATAATGGAGCTGCCGATTTTCTACGTGTTCACGCACGACGCGATGGGCGACGGAGAGGACGGTCCAACCCATCAGCCGGTGGAACAGCTAGCTTCGCTGCGGGCTATTCCCGGGCTGGTGACGCTTCGGCCTGCGGACGCCAACGAGGTTGTGGAGGCTTATCGCTATATCCTGCAACTGCGCCATGCGCCTGCAGTGCTGGCGCTGTCGCGCCAGGCGCTGCCTACCATCGATCGCAACAAATATGCGTCGGCTGCCGGCGTCGCCAAAGGCGCCTATGTGCTGGCCGATGCTTCGGGAGGAAAACCGGACGTGATCCTCATAGCTTCAGGGAGCGAGGTCGTTCTTGCGCTTCAGGCGCACGAGGAACTTCTGGCCGAAGGCATTCGCTCTCGCGTCGTGTCCATGCCATCGTGGGAGATCTTCGAAAACGAGACCCAAGAATACCGGGACAGTGTCCTGTCTCCCGGCGTGCAAGCGCGGGTCGCTATCGAGCAGGCCTCCACCTTTGGGTGGGAACGCTACGTAGGAATGATGGGCCGCATCATCGGCATGCACACTTTCGGAGCTTCAGCGCCACTGAAGGCGTTGCAGAAAAAGTTTGGGTTCGAACCTAGCCAGGTTGTAACAGCCGCCAAGGAGCAGTTGGCGATCGGAGAAGCGGCTCAAGTGCTTCGGGGGAGACCATGAGCGAGACAAATGGAGAGCGATCAACGCGGGAGCCCGCGAGCACGCGTGCGATCTCCCGCGACCGGTACGACGCTGTCCTGCTCGACCTCGACGGCGTGATCACCGACACCGCCAGCATACATGCGGCGTGTTGGAAACAAATGTTTGACGAATACCTTCAAAAGCGTGCGACGCAGAGACGCGAAGCATTTCGTCCCTTCGATATCGCCACGGACTATCGCCTCTATGTGGATGGCAAGCCCCGCTACGACGGCGTTCGTGACTTTCTCACATCGCGCGGTATCCAGCTCCCCGAAGGAAGTCCCGACGACCCCCCGCAGGCCGAAACAGTGGACGGGCTCGGGAACCGCAAGAACGACCTGGTCAACCGAATCATCGAAGACAAAGGGGTCGAACCTTACGAGGGCAGCGTTGAACTCATTCGTCA
>DASQJA010000300.1:0-4986 GCA_035631275.1 Bryobacteraceae bacterium
CGTATTGAGCGGACGTTTGTGATTACCCCAGGACATGGGACTCCTTTGTTGCGGGCGCGTATTCGCGCCCGAGGCGCGGCGCACGGCTATAAATCTTCCGGACGCAGGCCGGTGTGCTTGGCGAGACGCGCCAACATCCGCGGCCCGAGTTCATTGCCGTCATGGAAGGCGAATACGTAGTCCGGCCAGCCGGACCGCGACAGAACGCGGTGCGAACCGCTCTGTCGCTTGAGCGTCCATCCGATGCGATGAAGCGCCCGTAGAACCTGACCCGCTTTCGCGGCCGGCCAGCGGCTCACGCCGGCGCGAACAGATCGCGTGCTTCGGCTGGAAGTTTCTCGCCGTGCTCAATGCGGTCGGCAATCACGCGCAGCGCAAGAGCGGTCGCCCTGGTACGGGCCTCGGCTTCGCTTTGGCCGTAGGCGAGAACGCCCGGCAATGCCGGCACCTCGCCGATCCACCGGCCGTCCGCTTCGCGTTCGGTTTCGATTTTGAGCATGGCCATCAACTTACAGTGCCCAAGCTTATCACGATATGAGCGCTCTCCTTTGCTGCGCCAAAGCCGCCCTTGCAGATGTTCCCTATTTGTTCTATATCTCGGACGAAAAGTCAAGGGAAATTGCGGGCTGTAGCGTCCGACGTAGATACGGAGTATCCGTATAACTATGACTGATACGCCAAAGCCGATGACCGAGCAGGAAATCGAGGAAGCGGCGCGGTCCGATCCGGATGCGCAGCCGTTGACCGAAGAGGATTTGCGGCGCATGCGGCGGGTGCCGCAGGTGAAGGCTATCCGCCGGGCGTTGCACCTGACGCAGGAAGAATTCGCGGGGCGCTATCAGATTCCGATCGGCACGCTGCGCGATTGGGAGCAAGGTCGCACCGAGCCCGACCAGCCGGCGCGCGCCTATCTCAAGGTCATCGCGCGCGACCCGGAATGGGTGCGACAGATGCTATGCGGCGCGCCGCCGAAGCGGCCGGTGGCGAAGCTTGAGGAGTTACTGGCTGAGCTTCGCGAGGATCGCGACGCGCGGTAGTCGAGCGCCAACAAGCTGGCGACGGAGCTCTATGGTGCCAGCGAACCGGATCAGCGCCATCATCAACGGCACGCGCGGCATCACCGCCGACACGGCGATGCGCCTCGGCCGGTATTTCAACACGACGGCGGAATTCTGGCTCAACCTCCAGACGACGCACGACTTGACCAAGGCGCAGGCGGAAGTGGGCGCCGAGATCGAACGCCACGTGCGGCCGCGAGCGGCGTAGAGTTAAGCCGCTTTGCGGTCTGCCCGACGCAGCGCGCCCAGGAAGCCTTTCGGAATCGACAGCCCACCTTCGCGGACGCGTTCGATGAAGCCATCGAGGGCACGGTCCGATAGGCGAGCCCACGACGCATCCCGAAATTCGGAGATCGATGGCCGTTGGACAGAAATCGGCTGATCGCTGGCGACAACCCCTGTCCGTCCCTCGCCAACGTTCCAACCAGCATCCGGCCAAGGTTTATTCTGTCGGATCGGCACTTTTTCGAATTCCAGTACGTCGCCCGGCGTCTTGACGCGCGATGCCACCCACTCGGCAACTGGGACGGACACCGCATTACCGACCATGCGCCATTCGGGTCCACGACCCGGATGCTTCACGAGCACATCGGTCCAGCCCGCATCGAATCCTTGAAGACGCTCGCATGTAGCGAGACTTGGCATTAGCACGGCGCCATCGGGAAAAAGCACCGTCGGCGCCGATGGAATTCCAAGTGCAGAACCGACCTTAAGCGGAGGGATTCCGTCCACCGTGAACCCTATGCCCGACCGCCCTTCTGTCCAATAGAAGCCCAATGGCCGCGTGAGGTCCGCCTTCGGTTTGGTATGCTTTGCGCCGCTATCGGCAAACAGCACCCGTCGTGGATCGCCATCTCGCATGGCAACGAGATAAACCCGTCGCCGCCGACCTATTTATCCCGTTCCTCGATCGATCGCTTGAGCTCCTAGCCACTGACGGCCGCTGCGGGTTCATCTGTTCTGACAGATGGCGCTTCATGGCTTTCGCGGAAGCATTCAGAACCAAGTGGCTCCCTCGCCTCAAAATTGTGCAGCAAGAGACGTTCCTTGCGGCCGATGCATTTCTCCGCGACATCGATTCGTATCCGCACGTACTGGTCGCGGTTAAACGGGAGACGAAGACAAAGCTGATTGCCGCGCCGGCAGTCACCAAGTCCAAAACACTGACTGAACTCGGCTGCTCGGTGAAAGTTGGGCCGGCTCTCGGCTGTACACCCGCTTTCGTATTGGAGCCCGGGGAGGACGATGTCGAAACCGAACTACTGTGGCCGTGGGTCGACGGTACGGACGTACAGGAAGGAGCCGTAATTTTCGCTGGACGTCGAGTTGTTGCGATGTACGGAGATGATGGCAAGCTTGTGAATTTGGACTGTTTTCCTTTTCTCAAAAGCCGATTAGAGCGATATCAAGAAAAGCTGAAGGCCCAATCAATCGTGCGTGCCGGCGCACCTTGGTTCAGACCAATAGACCGGGTTCGCGTCTGCGACTGGAAGAGGCCCAAACTGCTGGTACCCGAAATCGCCAAAGTCCCGCGTCTGGCGATAGACCGGGCGGGAATGATTCCGTCGCACGGCGTCTACGCGATATTTGCCCCTGGTGATGACGTAGACGGATTGTACGACAGGCTATGCGGCGGAAAATTGGCTGGCGCCTTAAATGGCATCGCGCCTCGGGTGAAGGGTGGATATGTTCGGTGCTATCGGAGGTTCCTGCTTGAGATCCCAATCTGACGCATCAACTCAAGTCGAGTGGTAGTGCGTGTTGGAGTGCCATATAGGCGCGTACATTTGGTGCGCTTTTGATGTTCGCTTGCCAGCCTGCGAATACTTTTACTGCCCGGCCACTCTGTGCCGTCGGAAATCCGCGAAGGATTGATTTAACCTTCGCGTCCAACACCCGTTCTCTCCACCTCTTCTGGAATAACTCCATGAGCGTAAAATCGATTACATCCGCTGGCGTGAATATGAATACCGGAATACGAGGTATATCGTTCAGAACTCCATAGAACTGAACATGAACGGGTGGATGCCCTGTGCCTTCTGCATAGTGCATCCTGATATTCTTACGGCGACTACTTTATCGATCCAGCCAAACGAAGATCTTCTATTGGTATGCAAAACGCTGCCGCCGTTAAACGTAGCCGACGGTTAGTTGGTGTCGACGCTGTGCGTTCGGCGTTAATGAGGCGGATACGAGGCAAGAATTCAAAGCCCGAGCTTGTTGTTCGGAAGATCGCTCACTCGTTAGGGTATCGCTTTCGCCTCCACTGCCGCAACCTGCCCGGTACACCCGATCTTGTCTTTCCGCGACTTCACAAAGCCGTCTTCGTCCACGGCTGCTTTTGGCATCGACACCCAGGATGCTACCGCACGACAACCCCGAAAACCCGCGCCCGGTACTGGACACAGAAATTCCGTGAAAATGTCAGCCGGGACGCGATAAAAGAAGCGCAATTAAGGGCGCTCGGCTGGCGTGTGTGTGTCATTTGGGAGTGTGAGACATTCAATAAGAACTCCCTTACTCGAACGCTGAAGGCGTTTTTAAAAGGGCCGCGCGAACGTAAATCCCCGTCATAGTGCTGCTTCGCCCCCTACTCCACCGTCACGCTCTTCGCCAGGTTGCGCGGCTGGTCGACGTCGGTGCCCTTGTGCACCGCGACGTGATAGGCCAGGAGCTGCACCGGAATCGCGTAGAGCAAGGGCGCGACGAAGGGATCGCAGCGCGGCACCTCGATGGCGTGGGTCGTCTGGCCGTGAAGCCGGCCCAGGCCTTCGCGATCGGAGATCATCATCACCTTGCCGCCGCGCGCCAGAACCTCTTGTACGTTCGAGAGGGTCTTGTCGAAGAGCGCGTCGCTGGGCGCCAGCACGACAACCGGCACGTTGTCGGCGATCAAGGCGATGGGGCCGTGCTTCATCTCGCCGGCGGCATAGCCTTCGGCGTGGATGTAGCTGACTTCCTTGAGCTTCAAGGCGCCTTCGAGCGCCAGCGGATAGGCGGTGCCGCGGCCGAGATAGAGCACGTCGCGCGCGCCCGTATCCACCAGCCATTCGGCCATCGATTCGATGCGCGCATCGTGCGCCAGCATTTCGGCGGCACGCTCGGGAACTTCGGTGAGTGCGACCGTCAATGCGGCTTCGCGCTTGGCGTCGATGGCGCCGCGCGCCTTGGCGAGCGCGATCGCGAGGCAGGCCAAAACGACAAGCTGCGTCGTGAAGGCCTTGGTCGAGGCGACGCCGATTTCGGGGCCGGCGTGGGTCTGGAACACGGCGTCGGAGGCGCGGGCGATCGAGCTTTCGGGCTGATTGACGATCGACAGGATGGGCGCGCCCTGCGCCTTGGCATAGCGCAGCGCCGCCAGCGTGTCGGCGGTTTCGCCCGATTGCGAGATGAACAGCGCCAGGGTGTTTTTCGGGACGACGGTCTCGCGATAGCGGAACTCCGACGCGATGTCTACCTCGCACGGCACGCGCGCCAGGTTTTCGATCCAATAGCGCGCGATCAGGCCGGCGTTGTACGAGGTGCCGCAGGCGACGATCGAAATGCGCTCGATCTTCGCCAGATCGAACGGCAGCTTGGGCAAGTGGACCGAGCGCGTCGCCGGATTGAACAGCGCGCGCAGCGTGTCGCCGATCACCGCCGGCTGCTCGAAAATCTCCTTCTTCATAAAATGCGGATGGCCGCCCTTGCCGATGAGCGCGCCGGACAGCGCGGTCTTGCGGATCTCGCGGTTGGCGACGCGGTTCTGCGCGTCATAAATGGTGGCACCCGAGGGCGTCACCACCGCCCAATCGCCTTCCTCGAGATAGACGAGGTCTTGCGTCAGCGGCGCCAATGCCAGCGCGTCCGAGCCGACGAACATCTCGCCGTCGCCATAGCCGATGGCGAGCGGCGAGCCGCGCCGCGCGCAGATCAGCGTGTCGTGATG
>DASQJA010000301.1:0-11060 GCA_035631275.1 Bryobacteraceae bacterium
GCCGGAGTTACACTCCAATCGAATGACGACGGCATGGGCATTGCGATGCGCGCGTCAATCCCCGAATGCGACTTGTTGATCCGCGTGCGTGAGCGCCGCGGGGGGACGTTCGTTTCGGCCAGTTGCTCGGAAAAATCGCCGGCATCGGCACAGGCGACTTATCTGCCGAACCCTCGTGCCATGCCGAATCGACCCGGGCTGCCAGCCAAGGTCCGCGGCCAGATCGCGACTGATCCGAGCCGGCAACACGAAGAACACATGGCGTCGATGAAGAAATTCGATCAGCCGGTGCAGCCCCAACGCAGGTGCCCATCGCTCTGAAATGGCCAAGCTGGTTGGTGCACATGCCGAGTGCCGATCATGGTTTGGAAATTCAACGAAAGAAGTACGAGGGCGGGATCGAATATCTCGAGAGCAGCTACATCACCTCTGCGCCGATGACCTCGATCTACGACTTCTACGCAACTCTGTTAAAGGCGAATGGGTTTTACATCGGCGGTCATGTCGCGACCGGCAGCACCAGCACGCTGGTGCAGCAAAATGCCGACGGGTCGGTGGAGGGCCGCCTATCGCCTAATGGCGTCGGAAACGGGAGCTTGAAAATCCGCGTGGACTTCTCGCGAATGTTTCTGAACCAGCCCATTACAGTCCGCTTGAGCGTAACGGCCTACCCGCCCCACTACTAATTTGGGTTCTTCCGGCATTGACACGAATGAGGAACGCGTAAAATGAATGTGAATGCTAGTGGAAGGTTGCAAACACGAAGTCGAGATCACCGTACCGGTGGATGAAGTCGCGCGCGAGACCGATCGCGTCGTAGCCAATATTCAGTCCAAGGCCAAGCTGCCCGGATTCCGTCCCGGGAAAGCTCCCATCAGTCTGATCAGGACGCGATTTGCGCATCAGGTGCGCGAGGATGTGCTAGAGAGCCTGCTTCCGAAGTTCTTCAAGAAAAAGATGGATGAAGAGGAGCTTCAGCCAGTGGGGCGGCCTAGCGTCAAGGATGTCGAGTTTAAGGACGGCGAGCCGCTGAAGTTCAAAGCCGAATTTGAGGTCGCGCCGGAAATCGAGTTGGGCGAATACCGCGGCGTAACGGTGCATTATCACGAGCCGGAAGTATCCGACGCCGACGTCGATACGCGCATTGAGGAGATCCGCGAGCAGAAGGCGCAGTACGTGAACGTCGATCCGCGGCCCGCCGTCGATGGCGACTACGTAGTTGTGTCGCTCGACAGCCTTTCAGGCGTCGACAAGCCCGTGCATCAGGATGAGATGCAATTGAAGGTCGGCGATCCCGACACGATGCCGGTGTTTTCGGAAACGCTGCGCGGCATGTCACCGGAAGAAGAGAAAGAGTTCGACGTCACCTATCCGGAAGACTACGGCAAAGAGAATCTCGCCGGCAAAACAGTTCGCTTCGAGATGAAGCTCAAGATGATTCGTCTAAAGGAACTGCCGGAGGTGAACGACGAATTCGCGCAGGACCTGGGCGATTTTCCCACTTTGAATGATTTGCGAGAAGCCATCCGCAAGCAGATTTTTCAGGATCGCGAGATCTCCGCGCAGGGCAAAGCCAAGGACGAGCTGATCGAAAAGCTCGTTGAGGCGCACGATTTTCCGGTGCCGGAGGCGTACATCGAGCGCCAGATCGAGTCACAGGTAGAGACGCAGTTTCGGTCGCTCGCCGAGCGCGGCGTGGATCCAACCAAGCTCAAAATAGACTGGGGCAAGCTCAAGGAAGCGCAGCGGCCCAAGGCAGTGCAGGCCGTGAAGGCGAGCCTGCTGATCGATAAGATCGCCGAGCGGGAGGCGATCCATACTACCAATGACGAAGTGGACCACGAGGTGCAGCGGATCGCGAAGCAGGAGCGCGAACCGGTCGCCGCAACGCGCAAAAAGCTCGAGAAAGATGGCCTCATCGGCCGGATCGCGTATCAGATCCGCAGCAACAAGACAGTGAATTTCCTATTCGAGCACGCGCGCAAAGAAGCGGGCGAGCCTCCCGAGCCTGAACAGGATCCGACCCCCGAGGCGGAGATCGAATAGCGCGAGCACTCATGCGTGCCGCGTTCATCCTCGTGTGTACGTTCACTTTTCTCCAACCGCGAGCAGCGTCTCGAAATGCGGGGCTTCTTCCTCCCGGTGCACTACCGACGTCTCGATGTTCTTGAATCCCGCCTGGCGCAGGAATCGCAGCGCTTCGACTTCGGTGAAGCCGAGCCAAAGGTCGGCGTAAAGCTCGCGGGCTTCTTCGTAGTTGTGACGCACCAGATCGAGCACGACGATTCGGCCGCCTGGCTTCAGGATTCGCCAAGCCTCGGCCACCGCGCGCTCGGGATGCGGTGCGTGATGCAGCGCCTGGCTGAAGAACGCGAGGTCGACGCTTCCATCGCGCAGCGGGACATCTTCGAGATCGCCTTTGCGATATTCGAGGTTCGTGACGCCGTGTTTGCGTGCGAGCTCCGAACCATACTCGACCATCTTCTCCGAATTGTCCACCGCGATCACTTTCTTCGCGCCGCGCGCCAGCAACTGCGAGAACGTGCCTTCGCCGGCGCCGAGATCGGCGATTACCAGCGGCGGTATCAACGCCAGCAGCATCTCAGCCAGCCCTTTCCACGACCGGCCCGGCATGTAATTGCGCCCGAACTTCCCCGCCAGCTCGTCGAAATAGGCCCGCGTTTTGTCTTCGCGGCGCCGCAATGCGAGCCGCAGCGCGTCAGAATCCTGTTCAGCCTCGGGAATCTCGCGCGCAGCCTCGCGTAAGAGCGCTAAGAGCTGCTCGAACGCCCTCGATTCGCCGCGGGGAAGCGCCTTCAGCCGGTACAGAATGCTCTTGCCATTACGGCGGTCCTCTACCAGACCGGCCTGCTTCAACTGCGCCAGGTAGGTCGAAATGCGGCTTTGACCCATGCCCAGGATCTCCTGCAACTCGGCCACGGAAAGCTCTTCGCGCTCTACTAACAACAAGATACGGAGGCGGCTGGAATCCGCCAGCAATCTAAGGTTTTTAAGGATTGACGGCATCGACCTTCTCCGCTATTATATCAACATATCTGGATTTCTAGATATAAACTTTAGACCAGGAGAGAGAATGAGCACCGCTACCCTGACCAACGTCGCTTCTGACTACAAAGTAGCCGACCTTGCGCTCGCCGATTGGGGCCGCAACGAAATTTCCGTCGCCGAGCACGAGATGCCGGGCCTGATGGCCATTCGCAAAAAGTATGCGCCGGGCAAGCCGCTGAAGGGCGTCCGCGTTACCGGTTCGCTGCACATGACGATTCAGACCGCAGTTCTGATCGAGACACTGGTGGATCTCGGCGCGAGCGTCCGCTGGGCGAGCTGCAACATTTTCTCGACGCAGGATCATGCCGCGGCCGCCATCGCTGCCGCCGGTGTCCCGGTGTTCGCTTGGAAGGGCGAGACGCTCGAAGAATATTGGGATTGCACCAATCGCGCCATCAACCACCCGAACGGCAAGGGGCCGGAGCTGGTTGTGGACGACGGCGGCGATGTGACGCTGCTGATCCACAAAGGCTACGAGCTCGAAGAAGGATCGGACTGGGTGAATACGCCTTCCTCGAGCCAAGAAGAAGAAGTGATCAAGGCACTGCTCAAGAAGACTCATCGTGAAAATCCGCGCCGCTGGCACGAACTGGTGAAGGAATGGCGCGGCGTGTCGGAGGAGACCACGACGGGCGTGCATCGCCTTTACCAGATGCTCGAACAGAAGAAGCTGCTGGTCCCCGCGATTAATGTCAACGATTCAGTAACCAAATCGAAGTTCGACAATCTCTATGGCTGCCGCGAATCGCTAGCCGACGGTATCAAGCGCGCGACCGATGTGATGGTGGCGGGCAAGGTTGCGGTCGTGTGCGGCTACGGCGACGTCGGCAAAGGCTCGGCGCACTCGCTGCGCGGGATGGGCGCGCGCGTCGTTGTCACGGAGATCGATCCCATCAACGCACTCCAGGCGGCGATGGAAGGCTTCGAGGTGACAACGATCGAAGAGACGCTAGGCCGCGGCGACATTTACGTCACCTGCACGGGCAATGTCGACATCATCACGCTTGAGCACATGCAGCACATGAAGGATCAGGCCATCGTCTGCAATATCGGGCACTTCGATAACGAGATCCAAGTGTCGCGGTTGACATCGGCACCAGGCGTGAACAAGACGCAGATCAAGCCGCAGGTGGACATGTTTACGTTCCCCGCCGGCAACAGCATCTTCCTGCTCGCCGAAGGACGCCTGGTAAACTTGGGCTGCGCAACGGGTCACCCGAGCTTCGTAATGAGCAACAGCTTCTCGAACCAAACGCTCGCACAGATCGATCTGTGGAAGAACAAGGATACCTACAAGGTCGGTGTCTACACCTTGCCAAAGAAGCTGGACGAGGAAGTGGCGCGCCTGCATCTGGAAAAAATCGGCGTGAAGCTCACCACGTTGAGCCAGAAGCAGGCCGATTACCTGGGTGTTTCGGTGGAAGGCCCATACAAGCCGGACCACTACCGTTACTGATTCGTCTTTCCACAACGAGCGGTGGGAATTTTCCCGCCGCTCGTCTGGCCACTGGCTATTTGCCCACCTTTCGCGTCAGAATCTAGTTATGCCTCGCCTAATCGTAACGGCAGCCGCTGCGTGTGTGTTCGCTTGCGCTGCGTGGTCGCAACCCTTAGCGCAATCGCTCGGCAAAGATGTATTCGACAAGAACTGCGCGCTCTGCCATAACCCGAACGCGACCAATCGCACGCCGACAGCGGATGCGCTCAAGCGCCTGACCAGTTCGGCGATTCTGACCGCGCTCGAAACCGGTTCGATGAAAGCGCAGGGCTCTGCCTTGAGCGCTGCGCAACGGCAATCAGTAGCTGAATTCCTGGCGGCAAAGACGGCTCCATCGGCGACCGAAGCTACCGAGAACCTGTGCTCGGCGGGTGCGCCGCCACTTGCCAACATAAAAGGCTGGAACGGCTGGGGCGTCGACTTGGCCAACAGCCGGATGCAAACGCCGCAGGACGGCGGCATTCGCGCCGAGGATGTTCCGAAGTTGAAAGTGAAATGGGCCTTCGGTTTTCAGGGCGCGACGACTGTTTACGCGCAACCGACCGCTGTAGGTGGCCGACTGTTCTTCGGCAGCGGTCGCGGGACTATTTATTCGCTAGATGCCCGCACCGGCTGCATGTACTGGAAGTTTGAGTCCGGGGCGCAGGTTCGCTCGGCCGTCACCATCGCACCGTACGCCAATGGCCAGTTCGCAGCGTACTTCGGCGACGGCCGAACCAACGTCTTCGCCGTGAACGCGCAGACTGGTGAATTGCTCTGGAAAACCAAAATCGACGAGCATCCGTTGGCCGGCATTACGGGATCGCCGAAAGTTGCCGATGGCCGCGTGTACGTCGGCGTGCGATCAGGCGCCGAGGAGATGCTGGCCGCGAATCCGAAGTACGCCTGCTGCACTTTCCGCGGTAGCTTGGCGTCGCTGGATGCCGCGACAGGCAAGCTGGTCTGGAAGACCTTCACGATTCCCGACCCACCAACGGTGACGCGGAAGAACTCGGCTGGCACGGATCTGCACGGGCCATCAGGCTCTGCGATCTGGTCGTCGCCGACGATTGACCTGAAGCGCAAGGTGCTCTACGCCGGTACCGGTAACAACTATTCAGAACCCGCGACGAAATACTCCGACGCGCTGCTGGCGTTCGACTTGGAGACCGGCTCGCTGCGCTGGTCGAAGCAGATGACGCAGGATGTTTGGAACTATAGCTGCGAGCAGCCGGGCAAGGTGAGCTGCCCACCAGATCCTGACCGCGACACCGACATCGGCACGTCGCCGATTTTGCGGACCCTTCCGAATGGGAAAGACATTCTAGTGGTTGCCGACAAAGCCGGGTTTGCGTACGGTGTGGATCCCGACAAACGTGGCGATATCGTTTGGAAAGCGCAACTCGGCAAAGGCGGAGCGCTCGGAGGGGTGTTGTGGGGCATGGCGGCCGACGACAAGAATGTCTATATTCCACTTTCGGACGTGATGCCTGGTCCGGGCGGCGGGCTCTTCGCGTTAAATATCGCGAACGGCGAGCGAGTCTGGTATGCGCCCCCTGCCGAACCTGCGTGCAAAGGCAAGCCAGGATGCAGTCCGGCGCAGATGGCTCCTGCCACGCTAATTCCTGGCGTAGTCTTCTCGGGCTCCGTGGACGGGCACCTGCGCGCTTACTCGACCAAGGACGGCAAGGTGGTTTGGGATTTCGATGCTCTGAGCGATTTCGATACCGTGAACGGAGTGAAGGCGCACGGCGGATCGTTCAACGCAACGGGTCCGACCATCGCGGGTGGAATGATGTTTGTCGATTCCGGCTACAGCCAGCTCACTGGCATGCCTGGAAATGTTCTGCTGGCGTTTACTGTCGACGGAAAATAGCGCCGAGCCTACTAAGTAGCAGCCCGCAAAACGGAGCGCGCGGTCAGCTTACTTCGTGGAACTGAGAGTACCCGCGCGCCCTTTGCGGGCTTCTAGTCATTTGAAATATTTCTCGTACCACTTGATCGAGCGCTCGGTCCAATCGACTACGTGTTTCGGTTCGGCCAAGCCATGCCCTTCGCGCGGGTAGCGGAGCATGACAGTATCCACGCCGACGTCGCGCAGCGCGATGTAATACTGCTCGTCCTCGGCGATCGGCACGTCGTTGTCGTTTTCACCGTGCACCAGCATGACGGGCGTGCGGACTTTCGCGACATGCTTCAGCGCTGAACGCTCCCAAAGCTTGTCCATGAGGTCGCCTTGATGCGGGAACGCGCCCCACTCCATCTGCTCGTACTGGTTGTAGTAGGTCATGTAGTTGTAGCTGATCAGATTGCTGATTCCGGCGGTGGGGATGGCAGCCTTGAAAATGTTCGATTGCGTGATGATCCAGTCGCTCAGCTGTCCACCGTAGCTCGTGCCCTCAATGCCGAGGCGGTCGCGATCGATCCACAGGTTGCGGCGCAGCGCGGCGCTCACGGCATAAAGAACATCCTGCGCTTCGTTGCCGTTCTGATCGGCGAAGATCGCGTCGGTGAATTTCTGGCCGTAACCGGTGGATCCGCGGTAATTCACCATCAGCGTCGCCCATCCGTGTGATGAATAGACCTGGTTGCGGAAGTTGAACGCCGGTCCTTGCTGGCCGTGCGGCCCGCCGTGGATGTTGACGATAAGCGGATACTTGCGATCCGCGCGAAAATCTGCCGGGTAAGTGAGAAAAGCTTCGATGGTCCAAGCGTTGTCGTTGCTAATGAAGGTGAAAGCGGACACCGGCTCGACTGTTTTCGAGATGAGCACGTCGTGATTTAAGTCCGTCAGCTTTTGCGCGGGCTGATCGCCGGTTTTCAAATACAGTTCGGCCTGATCGGCCGGCGACGTAAATGCGTACGCGATCTGATTTCCATGGACGGACCATGCACCGACAGTACCGCGATCGTTAACCACCGCGACGGGCGCTCCACCCGAGACCGGCAGGCGATAAAGGCGCACGTTGCCGCGCTCTTGCACTGTAAAGAGCACCGACCGGCCATCGTCAGACCAGCCTGGCGGGCCCTGGCGGTTATCGATGGTCGCGAGTTCGCGGCGGTTCTTGCCGTCGGCATCGATCAACCAGACGTGCGTGTCTTCCATCGTGGTTTCGAGATCGGTGAGGCCGCGCTTAGTAGCCTCGTAAGCGATGGTTTTTCCGTCGCGCGACCAGCGCGGGCGATACTCGGCGTTCTCAGTCGCGGTGAGCCGCTTCATTTCGCCGGTGACGGAATCGAGCGTGAGCAGATCGTAATTGAAGAATTGATCTTCGTTGGGTTCGCGATTGGAGACGAAGGCGATCTGCTTGCCGTCGGGCGACCAGTCGACGGAATGTTCGTAGTGTGTGCCGTTGGTGAGCTGCTTCGATTCGCCGCTCGCAACCTCCACCGTGAAAATGTGAAGTCGCTTGTTGTCGTTAAAGTGCGAATTGCCTTCGCTGGCGGTGGGCTTGTAGAGATAGCGCGTGATAACGATCGGATCGCCGGTGGCATCGGCGGTTTCAGGTCCCGGCTGCGCCGAGACGAAAGCTATTTTCTTAGAGTCAGGCGACCAGGCGATGTCCCTGCCGGTGGTCGGGAGCGGCGCGTTGGTGCCGTCGAGTTTGCCGAGATATTTCTTACCGCTGCCATCACTGTGCGCGACAATGAGGCCACTCTTGTCGCCGATGTGGCCGGTGTAGGCGATCCACTTTCCATCCGGCGACCATTCGGGATTGCCCGAAGATTCGTTGCCCTCACTGAGACAAATAGATTTACGATCAGCGATCGTCAGGATCCAAAGCTGGCTGACAGGCCGTAACGGTCCATCGTTGCGAACGATCGTGTAGGCGATGCGCGCGCCATCGGGCGAAAATTCGACCGCGCCGACGGACCGCAGCCGCAAGATATCCGCGGGCTGGAAGCCGGCGCCGAGGACGACGAGCGGCGCCGCAGTGAACAAAAGACCGAGCTTCATCTAGTTCCCGGAGCCGGTAGCCGCGGCGGGGCGAACAGTGGTCGGATACTTGATCCCGAGCTGTTCCAGATAGTTGTCGTACTTTGACGGGTCGTAATAAAACTGCTTCATCTTTGGCCGGTACACTTCCATGGTTTTCTGATTTAACCAAATTGCAGGTTTGTCGTCGGGACGCAGGAAGGTCGTGTAGTGCATGTCCTTGTTCTGGACCTTGTCGAAGTAATCGCGCGAGGCTTGCACCAGCTCGGGGCGCAGCAGAATATCGAGCATCGTCATAGCTTGGACCTTCGCACCAGCCACAACGCCTTTGTGAGCGATGGGCGTGGCCATAGAGATTCCATTGGCCCAGTTATGGCCAGGACCGCCAGGGATGTTTGACGGATAGCTGAGGCGGACGGTGGGAACCGCCCAGGACACGTCGCCGATATCGTCGGAGCCGCCGCCGGTAGGCCCGGGGCCGAAGCCCTCGTCGTCGCCAGCATTCGCATTACTCGCTGCTCGCGGCGCGCGCAACTCGGGGATCTTCGACGCCAGTCCACTCTCGCGAACTTTCAGCTCGTGCTGCAGCGCCTTCGCGAGCGCCTGATCGGCATCGGACCATTGCGGAAGACCGACTTTCTTGATGTTTTCATACATCGCTTCGGCGATCGGCTTGTTGAAATATCCGGTCCAGGCGCTGCCAAGCAGTCTTGATGTATAGGTCGTGTCAGTCATGAGGCTCGCGGCCTTCGCCATGTTGTCGCCGATCTTCCACAGATTCATGATGTGGTCGTAATCGGCTTCGCGGAAGTAATACCAAACCGTCGCATTGGGTGGGACGACGTTGGGCTGGTCGCCGCCGTTTGTGATGACGTAGTGAACGCGCGTGGCCAACCGCAGATGCTCGCGGCGGAAATTCCAGCCGACATCCATCAACTCGACAGCATCCAGCGCGCTGCGGCCGCGCCAGGGGGCACCGGCCGCGTGAGCGCTCTCGCCCTTGAACATGTACTCGACCGAGACCATGCCATTGCCCGACTCAGGTCCATAGGAAGTGCTCAGGTTGTTTCCGACGTGCGTGAACATCACGATATCGACGTTCTTGAACAACCCAGCGCGAACGTAGTAAGCCTTGGTGCCGAGCAATTCTTCAGCAACGCCGGGCCAGAGCTGGATGGTGCCTTTCAAGTGCTCGCGTTCCATCACCTTCTTCACCGCCAGCGCAGCCAGGATGTTCAGCGGCACGCCGGAATTGTGGCCTTCGCCGTGTCCGGGCGCGCCTTCGATGATCGGTTCATGCCAGGCGACGCCGGGCTTCTGCGAGGCCTGCGGAATGTCGTCGATGTCGGAGCCGAGCGAGATCACAGGCTTGCCTTCGCCCCAGGTTGCAAGCCACGCCGTGGGTATGCCCGCGATGCCGCGCTCGATTTTGAAGCCTTCTTTTTCGAGGATGCCGGTGAAGTATTTCGACGTCTCGAACTCCTGGAAGCCGAGTTCGCCAAAGCTGAAGACACTGTCGACCATCACTTGAGCCTGTTTCTTCATGCCGTCAATCTGGCCAGCGACGTCAGCTTTGATCGAAGCTTCTTTTTCGGCGGTAACTTTATTCTGGGCGGCAACCGTCGCCGCAGTCAGCGCTAAGATCAGAGAAAATTTATACATCGCACGCATCCTTCCATTAGGTACAGTCTACGCCACGCAAGAAGAACGCGGACGAAGTTAAAAACTGAAGTCCTGAATCAACGGGGGACGCTGGTCGAAATCGCTATAGCGAATCCAAATGGGACGCACGACAAAGTAGGTAATGCCCGGCCAACTGAGCCGGTCTGGTCCGTCAGGCCATTTCTTAAAATACACCGCCTGAAAGGGCGCTAGCTCGTCGCCCGACGGCTCGATGGCGCGGCCCTCGTATTGTATCGTGACTTCACCCGCCCAGCCGATCGAGAATGAGCAAGCCGGATTCGCCGAAAGGTTCCGGTACTTGCGCGAGCTCTTGACGGTATCGAAGATGACTTCGAGTTGCGGCGTGACGGCGATGCCCACGACCGACGATTGCGGCGCGCCTTCGGGCGAGATGGTGCCAAGGACGCCGAGTTTTTGGGCGTGGATGAAGTCGAAGAGTTCGGGTATGGTCATGGCATGGGCTATACTGTAGGCATTCTACCGACGGCAGGAGGCTCTCACCATGAAGTGCATGCTCGCGTTATCGCTTGGAGTGCTGGCGATGTCCGCCGGCGCGTTCGCGCAAACTGACCAGGAACTCATCGATCGCGCTCTGACCGCGGCGCCTCGCAACATGAAGGACAACGCGACTGTGGTCAAGTGGAAAGCCGATTTCACGTACGACACGATCAAGAAGGGCACGAACAAGCTGGTGTGCTACGACCGGTCGGGTGAGCCCGGCCGCCAGCCATTCGCAGTGCAGTGTACGAGCCTCGCGAATCTATCGCGCGTGGCGCAAAATCGGAAGTTCGAAGCGATGCAGGACAAGAACCAGCGGCAAGCCGCGATCGACAAGGCCGAGGCCGACGGCTCGCGCGTCAAGCCTGAGTTCGGTTCCGTGTTCATTTCCATGAA
>DASQJA010000302.1:0-7163 GCA_035631275.1 Bryobacteraceae bacterium
ACTAGTTTTTCGATCATACGGGCAACGGGATACGACGAGCTCGTGCGCATCAGGTAGGCGTCCGGATCTTCCCGCCGCAGCGCGGCTGGAGTTGAAACTCGCCAAACCGACCAGGATGCTTTGGCGTAGCGATCGAATACCTTTGGCGTGCAAGCCACAGTGTGTCCCGCCATCAACAGCAGCAGCACCCATCGCCATTTTTCGATCGCGAGGGCGAGCGCCAGCGCGATGAACGGTAGGACGGGAATCAGGAACCGCGCGCCGATGTTGCTGAAATACGTCGACCCGAAAACGGCAGCCGCTAAGAGAAGTTGGCGGCCCTCGCGGTACTTCAAGGCGATCAGCGCGAGCGGGCTCAATAGAAAAAGTGGACCAATGAAGCCCGACGTTTTCATGCCTTTCACCGTTAGTTCCAAAGGCAACTCGCGGTAGCTCGTCATTTCATACATGTGAAGATAACGGCTCCATTCTTCGATTTGCGCGGTATGGACGTAGGGGCTCGGGAACAATCGACTGGCGAAAGGTGAAACGGGATTCTGCACTTCGATGATGTTCTTGATCATCCAGGGCGCCATGCAGGAAAAAGCGCAGACCGCAACGATGAGCGCGGGCTTCCACACTCGCTCACCGGCCCGCCAGCTTTTCCAGGCGATGAATGCAACGGCGTAGATCGCGGCCACTCCTCCCGTGTATTTGACTTCGTAAGCGAACCCGGCGAGCAGGCCGATTAACACCAGCAGCCGATTGTCGCGTGTCTGGTCCCAGATCTGAAGCACGTAAAAGAGCGCGAAGGCGAACGCCGCCAGCGCGACATCCACGTAGGCTACGGAACCATCCATTCCGACGACCGGCGAAAGAGCGGTGAAAAGCGCGGCGGCAACTCCCGCTGCCGGATGACCGATGCGGCGGGCGTAGCTCAGAATCATGAGCGGCAGCGCGATCCAGAACGAGAAATGAACCAGGGCTGCGGCTGAATGTCTCCCGTACTCGAAGGCAAACAGGAACAGCAGCTCGATGCCCTCGGACAGACTGGCGTAGAAATTGTCCGTGATCAGCGGGAATCCGCGGGTGCGGGAATATTGCGAGACGACCCCGAGATGGTAGGTTACGGCGTCCGGGCTCTGCTCGGGCGACATCGCGTTGAAGAGGTAGTACACGGCGAAGGCGGAAAAAATCGCGATAAATAGCCAGCGCCATAAAACGGGAATTGGGGGAAACGTCTTGGTGTGAGCGCGGCCCGCCTTCGTGTACAGAACGCAGGCGATTGAGGCGAGCCCGACAAAGAGAAAAACGCCCGGTCGCGCGAATTTGAAAATGCACAACGCAAAAACGACGGCGCTCAGGCACGCGGACCCGGAGACGAACTCGAGCAGCCGCGCTTCGGTCTTGTAGAAGACGCCCGCGAATCTTTGGAGCAAAATCGCTCCCATCGCCCACGCCGTCGCCACCGTGAACAATGCACCGAACAGGATTGGCGCAAGGGCTTTGATCATTGGACAAATCCGGCCCTCGACAAGATCACGCCAAACTTAGCGCCGTCGTCAGGAGCTATATACAGCTTGTCGACCTTGATCGAGATCGCCGATTCGACCACGGCCGAGAGCCATTCGGGAGGAACCGGTTTTTCGAAATGTTTGAACCCGGGCTTATCGTAGCGGATCTTGTCGAGCGAATTTCCATTCACTAGAAATTCAAGCGTCAGCGGACCCGTCTGCGCAAAGCCGGGGTCGTAGATCGCGAAGTCGACGCTCAGCTTGACATGATCGATCACGACTGCCAGAACATTCAGGATCCCCTCGCTGTCGGTCCAGCGCCAGGGGGTATCGTATCGCGGATGGACATCTTTGACGATGTGCGCATCAAGATCCGGCTGATCCATTTCGAGCATCATGGAGGAGGTGTCCGGAGCCGGCGGTGGTACGGATTGAGCCGGCGGCGCATAGGTCTCGGGCAACCGGCCGCAACCGGTGAGTGCGATCAACAAAGCACCTGCCGCGATTCGGATCAAGAACACATTATGCCAGCCCGTGGCGTGCGGGTCGACGCGGCGGGCGCCAACCAGTAGTCGAACCATTCACAGGTGCGACCAGCGATAGCCTGCCCCAGGGACGATGCGTCGAGACCACAGCCTGGGCCAATCCGGCGCGTCGAGCCAATGCCAACAGTTCATGCCGCTTGAACGCGGCGCGCACCGAGATCAGTCCGTCGCGGACGAACATGTGATCCCATTGAAAAAGCCACTGCGTGGCCGGCAGGAATCGAAGGGCTAGCGGTCCCCGCTCCAGGTCGATCGCGAGCACCGCGCGTCGAGCCAGTTTTCGGAAGCTGGCGAGCAGTTCGACAATCTGGTCATCGGTGAAATGATGCAAGAAAAAGGAGCTGAAGACAAAATCGAAGCTTGCGGGTTTGAACGGGAGCTGAAAGGCGTCAGCGGTCAGTTTCGGCTGTGCCGCGCCGTCGAGATGAAAGCTCAGCCGGTCGAGTGAGAATACGGTGGCGTGAGGATATTGGGAGCGGACCGCGGCTCCGATGTCGCCCGTGGCGGCGCCTACATCTAGAAACGAGAAGCGCTCATCGCGTCTCGCGAGGCCGGCGATGATCTGACGTAAGACACGGTGCCCACCGAAGTAGCGATTCACGCGCGCCAGGTCGGCTAGGGCTCTTTTGGAGTCGTCAGCGCTGGCGCGATCGAGCTCTTCAGGTTCGATCACGCGCTGTTGGGTGAGGGTCACGCTCCCATGATAAGATGCGGCATCTTATGGATTTTGTCGTTGGGAATCTGGGCTGGATCGAAGCGATCTGCGGCCCGATGTTTTCTGGAAAAAGTGAAGAGCTGATGCGGCGGCTGCGCCGCGCCATGATCGCGCGCAAACGCGTCCAGGTATTCAAGCCGATTCTGGACGACCGTTATTCGGCCAACGAAATTGTCTCGCATGCCGACCGTCGCATGCGCTCGGAAGCGGTCGAGAATTCAGCCGATATCCTCGCGCGCCTGGATTGGCGGACTGAAGTGGTCGGGGTGGATGAGGCCAATTTTTTCGGGCAGGAGCTGGTCTCGATCGCCACGCGGCTGGCCGACAGCGGCAAGCAAGTGATCGTCGCGGGGCTGGACACGGATTATATGGGCCGGCCCTTTCCGCCAATGCCGGACCTGCTGACATTGGCCGAATCGATCACCAAGACGCTGGCCATCTGCATGCGCTGCGGTAACCCCGCCAAGCATACCCAGCGGCTAGTGGAATCGAATGATCTGATCGTAGTGGGGGCGGCAGGGATGTACGAGGCTCGCTGCCGGCGCTGTTTCGAACCGGGGGCGCCGCGGCAGGAATACCTCGATTTCGCCCGTCCGGCGGCCAAACACGCAGAATCCTGAAACCTTAGGGTGCAATCCGCACCTCTAAATTGATAGATTATCTAGTGACCCTGCCTGGGAGGAACACCTGAAATGTCAATTTTTCCGAATCCAAGCCCCATACCACCAGAGCCATCGGAGCCGGCCAATCCCGGGCCTCCCACTGCAAGCTGGCCCCAGCAGCCTCCGCCGCAAGGTTACAACCAGTCGGCGGGCTACGCGCCGACGATGCAATACCCCCCTCCGCCACAGCAGTATTACGCACCGGCGCCGGAATCGGGTAAATCCCCACTGAAAACGGGACTTTTGATCGGAGCACTGGTATTGTTGGCGGGCGCGAACGTGTATCTCTACACGCAAGTCAATCAGTTGAAGGCAGATCTGGCGAAGAATGCCGATGCGACCCAGGCCCGGATCGACAAACTGGACGAAGCCAATTCGCTGAGCGCGCGAGCGAATCAACAGCGCGTTGACGAGCTCAAGCAACAGCTCGAGCGGGCTCGGCGCCAAGCCAACATGGCCGCCGGCGATGCCAAGGAAGAAGCTCTGAAGAAGGTCGAGGAGACGCGGGCACAGCTTCAGGCGGCGCAACAGCAGGCCGAGCAGCAGCTCACTTCCGACATTTCCAAGGTCCGCGAGCAGACTGATACAGTAAACACGCGCGTCACTCAGGTGAGCACCGATGTAACGGGCGTTAAGGGTGATGTCGCGACCACTCGTTCTCAGTTGGAGAAAACCGTAGCCGACTTGAAACGCGCCACCGGCGACATCGACGGCCACAGCGTGCTCATCGCCACCAACGCCAAGGAACTGTCTGCGTTGAAGGCGCTCGGGGAGCGCAACTTCATCGAATTCAATATCAAGAAGGCCAAGACGCCGCAGAAGGTCGGCGACGTGTCCATCGTGCTCAAGAACGCCGATTTCAAGAAGAACCGGTACACCATCGAGCTCACGGCTGACGACAAGACCACCGAGAAGAAGGATCGTGGCATCAATGAGCCGGTGCAGTTCCTGACATCGAAAGCCAAGCAGCCGTACGAGCTGGTGGTGAACGATATCAAGAAAGACAACATCATCGGATATCTGTCGGTTCCTAAGGTTCAGAACGTCAGGAACTAGACGGGCACCACTACAGCAGGTTCGGTAACTTCGGCGTTCACGTCCCCGAGTTTCATCGCAGTGTGAGGGCGCGCGTGCTCAGTACGCACGTAACCGAGCGCAACGACGCGACCGAACGCGGGGGAAAATGCAGCGGAGGTAATCTCAGCGGCGTTCGCGTCTCCGATCTGAAGTCTTGAGCCAGGTTCCGGCGGCGTCTTCGTATCGAGCTGGAGCGGCATCAGCACTCGATGGATCTGCCCGCGCGATCGGACCCGCTCCACGACTTCCTGCCCCAGATAGCAGCCCTTGCTGAAGTGCAGCGCGTGAGGCTGATTCGCCTCCTGGGCGAGGAAACGGTCGGTGATGTCCTCGCCGAAGCGGGGTTTGCCGTGTTCCAAGCGTACGACGCGGAACGCTTCGGCATCGGCGGCTTCGGCACCCGACGTTTCCAGCGCAGAAATGAGCGCTGGTTTGTCGCCGAGGGATGTGAACATGAAAAAACCGAGGCTGCCGGTAGTGTTGAGACGCGCGATGAGCCGGGCGCCCCATACCTCAGTTGCATAGTCGTGTTCGGGCGGCGTTGCTCCGGCACGCCGCAGCGCTTCCGCCGATTCCGGCCCTTCGATGGCGATGGTGGCAGTCGCATCGGTCTGATCTTCCAGCGTGACATCGTCAGCGATGATGTAATGATCCAGATGCTGGTAGAGCGTCTCGCGCGTTTCCGGCTCGATGTCCAGAAGAAAATGATCGGACAGGCAGAGAACGTTCGCGTTGGCAAGAACGCGCCCCTTGTCGTTTAGAAAAAACGCGTAGCACCCGGTGTCCGGAGTGAGCTGCTGGATGTGATTGGTGGTCATAGCGTGCAGCAGACGCGCGCGATCCTCGCCCGTGAGCTTAATTTTGCCGCGCGAAGAAAGATCGAGCCACGCGGCGTGGTTCCGAAGCGCTTCGTAGCCCGTCATGACTTCGGAATAAAGTGCAGATAGCCGGCTAAAGCGATAATGATGAGTCCTGAAACGATCATTCCGGTGAGCCAGCGCCTGCGTTTGTCAGGATTCGCGCTCGGGAGCGAATACAAAATCGACACTGCGACGATATGCACCACAAACAGAAGCTTGATGCCGAGAATCATGTGATATAGCGGCGGGAGGTTCGTTTGGCTCAAATAGTTGTACAAGCCTGAAACGAGCACAGCCCCGAGCGCGACGTAGAGGATCGGACTGAAGTAGGCGGCGACACGAGACTCCGTGGTTTTGCGCTCGGCATCGGGAAGCGCGGCGAGTGCGGGGGCGACGGCGAAACGGGCAAAAATGAAACCGCCAATCAAAGTCACTACAGACGCGATGTGCAGCCAGCGCATGATCAGCGGCAGTACCGCGACGCTTCCGTCCATAATTTCATTATGATTCATGAGATCTTGCCGGTAGGTATGCTGCAGTGCAATTGCTCGATTTTTGGCGACGAACAAAGCCGAGAAGCCATCGTGGTGGATCCGGGCGACGAGATCGAGGACATCCTCGGGATTCTGCAAAAGCGTGGACTGCACGTGAAAGCCATCGTGATCACGCACGCGCATATCGATCACATTGGAGGCGCTCAGAAATTAAAGGCGTCCACGGGGGCCCCAGTCTACATGAACGCGAACGATCAGGAACTCTACGACCACATCGACATGCAGGCGGGCTGGTTGGGAATCGCCACGCCCGAACGAACCGAGATTGACGTGAACGCACGCGAGGGCGAGAAGCTGGTGCTCGGTCCAGCGGAATTTCACATCCTCGACACACCGGGGCACACGCAAGGCAGCATCAGCATTTTGATTCCGGCCGAGAATAAGCTTGTGGCCGGCGATACATTATTTCAAGGGAGTATCGGTCGCACCGATCTGCCGGGCGGCAATTCGCGCCAGATTCTTAGATCGATACACGACAAGCTGCTGCCGCTCGACGACGCAGTGGTCGTGATTCCCGGCCACGGACCGAACACAACCATCGGGCGCGAACGTAAAAGCAATCCGTTTCTGCAGGGGCTCTAGCCGATATACTGGGGCTGTGAGCAAGCAACAAACCTCGCAACCTGAAGGCGACCAAGCCAAAGGCTACCAACCCTCGCTCGGAAGAAAGCTGCTGATGTTCGTGCTCTGCATCATCGGGTTGATCATCGTCTGGGTCTACTATTTCCGCTTCGCGAAACCTTAAGGCTTGCGCTTGAGCTGCGCCATTACGTCGGCTACCAGCTCTTTGGCGCCCGTCAGGTATTGTGAAATCATCTGGATGTCCATAGCTGGCTTGCCGGGCTGCCGAGCGTTTTGGCAGTAGACGCCGTGCTGACCGACCAGGACCAGGGCGTCAGTCAACAAATCGAGCGTCACCGCCAGCCGCCCGCGCTCGACCCCCATCATAAATTCTTGTCTTTCCAGCTCTTCCCGCCGGTCTTCATAAACGGACATTGGCTTCCATTGTAAGATGCGCTCATGACGTTTCCTCGCCGACGAGAAAACTGACCGATCTCGTGGCGTGAACCCGCTTTCTAGGCTCTCTTCTGTCAGGCTAGCGTTTTCAACTCTGACCGTTTCTCGGATCGGGTTCGCCCCCACCAAAAACTACCATCATCCCAAGCGAGTATGCGATTGATTGGCACGTCAGAAGAGTTACGAATATGAGCGCCCACCATGCCCTACCGTTTCGCCGAATAGAAGAACTCACTAAGC
>DASQJA010000303.1:0-2070 GCA_035631275.1 Bryobacteraceae bacterium
TCAGATCAAGAGTGGAGCAGTTACTCGCGGAGAAAGCCGCGATCCAATAGCTAGGCTAGCCTCTTAACCCCGAAGCCGAAACATTCGGCTCCCATAGTGTTTCGGGTACTCCAGTCACGTGGCTGGCCCAGCGGCTCCATACAAAAAGGGCATCGCCCAGCCGGTTGACATATCGCAACGCTTCGGCCGGAACCGTTTCCGCCCGGCTCAGCGCAACACACAGTCGCTCGGCGCGGCGGCACACAGTGCGGCAAATGTGCAGTTCAGCATTTAAGCGGCTGCCGCCTGGGAGAACGAACGATCGCAGTGCAGGCAGTGTTTCATTCATCCGGTCGATTTCGCTTTCCAGTTGCGTCACTTCGGTTTCGGTCACACGGGCTTGCTTTGAGTGGACATCCTCTGGCAATGTAGCGAGAATCGACCCGAGATTGAAGAGCTCGTGCTGGACGCGAAACAGGATCACGTCCAGGTGCGCCAGCCGAGGCTCCCGCCCAACAAGGTCAGCAAGCGTCGCACGGGCTGCACCGATGACGGAGTTCAGCTCATCGACGGTCCCATACGCTTCGATGCGCAGCGAATCTTTCGGGACCCGCTGTCCGCCTGCCAGGCTGGTTTCGCCATGATCGCCACGGCGTGTGTACACACGATTAATTGCCAGGCGCGGCTCTTGGAAGGCTTCTCTACTCATGGCTCTCGCGCGATATCACTCAATCCACCCACCACCGAGGACCAGATCCCCATCATAAAATACGGCTGCCTGGCCCGGCGTTACGGCTCGCTGCGGCTCGTCGAAAATGACTTCCGCTCGGCTCTGTCCTCCTACCCCCTGCACGGTTGCCGGCGCGGCGATATGCTTATTGCGGATTTTGACTTCCGCGCGCACGGTGCAGTCCGCGCTTCGGATCGAGATCCAGTTCACGTCGCGCGCGAAGAAACGCGACCGCAGCAACTCTTCATTCCGGCCAACCACCACACGCTGCGATTGCGCATCTGTGGCAATCACGTATAGAGGCTCACCCGCTGCCACTCCGAGTCCGCGGCGCTGCCCGACCGTGAAATGGTGTATGCCTGCATGTTCGCCGATTGTACGTCCATCGGACGTCACGATTGCGCCTCGTGTCTGGCCGGGCGGAACGCCGCGCTCGTTCAGATAGGCATCCAAGAATCCCGCGTAGTCGCCGTTAGGAACAAAGCAAATTTCCTGGCTATCGCTCTTTTCGGCAACAGTTAGGCCAAGCGAGCGGGCCAAGTCGCGCACTTCCGGTTTAGTCATTTCGCCCAGCGGAAAAAGTGTGCGCGCAAGCTGCTCCTGGGTCAATCCAAATAGGAAATAGGTCTGATCTTTAGAGCGGTCTACCCCACGCAGCAACTGATAGCGGCCGGATTCTTCTGAGTAGCGAATGCGAGCGTAATGGCCGGTAGCAATGTGATGCGCGCCGGCAGCGCCCGCCATGTCCAGAAAGCGGTCGAATTTGATGTAGTTGTTGCAGAGCGTGCACGGAATCGGCGTGCGGCCGGCCAGGTAGTCGTCGACAAAAGCCTGCACTACGCGCTCTTCGAACTCCTGCTCGAAATTCACCACGTAGTAAGGAATGCCGATCTGCTCGGCGACGCGACGCGCGTCGTAAACGTCGTCGAGCGAGCAACAGCGTCCGCCTTTTTCAGAGGAAAGCTCGGGCAAACGGCGCTGATTCCAAAGCTGCATCGTGAGTCCAACCACCGAGTGGCCCTGGCTTACCAAGAGGGCCGCGACGGTCGAGCTGTCGACTCCGCCGCTCATGGCGACGGCTATGGGAGGTGCATTGGCTTCAGGCATGAACCGAGATCCGCCGCAGGTGCGCTACGGAAGCCTCCACAGCTTGGATCAGCTCATCAACCTGCACTTCCGTATTCGACGCGCCGAGCGAGAATCGCATGCTGGCGCGTGCCCTCGCGGCTGGCAGTCCCATCGCGGTAAGCACGTGAGAAGGCGTGACCGCGCCGCTCGAACAGGCCGAGCCGGTAGAAACGGCAAATCCCCGCAAGTCGAGGGCAATCACCATTGCTTCGCCATCGATGCCATCGAAATAG
>DASQJA010000304.1:0-2371 GCA_035631275.1 Bryobacteraceae bacterium
CCGCTTACAATCTCGATAATCTCTTTCGTGATCTTCGCCTGCCGCGCCCGGTTCATCGCCAGCGTCAGCGAATCGATCATGTCGGTGGCATTGTTGGTGGCCGCTTCCATTGCTGTCATGCGCGCTGCGTGCTCGGCGGCCACCGACTCCAGCAGCGCATGGAAGATCTGGATCCCAACATACTTGGGCAGCAGATCGCGGAACAGTTCGTCGGGCGGCTGTTCGTAGATATAATCCACCTCCGCCGTCCCGAATTTGGCCGCCTTCTCTTCCGCTTCCTTGTCAGATGGCGCTCGCATGCCCACCCCTGCCGACACCGCCGCTTTCCGCGCTTCGACTTTTTCCTTTTCGCTTTGTTCGCGGACCTGTTTCACATCGATGGTTCCAATCTTTCCGATGGGAAGCACAACCTCTACCAGCAGCCGCTGCTGGATGACGGACTTGAACTCGTTGTACACGATATAAACGCCGTCGATCTCGCCCTTGCAGTAGCGCTCAATCACATTTCGCGCGATCTCATCCGCCAGGGAATAGTCAAACTTGTTGAGCACGCCGATTCGATCCCCGATCAGCGCGGTCCGCGGCCGCTCGGTCGATTCTGCCTTCCGCGGCTCCGCCGTCGGGTACCGGCGGCGGAGAAAGTCGCGCGCCTTGCGGCCGATGGTCTCGATCTCCACTCCCCAGCCTTGGTCTTCCCCGCGCTGAATCGCCTCGAGGGCAGTCTTGAGGATGTTGGTGTTGAACGCCCCCGCCAGTCCCTTGTCACCGGAAACTACGATCAGCAGGACGTTCTTCTCTTCCCGCTGCGCCAAAAGCGGATGCCGTGGTTCGCCGGTCTCCGGATCGTAGATCTCCGCCCGCGACACCAGCGACTTCAGCACATTGGTCAGCATGTGCGAAAAGGGACGCGCTGCCAGCGCGCGCTCCTGCGCCCGCCGCAACTTCGCCGCCGAGACCATCTTCATGGCCTTGGTAATCTGCCGCGTGTTGGTCACGCTGCGGATGCGCCGCCGGATGTCGAGTACATTCGCCATGGTCCGGGCTTATTTCGCCTGCCGCGTGGCGACGAATTGATCCTTGGCTTCCTTCACTGCTTTGTGCATCTCCGACTTCAGCCCATCATCCAGAATCTTCTTCTCCATGATCGTCTGCAGCAGTTTGGGATTCGTCGTCTCCACGTATTGGTACAACTCCCGCTCGAAGTCCAGCACCTGCTCCACCGGCATGTCATCGAGGTAGCCGCTGGTTCCCGCGAAGATGATCAGGATCTGCTTGGAGAATGGCAGCGGCGAGAATTGCTTCTGCTTCAGAAGTTCGACCAGCCGCTGGCCGCGGTTCAACTGCTGCTGCGTCGCCTTGTCGAGATCGCTGCCAAACTGCGCAAATGCCGCCAGTTCGCGGTACTGCGCCAGTTCCAGCTTGAGCGAGCCGGCTACCTGCCGCATGGCCTTGATCTGCGCGCTGCCGCCGACGCGGCTTACCGAGATGCCGACATTCACCGCCGGCCGCACGCCTGAGTTGAACAGGTCGGTCTCCAGGAAGATCTGGCCATCCGTGATCGAAATCACGTTCGTCGGAATGTACGCCGAAACGTCGCCCGCCTGGGTCTCGATCACCGGCAGCGCCGTCAACGATCCGCCGCCCTTTGCGTTGCTCAGCTTCGCCGCGCGCTCCAACAGTCGCGAGTGAAGATAGAACACGTCTCCGGGATAGGCCTCGCGCCCGGGGGGCCGGCGCAACAGCAGTGAGATCTCGCGATACGACGCGGCATGCTTCGAAAGATCGTCGTAAATCACCAGCGCGTGCCGCTTGGTGTCGCGGAAGTACTCGCCCATCGCGCACGCCGCGTAGGGCGAGATGTACTGCATCGGGGCCGGCTCCGACGCCGACGCCGCCACCACGACGGTGTATTCCATCGCACCGGCGTCTTCCAGGATCTTCACCACCTGCGCAATCGACGACCGCTTCTGCCCGATCGCGCAATAAATGCAGATCAGGTCGTTGCCCTTGCTGTTGATGATGGTGTCGAGCGCGATCGCCGTCTTGCCCGTCTGGCGATCGCCAATGATCAACTCGCGCTGGCCGCGACCAATCGGAATCATCGAGTCGATGGCCTTGATGCCCGTGGCCATCGGCTCGCGCACCGGCTGCCGGTCAATCACGCCCGGCGCCAGCCGCTCCAGCGGAATGTACTGTGAGGTCGAGATCGGGCCCTTGTCATCGATCGGCTGGCCGAGCGAGTTCACCACGCGCCCCACCATCGCATCGCCCACCGGCACGCTCATGATGCGCCCGGTCCTCTTGACCTCGTCGCCTTCCTTGATCTCGGTGTAGTCCCCGAGCAGCACCACCCCCACCTGGTCTTCTTCCA
>DASQJA010000305.1:0-16336 GCA_035631275.1 Bryobacteraceae bacterium
TCGCCGGACGTAGCCGGACGCAGGCGCCGCGCGAGCATCGTGGCAGTTTGTTCGTCGATCCGGCGCAGCATCGTGGCGGAATTCGTTTTTACCACGATAGGCTTCTTGCTTTGCAGATTCGTGAGGCGAATTTCGCCGTTCGCAGCATCGGCAGAGATCACCGTGCCCGCGATCGTTTCAAATGCGCCCGAGACGATTTCTTGCGCTTTCACGCGCGTCCCTTCATCGTTCTTGTCCCCAAGCACGCGGATCGTGTCGCCCGGTTGAACCTCTGCGAGCGAGCTTGGTTTGGCGTCGGCGAATTTCAGCGAATCCGGCGAGTAGCGGCGGAAGGTAGCGCTAGACGCTTCCACCGTTAGGGTCTTCGAGTCGCGCCCACGAGTAGTGATAGTGACCTCATTGCTCGACGTATTCACCGCGCTCGCGATTCCGGTGATCCCGCGGTTTTGCCAATCGGCCTGGTCGCGCTGCTGTTTCTGCGCGACATCGGTTTTGGACATGATCATCACGGTGCGAACCGGAACGGTCTTGTCATCCGCCACGGGGCCGCGCGCGATGAGCCGGTCGCCAACCGCGACATCGGAGAACGTGATTCGCACGGCTTTTTTCTGGTCAGTTTCGCCGAGCGGCATGCGGAGACAAATGGTGTTGTCCTGAAGCGTGAGACGATAGGCGACTCCGTCGTCGCCTTTCACCTGAATCTGTTTAGCGCCAGTATCGACGGCCGAAACAATCCCCGCGATAAGCTTGGCCGGAGTCTGCGCGTGAAGGCAAAGGCTGGCTGCAAGAAGCGCAAAAATCCCCAAGAACTTCATTCCTTTGACTTGGCGAAGGGGTAGATACATGGGTTACCTCCGAACTGTCAAGAAACGTAAACAGACAACCCGGCTGCAACGCTGGCTTTGAAGAAATTATTCCGGGCTGATAACCAACTGATTGTTGACGCTGACGACACCCTTGACTTTCTTTACGATTTTTTCCGCTTTGATCCGCTGCTTTTCCGTCTTGCATTTGCCGGCGATCGTGACCACGCCGTCATGTGCGTCCACGTCAATTTTGACGCCACCCACATCCGGGTCGTTAGCCAAGTGCACACGAACCTGGTCGATTAGCTCACCGTCGGGCACATGCTGTTTCTGATCGGCGGCGAGTATCATCGCGGCCAAGCTTAGCACCACTGCGAGTGCGACGAACCGGGGTAAAACAAATCGGATCATGAGTTGGAGGAAGGCTCCGAATCCAATTCTGCACCCGTCATAGATCGCCAGTCAATGGCCCGCAGAAACTCGGGATTTTCGCGCCAGCCCTTTTCTACTTTGACGAACAGCTCGAGAAAAACTTTTCGGCCCAGAACGGACTCGATTTCTTGACGCGCGAGCGTCCCGATTTTCTTGAGGGTCGCGCCTTTCGCTCCGATCACGATAGCTTTTTGGCCGGGTCGCTCCACATAAATGGTGGCCGCGATGCGCGTGAGTTTAGGCCCTTCGGTCCATTGATCCACCAGAACAGCGACGGCGTGCGGTACTTCCTGGCGGGTTTCCTTGAGCACCTTTTCGCGAATCAGTTCGGCAGCCAGGAAGCGCTCGGGCTGATCGGTGAGATGGTCGGCTGGAAAATAGGCAGGACCTTCCGGCAATCTTTGGATGATCTCGCGCTGCACTTGGTCTAAACCCTCGCGCGTGACAGAAGACACAGGGATGTATTCTTCAAATTCGCGGGCGGACTTGTATTGCTCGATCAGAGGCAGGAGCAGCCGTTTATCACTGACGCGATCGATTTTCGTGAGCAGCAGCAGCGGGGGAGTCGAGACCTTGCGCAATACATCGAGAGCCTTGGAGTCCTCCTCCGTGAAGGGCGCGGTGGCATCGGCCAGGTACAAGAGAACATCGCGATCGGCCAGCGCCTCGCGTACGGTTTCCATCATTCGGCGGTTGATCAGCGTCGTGGATGCGTGGATGCCTGGTGTGTCGACGAAAATGACTTGTGCCTGATCGGTATTCAGCACGCCCTGTATCGACGTGCGCGTTGTCTGTGTCTTTTCGGAAACGATGGCGACCTTGGAACCGATCAACGCGTTCAGCAGTGTCGACTTGCCGGCGTTCGGCCGGCCGAGGATGGACACGTAACCGGAGCGAAAGACTTTACCGCTCATGAACCGCTTTGGTGTACCGGCTCCAGCTTGGCTTTCGACACCCGGACCTGTTCCACTTTCAGCTCGTCACCTGCCAGCACTTCGATCCGAATCCCGTCCCGCTCCACGGACTCGCCGGCTTGCGGGACGTGTCCAAGCCATTCAGTCACCAAGCCGCCGACCGTGGTGGACTCCGTGCCCTCCGCCGGGCGAAAACCGAGCAGGTCGTGCAAGCGATCCAGATCGAGACTCCCGGCGGTCACAAACTGGCCTTCCGATTCCTGCTGGACGTCGCGTTCCGGCTCGTGTTCATCGTGAATTTCGCCTAGAATTTCTTCGACCAGATCTTCCATGGTCGCAAGGCCAGCGACGTTGCCGTATTCGTCAATGGCGATGGCCATGTGCGCGCCGGCTTCCTGCATTTCGCGCAGCAGATCGTTCACGGGCTTCGTTTCCGGCACCAGGCGGATGGAACGCATCAGCTCTCGCACCTGGCGGCCTTGGCGGTCGGCTTCATCCAACTCGAACATGTCGCGCACGTGGACGAACCCGACGATGTTGTCGATGGTTTGCTCATACACCGGAATGCGCGAGTATTGTTCGTGGATTACCAGCTCACGGAGGTCCTCGAGCGAGCGGCTGGCTTCGATCGCGACAATCTTCGGCCGTGGCGTCATTACCTCGCGCACGGTCTTATACCCGAAGGCGACCACGGATTCAATCAGCTTACGGTCGTCTTTTTCGATGATGCCTTCTTCTTCGCCCGCGCTGATCAGCGCTTCGATGTCGCCCGCCGGTCCGGCCTCCTCGCGCTCGGCGAGCGGAGCTGACAGCTCCACTAGCGACTGGAAGAAACCGAGAACCGCCGTCAACGGACGCGCCAGCAAAGCGCAGAGACGCAGGACCGGAGCGAATGGACCTAGCCATCGACCGCTGGTTTGCCGGTACAGCATCTGCGCAATCACGTATGTGGATAGCAACATGGTTAGCCAGGCCACCAACGCAGCCTCGAAGAAGCTCTCCCATGGTCTACTGGTTTGGCCGAATTGCGCCGCCATGAAGCACAGGCCCATCAGGAGCATGAGAGTGTGCTTGATCAGCGAGAACGCAAGCACGCCTTTATCGCCCTCGAGGCCAATGCGCTTCTCCAGGTTTTCTTTGAAAAACTGCAAAGCCGGCAGATCGCGAGAGCGCAAGCGCAGCGATTCCATGTAGAGAATCTGAACTACCGTGATCAGGCAAAGCAATACTGCGCAGATCACCGCATCCAGTAATGCGAACCAGGTCATAGCGAGTCCGCCGCGCGCGCGATCAACCCGCGAGGCAATCCTAGAGCCACGCGCCATTTGTTTTCCGCTTGCGCCATTTGGCCGCGATCGGTTTCATGATCCATTCCGAGCAGATGGAGCAGGCCATGGAGCATCAGAATTTCGATTTCCACTTGGACGGAATGGCCATATTCGGTGGCTTGCCGCTTCGCTCGCTCGAAAGAGATGGCGATGTCGCCGAGAAAGCCGTTGGCTAGCGCG
Organism: Bryobacteraceae bacterium; assembly: GCA_035631275.1. Classification (GTDB taxonomy): domain Bacteria; phylum Acidobacteriota; class Terriglobia; order Bryobacterales; family Bryobacteraceae; genus Palsa-89. Next base: position 3,661 of record DASQJA010000305.1, read on the forward strand.
GCAGGAAACGAAAGGACGTCGGTAGCGTGGTCCTGCCTACGGAATTCACGATTCAAACGCCGCAGTTCGCGGTCGCCGGTGACGAGACAAGTGTACGTCCGTCCTCCGGAAACTTCCGAGACCAGGCGGTTTGCGAAACCGCTCAGCGCCCGGCGCGACAGACCAGGCGTGGGGCCCTCGAAAAGCATGGCGGTTTCGGACTCGGTATCGGCAGACATGCAATGCCTCAGGCGAGCGGAATCTCGCGAACAGCCGTCATAGTATCGCCGCCCGGCGGCTCGACGGTTGTTGAGGTTTCCCCCGCGGGTTCGCCAAGTTTTAGAGCGAGTTGGCGGCCTTCGTTCATCTGCTGGTAGCGCTCGTACGCCTTGACGATCCTCTGCACGAGGCTGTGCCGAACGACATCCCGGTCGTCGAAATAGGTGAAACTGATGCCCTCGATGCCCCGCAACACTTCCACCGCGTTGGTGAGGCCGCTGCGTTTGCCGCCCGGAAGATCGATTTGAGTCAGGTCCCCGGTGACCACCATCTTCGAATTGAAGCCTTGGCGAGTAAGCACCATCTTCATTTGCTCAGAAGTGCTGTTCTGCGCTTCATCCAGAATAATGAAGCTGTCATTCAGTGTGCGCCCGCGCATAAACGCGATGGGAGCAACCTCGATTACGGACCGTTCCAGCAGCTTCTCCACCTTGTCGGCATCCAGCATGTCGTAGAGCGCGTCGTAAAGAGGGCGGAGATAGGGATCGACTTTTTCTTGCAAATTGCCGGGCAGAAAACCGAGCCGCTCGCCGGCTTCTACGGCCGGCCGGGTGAGAACAATGCGGCTCACGCGCTTGCTGAGCAGCGCCGAAACAGCCATCGCGACAGCTAGGTACGTCTTGCCGGTACCCGCCGGGCCGATGCCGAACACCAGATCGTGGCGCTCGATGGCTTCCACGTACCGGCGCTGATTGACGGTCTTGGGAGCGAGCGTCTTCTTGCCAAAATTCCGCTGCCGGCCGCTGTGGACCAGGCTGCGAAGCGTAACTTCCTGGTCTTCGGTGACCACGCGCAGATAGCTATTCAAATCGCCGTTGGCGAACGCATGGCCTTCCTTTACCAGGGCTACGTAGTCTTCGAGAATGCTGGCGGCGCGAATGACGTTGGGCTCGTCCCCTTCGATCTCGAGTGAGTCGTTCCGCAGACTCGTTGTAACGTGTAGCCCGTTCTCGAGGACCCGAATGTTTTCGTCGCGGGTTCCAAAAAGGGACTCGATGCCGCGCGTGATCTGAACGCTGACTTTCATCTAGACAGTATGTGGATTAGATGCATGAAGGAACGGCAGTGGAGCCTGAAGTTCCTGCGGGAGTGCGGTCGGAGCGGCCGAGATTCCTTATCCGCGAGCGCGGGGGCAAGGCGAACATCTTGACTAATTATATCAGACCCCGCTCCCCATGGAGGCTGGTCGGCAAACTCCTGCCATCTATCGCAATTATCAGGCCGCTAGGGTACTATACGCTATCGGTACTAGTAAAAGAATAGTACGGCTTAGGCCGCTAAATTTAGGCGGAATTATTCTTCTTGACGTTAGACTAACCTTTCGATGAGACTACCGGGGCTTTTTGGCATACGCGCGATCTCCATCGCGCTGGTATTGCTGTATCACGTAGGCGCCACGGCTCTGGCGCCCGGTTTGATCGAACACCGAATGCGGGGCGTGAATATTTTCTTCGTGCTCTCCGGATTCCTGATCACATATATCCTGTGTCGGGAAGAAGACAAACGGGGTTCCATCAGTCTTAAGGCGTTTTACCTGAAGCGCGCTTTGCGAATCATTCCTCCGCTGCTTCCCTATCTAGCCGCGCTCATGATTCTGACCGGCCTTGGCATCGTCGCGGTGAAATTCAGCGACATCATGTACTGCTTGCTGTTCGTGCGCAATGTTTTTCCGGTCCCCAATTTTTCCGGAAGCGCGCAGACTGATCATCTTTGGACCTTGGCGGTGGAAGAGCAGTTCTATCTGCTATGGCCGCTGTTGCTGATCTTGCTGAGAACCAATAGAGCCCGGTTGAAATTTGCAATTGCGTTGCTCCTCTTCTCGCCTATCTGGCACATCATCTGTTTCCGGATGGCGGGCGGACCGCAATACGTGAATCACGTTCGTTTCGACTTGACTTATGACGCGATACTCATGGGCTGCTGTCTGGCGTTGATGCGCCAGGAGCCACGACTTCTCGCTTATCTCCGGAATCCATGGTTGCAGGGGCGCTGGTTTCCCGCAGCCGCGCTGGCCGGGCTTGTCGCGGTTCTGTATGTCGGCCGTTTAGAGCGCGTTACCTATGTGATTACGGCCCTGTTCATCAACTACGCCGTCGAGCACGAAGGCGGGCTCTTAAATTACAAGCCGGTGATGTGGCTGGGAAAAATCTCTTACAGTTTATACATCTGGCAACAATTATTCTGCTGGGGATTCTCGAATCACTGGCTGGGACGCTTTCCGCAGAATCTGATCGCCAGTCTCGCCGTGGGGTATCTCAGTTTTCTATTCATCGAGCAGCCCTTTACTAGACTGCGCCAGCGAGTCCGATTTACACCGGCTGCGGCTGGGCCGGCAAAGCAATTCCCGGCCGGTGAACCGGTTCCCGACGCCGCCTCCGCCCTGGCGTCGGGCGATTGAACCCGCTAAGGAGCGAAGCTGGAACGGGCCTGTACGCCCCAACGACCGTCTTTCAAGGTGACTGTATAGAGTGACGGGAATCTTCCGATCTCCTTGTTGCTCGCGTCGTAACGCAAGAAGCTGACGGCTAAGTGCACTTTATCCGGGCCGCTTCTGGATCACTTGCATTGACTCCCAACGACTGTGGTCCCAAGGTGCCAGCCGTTTGGCCTAGTCTGCGTTCTCTCGCAAGAATTCCTTGGCGGTAGCGTCGTAGCTGCGGACTTGGTTGATGCGAAACGTACCTTGGGATAATTCAATGTCGCGGCCGAGGCGCGCGGGTCGCGCAAGTTGAAGGCCGTCATGAATTCCTCCATAGCTCGGCGCGCGCTAGCCTCCGCCTTTTTGGATCTTGTGCTGCGAGTGGCAGAGTCGCCGAAAGCAGGACGATTGCAGGCTGCGCAGGACTTCCATTTGGGTGTGAAACTGTCATATGTGCGTCCGTGATCATAGCTCGCGATGGCACGTACGAGGGTAGGGGTGAGCGGAACTTCGGGCCGGCACCACGATATAATCCAATCGAATGGACATCTACGAAGAAGTGGTCCGCCTGCGCCGTCTGGGACAGAAATGCGCGCTGGCGACTATCGTCCAGGTCAACGGGTCCATTCCGAGCTACGAGTCGGCCAAGCTGCTGGTGCGAGAGGACGGTTCGATGATCGGCACCATCGGCGGCGGCTGCGTGGAGGCCGAAGTCTGGAACGCTGCCCGCGAGGTGATGCAGGAGGAGCGCCCGCGCCAGATGAACTTCAGCCTGGGCCAGGATGCGGCGTACGACAACGGGCTGATTTGCGGAGGTCAATTGAGCGTGTTTGTGGAGCCCGTAGTGCCTCAGCCGCGCGCGTTTATTTTTGGCGCAGGACACATCTCCAAGAGCATTTCGAAGGTTGCGGCCATTGCTGGATTTGCCACCGTGGTCATCGACAATCGCGAGGCCTTCGCTAACCGCGAGCGCTTTCCGGACGCGGATGAAGTTTTCGCTGAAGAGTACGAGGAAGTTTTTCCGAAACTGAATATCCGCGACACCAGCTACCTGATCATTGTCACGCGCGGGCATCGCGACGATATGCGCGTGCTGCGTTGGGCGGTGGAGACCAACGCCAAGTACATCGCCATGATCGGCAGCAAGCGCAAAGTGATCGGCGTGATCAAGGAACTGGAAAAGGAAGGCATCCCGCGCTCGGCGTTCGAGCGAGTGTTCGCGCCGATGGGACTGGAAATTGGCGCCATCACGCCGGAGGAGATCGCCGTATCGGTTGTGGCTGAGATGATCGCGCTGCGGCGCACGCCGGATACGGAGTGGCGCAAGGCCGCGAAATCGATCTTCGCTACCGAGACTTCGCGAGCCATTCTTAAGTGAATCCGGGCTGCTCAGTCGCCGGTTTGATTCTTGCCGGGGGATCATCGCGCCGTATGGGGACTCCAAAGGCGTTGCTTCGCTTTCAAAGCGAGACTTTTTTGGATCGGATGATCGGCTTGTTCGGGCGTGTGTGCGATCCGGTGATCGTGGTTCTTGGACATCACGCCGAGACGATTCGCACCGGAATCGAACCGCCGCGCGGGGCAGTGTTCGTCGTGAACCCCGATCCCGAACGAGGCATGCTCAGTTCGCTGCAAAACGGGCTGGCCGCCGTTCCGTCGAATGCAGACGCGGTGATGTTCGCACCTGTGGATCATCCGCACCTGCGCTCGTCTACGATCGAGACGCTGGCAGCACGTTTTCGTGAATCCCGCGGGCAGGTCACGGTTCCGGTTTACGCCGGCCAGCATGGACATCCGGTTTGCATCTCGAGGCTGCTCGTCGACGAGATCCTCGCGCTGCCGCTGAGCGCCATGGCGAGCGACGTCATTCATCGTTATATCGAGCAAACTTGCTACTTCGACGTGGACGATCCGGCGGTAGTGACCGACATCGATGATCCCGCTGCCTATGCTGAGTTGCTGACAAGTCAGGGAGCACTGCAGCAGCCATGAAAATCCTGCGGCGATTGGTTCTCGTGATTTTGTGCATCGTGTTGATCGCGGGCGCGATTGCGCCTCGGCTTAGCACGGAGCGTATCCGTCCGCGCATTCAGTCGGCATTGGAGGCTGCGCTGAACCGGCCCGTCCAGATCGGTGCGGTGCATCTGAACCTCTTTCGCGGACCGGGGTTCACGGTTGAGCGCGTTGTAATCGCCGACGACCCCTCGGCCGGGATCGAGCCATTCGCTTATGTGGAATCCATGCGCGCGCGTGTTCGCCTCACCAGCCTTCTCGCGGGCAAGCTCGCTTTCTCGAGCCTGTATCTCGACGCGCCGAGCATGAACCTGGTCCGAACTGCCGCAGGCGGCTGGAACGTTCAAGCGCTGTTGGACCGCCCGGCGGTCGCGCAGCCTGTCGCGAGTGCGATTCCCGATATTCAAATCAGCGGCGGCCGATTGAATTTCAAATTTGGGGATACCAAATCGGTCTTTCATATTCGCGACGCCGATCTCGAGATTTTCCCCAACGAACATGGCGACCTGGTGATCCGTTTCGCCGGGGTCCCCGCGCGAACGGATCGTGGGAGCCAGACCTTCGGGCAAGTTAGCGCGCGCGGCTTGCTGCATGCCAACGGCACGGGCCCCGAACAGCTCACGATGGGTTTGCACCTAGAGCATACGGCGATCTCAGAAATGGTTCACTTGTTCGACACGCGCGATCTGGGGGTGCACGGCTATGCGATCGCCGAAGCGCAGCTCGCCGGACCGCTCGACAAGATCGGAATCACCGGCAGCCTGAACATCAATGACATCCATCGTTGGGACTTGATGCCTCCGCACGGCGAAGGTTGGACCTTGCGCTACAACGGATCGCTCGACTTGCACAACCATCGCCTGAACCTCGAAACCGTGGCCGATCCTGCGCAGCAGCACGCGGACGCTGTGGCGCTTCGGTTTGCGCTGGCCGACTACCTTTCCAAGCCTGCCTGGAATGCGAGCATTCAGTTCCGTGAGCTTCCTGCCGCCTCGCTGCTTGAAACCGCGCGTCACATGGGCGCGCCACTCGCGCCCGGTGTGCAGGTGGAAGGCGAGGTCAACGGCGGGATCGCCTACTCCAACCAAACCGGACTAGGGGGCGAACTGACGCTCGATTCCGCGTCGGTGAAGTTTCCTCAAGCGGCAGTCGCAAGTTTCGACTCCGCGCGGATGAAGTTCACTTCGAACGAAGTTGAGCTCGATCCCGTCAACGTTCAGTTGGACAATGGGCAGTCGGCCGAAATTCGCGGCCAGTTCGCCTTCGACAGCAGCCACACCAGTTTCCGAATCAACACCGCGCAGTTGACCATCGCCGAAGTGGAAGGCGACGCCAAGCGCATGATCGAGGCGCCTCCGATTCCGATGCTTGAGCACCTCCGGCAGGGAACTTGGAAAGGTTGGATCGCATTCGATCGCCGGGACGATCATCCGGCGATCTGGTCGGGTGTGTACGATTTGCAAGACACCGTCCTCGACATCCCAGGCCTCGCATCGCCGGTACGATTTGCGGCCGCCTCGGTAGAGATGAAGCAAGGCCAGATTCAGATCAGCCGCATGCGCGCGCGCGCCGGTTCGCTTCGGCTGGAAGGCGACTATCATTACGATCCGGAAGCTCCCGTACCGCATCGTTTGCATCTGCGCATTCCCGAAGTGAAACTCGCGGAACTCGAGCTGCTGATGCTTCCCACGCTGCGGCGAAGCGAAGGGTTTCTGGCGCGAACGTTCGGACGAAACCCGCCGCTGCCGAAATGGCTGGCAGAGCGGTCGGTGGATGCTTCCGTTCAAGTGGCGAGCCTGCTCAATGGCGACTCACAGCTCGGAGAATTCCGTGTGCACATCGTTTGGGCCGGGCCGAAAGTCACACTGTCGGGAATCGACCTGCGCCTCGACTCGATGCACGCTGAGGGCGATATGACAGTGAGCCTTGCCAAACTGCTGCCGTCATACCGGATCACGGGCAACATCGAGAATCTGGAATATCGCAACGGGCAGCTCGACGTCGAAGGCGCGCTCGAGACCAGCGGGCTGGGAGATAGCTTGCTGATGAACGTGCAGTCGGATGGCACTTTCGACGGCCGGGAGATCGCGCTTTCGACAGATGCTCAGGTCCACGAAATTTCGGGTACATATCGCATCGCGCCGGCATCGGGAATCCCGCGCCTGTCGCTTTCCAACCTTCAAGTCGCGATGGGGCCGGACAATCTGGTAGGACAGGGATCGAGCTCCGCGGACGGACGCATCATTTTGGAGCTCATGAGCGGCCGCAAACCGGTTCGGCTTACGGGCATGCTTTTGCCCGTGCATCCAGAACGTTAGCCCCCAAAATTGTAGTCTTCGCTGGATTTGTCCGATACAATGGAAACAGCGCGGGACGATGAACGATCGCATCAACGCCCTTCTCGCCGAAACCCACAACGAATTGCGGGAGCAGTTGAGTGCCGCGCAGCGTCATTTCCATCGCCTCGAAGAACTGCTCGCCGCACGCGAATCGAAGGACATTTCGGCTCTCAATCGCGCTGCTCGCCGGCTGCGAGTGTCGCCCAATGGCGATTGGACCCAAGTAGTGACCGAAGCTGCTTCGGCTTTTGCCGATCGCGCGGCCGTGTTTACCGTGGGGATCGATTCCGTGCAATTGGACCCCTCGCGGGGCAAGATTCCGCTGGAGGCTGTTCCTCTGAATTCGGCGCCGGCGTTCCGCAGCGCGGTAGATAGCAAAGACACAGTCGTCGCGGTTCGGACGCGCGGAGAAATGTCCGCTCCAATTGCGGAATATTTCGGCGAATCCGCTCGGGACCGGTTCCATCTGTTCCCAGTAGTAAGCGACGAGCGTGTCGCGGCGCTGATCTATGCTGACGGCCCCGGAACAGGGCTTCAGGTGGATGCTCTCGAATTGCTCGCCACGGTGGCCGGGGCGATGATCGGCCGGCGACTGCCGAAATCGGCGAACGGCCTGGTGAACATTGCCGGATCGCTTGTCGCTGCTGAGCGCGACGTGGATCTGAAAGCCCGGCGTTTTGCGCGCGTGTTGGTGGCCGAGATGCTCCTCTATGAGGACGAGGGCGTGAAAACGGGCCGCGCTTCCAACGATTTGTACGCGTCCTTGAAGCCACAGATCGACGAGGCCCGCGAGGCCTATCAAAACGCCTTCCTTGCAAATAATGAGGCGGTCCCCGACTATCTGCATCAGGAGCTTTTAAACACGCTAGCCAATGGAGACGTCGAAGTTTTAGGACACGATTACCCGGGACCCCTCATATGAGAATCTTCGCTGTATTGATCGCGCTGCTGGGAATTTCGTTGTGCGCGTCCGCGCAAACGCTAGAAGCAGTAGCATCCAACTATCACCGGACCCCCAACGCTCGCATGCGCGCCGCGCTACTGCGTTATGCCGAACAGCACCGCACCGATAAGGATGGCGCGCTTGCGCTTTTTGCGATTGGTGTCACCGAGATCGATCAGCGCCAGTTTGGCGACGCCTTACAACATCTAAACGCTGCCGGAAAGAGGTTGCCGCAGCTTGCCGACTACATCGGATACCTGAGTGCGATCTGCGAGTCGGACCTGAGGACGTTCCCCGACGCCGAGAAATCGCTGGAGCCGTTGTGGAAGTTCCGGCCTGCATCGCCTCTGGTGAGTAAAGCAGTGATGCTCGAAGCCAACAACGATCTCGACAGCGGGCGAGCGAAAGAAGAGATCACCTTGGTGGGGAAGCATAGAGAAGATTTGACCGGTCCGCAGGCAGAATTGCTGCTGGCGCGCGGGTATGAGGCCCTTGGCAGCACAGCGGAGGCGGTTGAGCACTACCGGAAAATCTATTCAGAGTATCCATTGTCCTTTGAAGCGGCTGCCGCTGCCGGTGCGCTGGCTCGCTACGAACCGATGCCTGCATCAGTGCTGCTTGCGCGGGGATTGAAGTTGGTTGACGGCGCCGATTACGCGCGCGCCTCCAAGGAACTCACGGCCGTTCTACCCCAATTGAGCGGCGCGGACCTCGAGCTGGCGCGTGTCCGGATCGGCGCCGCGAATTACTTGGCCCGCGACTATCGGCCGGCCTACGCGCATCTCACTTCGTTCGAATCGTCCACTCCCGATGTTGAAGCTGAGCGCCTCTACTATCTGATGGAAACGGACCGGCGGCTCGACCGCATCAGCGAGATGAACGCGACGCTCGCAAAACTCTCGATCGCTTTCCCGCATTCGCGCTGGCGTCGCGAGGCGCTCATCTCAGCGGCCTACTACTACACGAACCAAAAGCAGCTCGACACCGCGACCGATTTGTTCAAAACCTGCGCGGAGTCGTTCCCTGGAGATCCTCAATCTGCCGTGTGCGATTGGAGAATTGCGTGGGGCCAATATCAGAAAGATCCGGTGAGCGCTGAGCACCTGTTCGAGGAGCATTTGAAGCGCTACCAGGATTCGGACCGGACGTCCAGCGCTCTGTACTTTCTTGGCCGCATCGCCGAACTCAAATCCAACTGGGGCTCGGCGCGCGTGTACTACGAAGAGATCGACAGCCACTATCCGAACTACTATTACGCGATGCTGGCGCGCGAGCGTCTGCAATCGTCGCAAATCGCGATCGCGCCGCGATCCCTAGAGACCGGTCAGTTTATCGCCGCCTTACACCTTGCGCCGCGCCCGAGCGAGGACTTTCAATCCAGCCCGCTTACAAAGCAGCGGATCGAGCGGGCTCATATGCTCTCCAGCGCCGGTCTCGACGACCTGGCGGAATCGGAACTTCGATTCGGTGCCAAGGTCGACGGGCAGCCGCAGATCATGGCGTTGGAGCTCGCGGAGCTGGCAAACCACCGCCAGTCGCCCGACCAGGCGATCCGCTTCATTAAGCACTATGCGCCGGATTATTTGTCGCTGTCGCTCGATTCCGCGCCGGAGAAATTCTGGCGGCTGGCGTTCCCGCTGCCCTATCAGAAACAGCTTGAAGAATTCTGCCGCCCGCTTTCGCTCGATCCGTTTTTGGTGGCCGCGCTAATTCGTCAGGAATCGGAATTTAACCCGAAAGCGGTGTCGCGCTCCAACGCCCGCGGCCTCACGCAGGTGATGCCGTCCACCGGCCGCGAGTTGAGCCGCAAGCTACGCATCCCGCGATATCAGACCAGCATGCTCTTCACGCCCGAAACCAATCTCAAGATCGGGACTTATTATTTGAAGGCGCTGTCGGACCAGCTCGAGGGGAAATGGGAGGCGACTCTAGCTTCCTACAACGCGGGAAAGTCGCGGGTGCTCGCCTGGTTGGGAAGCGGAACCTTCCACGAACCGGCCGAGTTCGTGGAAAGCATCCCGTTCAATGAGACGCGCGTTTACGTGCAAAGCGTGCTGCGCAACGCGGAAGTATACCGCCGGCTTTACGGCGCCGACAGCAAGTCCAGCGCGGACGCTAAACGCTGATCACCGGGCACGGCGACTGGCGGATGATCGAATAGACGTTAGTTCTTAGCCTCCCGAGGGTGCGAGTTGCGCGACCTCGGCCGACGATCACCAGATCCGCGTTATGGCTCATGGCCGATTGCCGAACCACGTCAGCCACTTCGCCGTCACCCAGGCAAAGCTGAGCTACCAGACCCGAGGACTCCTGCATTTTGCCGATCTCTAGGCGCGCGTCTTCTTCGAGCGTCCTCTGCAAATCGGAGTCGAAATACCGCTCGGGCCCCGCGACCGGCGCTGGAATCGCGTGCGCGAGCCAGACTTTGGCGCCGAAGTCCCGCGCCAGCCGCGAGGCAAACCGCATGGTACCGATGCTTGCGTCGTTCAAATCCACGGCGCAAACGATGCGTTCAAAGAAACCAGCAGACGGCGCGGGTTCTTCCACGTGCACGGCCGTCCATACAGGGCAAAGCGCGTCGTGTAAGACTTTGGCGGTCACGGACCCGAGCAGCATGCTGCGGAAAGTGCCGTAGCCGCGGGTGGGCATCATGATCAAATCCGTGCCGTGCTCTTCGGCATAGCGCACGATGATCTGAGCCGGGTCTCCTTCTTCAAGTGCGCGCGTGACACGGAGCCCCTCAAACCGATCCTTGAGATAGAGGTCGAATTCGTTCTGCCGCGCTTCCCGAATCGCGGGTGTGTCGACCAAAGCCATGTAACCGTACCAATCCGTAAAATAGGCAGGCGGTATTTCCAAAGCATGCAACAGCGTCACTACTGCATTGAACTTCCGTGCCAGGACCTCGACGAACGGCGCGGTCGCTGTGCAGTGGTCCGACATATCCACCGGGAAGAGAATTTTCTCGAAAGTTTGCATCGCGCACCGCCTTTCGTTGAAAAGGCAGCACGCTGTGTGCCAGCAGTAACTTAGGCGGAAACGCTAGAGCGTGGAGGAAGAGCCTCGTCGTAAAAGGCTGTTATTGCGCAGCGAGATGGGCAGTTTTGGGGGATTTCGCGCATTACTCGACTTTGAGCACTGCCGCGCCCCGAATTGCATCATTCTTCAGTGCATTGAGCGCGCGATTGGCGTCTCGGAGCGAGAAGACTTCAATCTCAGTGTGAATCGGAATTTCGGCCGCTGTGCGTAGAAAATCATGCCCATCCTGGCGTGTGTTGTTGGCGACGCTGCGCACTATGCGTTCACCGTAGAGCAGTTTGTAATCGAGCGTCGGGATGTTACTCATGTGTATACCGCCCAAGGCCAGCACACCGCCTTTTCTTAACGCTTTGAGCGCCGCCGGGACGATTTCACCGGCAGGCGCGAAAACAATTGCGCTGTCGAGTTTCGCTGGCGGTTCTTCGATGGTACCGCCCGCCCACGCGGCGCCCAATTCGACCGATAGCTTCTGATGCCGCTCGTCGCGCGTGCAGACGTACACTTCCGCGCCCCAATGCCGCGCCACTTGGATGGCTACGTGACCGGCAGCGCCGAACCCGTAAATCCCCAACCGGCCGCCTCGTCCGATTCCCGAGAGTCGCAGGGAACGGAATCCGATGATACCTGCACACAGCAGCGGGGCGGCTTTCAGATCGCCGAAGCCATCGGGAATCGGATAGACGAAGCCTTCTTCGCCCAGTGCGTACTCGGCATAACCACCGTCCACGGTGTAGCCAGTAAACGCGGGCGCATCGCAGAGATTCTCCTTGCCGGCGCGGCAGTACTCGCAGGTTCCGTCGGTGGAGTGCAGCCATGCGACTCCGACGCGCGTTCCGATCGCGTGTTTGACATTCGGCCCCGCAGACTCAATCACGCCGACAATCTGATGTCCAGGAATGATGGGCGACTTTCGCGGTGGCAACTCGCCTTCCGTCACATGCAGATCGGTCCGGCAAACGGCGCACGCGCTCACACGCACCAGCACCTGCCCGGGCCGGGGTTCCGGCTTGGGAACGTCCGTGAACTCGAGCGGGTTCGTTTCGATACGGGCGGACGATCGCAGGACGCAGGCCTTCATGCTTCACCAATAGCAGGTCCTGAGCCGCGCGGGCGGCCTTCTCAGTCACAGGGCGGGCCGGTACATTTGGTCAACGGATGCCGCAGAGACGCCGAGTTCGGTGGCGACCGCGTCCACCGCGTGCTGGGCGATGGCGAGATCTACCCGACCGTCGGAGGTGAAGTGCGGGCCGACGTAGCGTTCGTAGTATCGCTGAACTTCCTCACGGGTCAGCCGGTCGAGGAACGAGGCAATGTAGTCGACGGCTAACTTGGGTTCTTCAGCAATCGTGAGAAGGGCTCGCTGGTTGGCGCGGACCAGCGCCTGCAGCGCGGGGTTGTCGAGCGGGATATGAGTGGGGTCCACCGCGATTCCAACCGTGGGGATCTCGAAGTGGTCGCCGGCCCAGGACAGGACCGAAAAGCCCTCCTCGCCGGCGACCTGTTCGGGCGCTAATGTGCTGCCCACGTAGGCCGCATCGATCGAACCTTCGCGAAGGCGGCGCAGGTCCATCTGGTAGTCACCCGGGAATCGTGCGACGCACTCCAGGTCGCGATCGGGGTCGAGACCGTGCTTGCGGAGGACGATTCGCGCGAAACAACCAGGAG
>DASQJA010000306.1:0-11005 GCA_035631275.1 Bryobacteraceae bacterium
AGATAACGTCTTCCATCCGCGCGCCGCGCAGCGACTTAGCCGACTGCTCACCGAGCACCCAGCTAATCGCGTCACTCAGGTTGGATTTGCCACAGCCGTTTGGACCGACCACCGCAGCGATCCCCGAACCGTGAAACTTCATCTCGGTTCGGTCAAAAAACGACTTAAAGCCTTGAATCTCTACCCGCTTCAGTTTCAGCAAAACTTGCGCCCCTCCCATTATCACATTCGGGGGATGGGACTATAGTAAACCTGCTGGAAGCCAAAGTAAAGCGGGTAGACTCCTATATATTGAACCAATCCGGTCTCCAGTACTACATATCGTGCACTGGACGGTTTTGAAGTATTTCTTCAACATATGCCCCAAGCACCTCCGCGATGCTCCACGCCTGCGCGATGCACCCACGGGGAGCGTACGGTGGATCACCATCGAACACTTCTGCTATCTGACCTAGCCCATGTTCCGACAAATGATGGCGTAAAGGATCCAGAAAGCGATTGGCGCGCGCAAGAACCTGCGGGCCGGTCCCGTGGACCTTGACGTACGCCGTGAGAAACGGCCCGAGCAGCCAGGGCCAAACCGTACCTTGATGATACGCCGAATCGCGCGCCAGCAAGTCGCCGGAATAGCAGCCCCGGTAGTTCGGATCTTTCGCCGACAACGTTCTCAAGCCGTAGGGCGTCAGCAGCTCCTGCTCCACTAGATCGACTACTCTTCTGGCCTTGTCGCCACGCAGCAGAGCATGCGGGAGACTCACGGCCAGAATCTGGTTCGGACGAATGGAGCGATCACCGCCGGACCCATCCACCACGTCGAATAAGCATCCATCCCGCTCGTTCCAAAAACTCTGCTCGAAGCTAGCCCTTGCACGGGCGCCCAGTGACGCGTAGTGCGAAACTTTCTCCGGGTGGCCGAACGCTCGCGCCAGGTGCTCCATCACGCACAGCGCGTTGTGCCATAGCGCCTGGATCTCCACCGGCTTGCCCGTGCGCGGCGTCACCACCCAGTCGCCGATCTTGGCGTCCATCCACGTGAGCTGGACTCCCGGGACACCGGCATGCAGCAAGCCGTCTGCATCGAGATAAATTCCGTAGCGCATTCCCCGCTCGTGCCAGGCGATGCTTTCGGCGAGCGGCGCGAACATTTCCTGGCGAACGAAATCGTAGTCGCCTGTGAAGCGCAAGAACTCACCGACCGCGTGGAACATCCAGAGCGTCGCATCCACCGTGTTGTACTCGGGCGTCTCGCCCGCATCGGGAAAGCGGTTCGGGATCATTCCCTGGTCCATGCTGCGCGCGAACGCCCGCAGGATATTCCGCGCTATGTCGAAACGCCCGGTGACAAGCGTCAGCCCAGGCAGCGCAATCATCGTGTCGCGTCCCCAATCGGTGAACCAGTGGTATCCCGCGATCACAGTATTCTGATCGCCCCGCGCGACGACAAACTGATCCGCTGCCGCGCTGAGGGCTTTCACAAAGACATCCTCGACGGGGGCTGGGCTCACGATCTCCCGCCGCGCGATCTCCCGAGCTTCGAGCGCGCTCGCCTCGCCCGCCCGATGCTTCTCGGTGGACGCGATGACAACCGCCGTCGCCGATTCCGCCAGGTTGAACCGCAGCGTGAACGCGGCGTAGAGATCTTCCCGGTAGTCCAGTCCTCGCTCCCGTTCGCGCTCGTACTCGAAGTTGTAATACCAGCAGCCCGTGGTGTCGATGCACGCGGCGTTGTGCGCGAAGTGCAGGCTTGGCAGGCCGTCATACGGCGAAATCGATGCCAGCCCGTCTCCGACCGTTACGTCCGCGTGAATATACGGATTCGCATGCGAGGTGCCGTGATAATCGCGATAAGCCACGAGCGCCCGCACTTCCAACTCGATGCGCCTTTCCGCCGGATCGCCGAACAGTTTGTACTGCACAACCGCAGTATTTTCGCCCTGGACAAGGAACACCGACTTTTCCAGCACGACGTCATCGATGGAATGCGCGAACACCGGGAACGGGTCCAGCCGGAACGAATCGAGTAGCCGGTAGCCTTCCGGATACACCGCGCCCGGATACTGATTGACGCTCAGCTCGACACGCTTGCCGCCCAGCCACAGCGTCTCTTCGAGTTTGGACAGTAAAACAAATCGCGCGACGGGTGGCTTCACTGCCGCGACGAGCAATCCGTGATAGCGCCGCGTGTTCAGTCCGGCAATAGTCGACGAGGCAAACCCGCCAATTCCATTTGTCTCAAGCCACTCGCGCGACGATGCCTGCGCGAGATCATTGCAAATCAGTTTGTCGAACTCGATCGGCAGATTCACAGATTAGTAAGCTCCATGGTAACTGCCGACTCGTGCGCGCCGAGTTTGTGCTCGTGCGAACGGTCGTCTGATACTTGTGAAATAACCTTAGAGGGAACGAGACCGGCATGACCAGTACACTCAACAAAAAGGGATCAAATCGTGTGGTGGAGATCGCCGTGTATTTCCGCGCGAACGGCGGTAGCAGCCGTGGCGTCGCTGTTGGTGGCGCGCGTTTTCCGATTGCCGGAAGCTTATTGGGCGCCTAGCACGACTCTGGGTCATTACGCAGTCTTCGTTAGGTGGGGCGCTCAACGTTTCCCGCCAGCGGTTCGTTGGAACCGCCCTGGGAGCGGCAGCCGGTGCAATTGTGGCGAGTTACTTCGGCTCGAGCGTGCTTGCTTTTGCCCTATGTGTCTGCATCCTGGGACCGCTGTGCGCTACTGCCCGTTCGGATCGAAGCGCGTATCGATTTGCCGGAGTTACTGTGGCGATCGTGCTCTTGATCCCAGCGTAGCGGTCCGGGCATCGGAGATCGCCTCTCATCGGTGTGCGGAGGTGTTCATCGGTATCGCCGTCGCGTTAGTGCTCACCGTACTGTGGCCGGAGCAGGAACCCGGGCCGCTAGGAAAAACTTGATAGCGGCCGAATCGCTCCGGAATCACTTCGCCTTGAAAATGTTTTTTGGACACATGGCGTGGACGCCGACCTTCCCGTCCACCAGCTGCGTGATGTCGACATCCACTGCCACGCTCGTGAGCTGATAGGCTTCGTCGCGACTCAGATGTTTCTCTGTCACCAGGAAGTCGATCATGTTCCGCACCGCCATCTCGGTCGCGGTTTTCAAGTCCTCGTCGAATCCCATCGAAATGTAGCTGGTCGGCGTCTCCGCGCGCGGCCACAACAAACGCTGGTTCTTGTGAACTACGAACCGGAACGTGCCCGTCAGCCACGTCTCGAGTGCCGTGATGTCCACCTCGCCGTTCCCTTGTCCGGCGTGTCCGTCGCCCGCTTCGAACAACGCGCCTTTGGCGTGTACCGGAATGAACAGCGTCGTTCCAGCCACCAGCTCGCGATTGTCCATATTGCCCGCGTGCATCCAAGGAGGACCGCTGCTCAACCTCGCCCCATTTGCGCCCGCCACTCCCATGCTGCCGAAAAACGGATGCAGGGGAATTTCGATTCCCGGTGAGAACTTCGCGATGTTCTGCGCCAGATCCAGCGGAATCACCTTCGTGTGGGCGTAAGGAAAATCGTTGGGCAAGAAACCTCGCCCGGGTCCGAAGCTGTTGCACGCGAACGGCACGTCAACGTCGATTCTGAGGATTTGAACTTCCAGCACATCGCCGGGATCGGCTTCTTCGATCGCAACCGGGCCCGTGAGAATGTGCCCTCCTGGCCCCCGTTCGGTCACTTGCGCATGAATGTCTTTGTCGTATTGCGGTACCGGAACACCGGCCTCGGCCATCCGGTCGATGGCGCAGGTGGAAACGGTTTGCATCTTTACCGTATCGCCTGACTTGACCGTGAGAGCGGGTTTCGCGCGCGACCAATAGTATCCCCAAACCACCGTGGACGGCGTCGCAGGCAGAGTGGACTCGCCGGCCCAAAGTGCAGAGCCGGTCAAAAGGATCAGAGAACAGCACACGAAGGGCCGCAAGTGGATTTGCATCTAATCAGCGTAGCTCAGCCTGCGTCTTTGTGCGGCCAGGTCATGATACGCTCGTTCGATGACAAAGCTCGCCGCCCTTTTGCTTACCTCGGCCGTGCTCGCATCGGCCGCAGACGTCAGCGTCGGCACTGCTACGGCGCTTTCGGGACAACGAGCCACTGGCGTCATCCGCGTACCTGCCGGTGTTGACGCCGCCACCGACATTCCGGTCATCGTGATCAATGGCGCGAAGCCCGGTCCCAAGCTGGCCTTGGTCGCAGGATCGCACGGCACCGAGTACGCCTCTATCATCGCGGTCGAGAAGCTGGCGCAAGCGGTCAGCCCTGCCGATCTTTCGGGAGCGCT
The DNA here is from genome assembly GCA_035631275.1 of Bryobacteraceae bacterium. Lineage (GTDB taxonomy): Bacteria > Acidobacteriota > Terriglobia > Bryobacterales > Bryobacteraceae > Palsa-89. Next base: position 4,303 of record DASQJA010000306.1, read on the forward strand.
AATCGTGGTGCCATTGATCAACCTGGCATCGTTCGCGCAAAAAGTCCCGCACATTAATCCCGTCGACGGCAAGAACATGAATCGTTTCTATCCGGGCAGCGCGGCTGGGACGCAGACCGAGCGCGTGCTGTGGGCTATTGGAAAACAAGTCGTCGAGCCGTCGGACTACCTGATCGACCTTCACGGCGGCGATCTCGACGAAAATCTTCGCCGCTACTCCTACTGGCCCGTTACAGGCAAGCCCGAGTTTGACGCGAAGACGCGTGCGATGGCGCTGGCCTTCGGTCTAGACCACATTATCATTCAGAAGAATCAGGGTCCGGCGGCTGCGGGTGCAACCAGCCTCTCGCGCTTCGCGATCGACCTAGGCAAACCGACGCTTATTGCCGAAGCCGGTCACGCCGGCACAACCAACGCCGAAGACGTGGATGCCCTGGTGCAGGGTTCGGAAAATATCCTGCGCCATCTGAAGATGCTTGCGGGCGAGGTGAAGCCAGTCGAGCATCCAGTCTGGATCGGACAGATCACCACGGTCCACAGCGAACAGGAGGGGATCTTTTATCCGCTCACGGTTCCTGAAGCATACGTGGCGCAGGGGATGCGGATTGGTTATGTCACCGACTATTTCGGCAACAAGATTACCGACATTACCGCCCCGGCTGCTGGTGTCATCGTCTACATCTGTTCGGTGCCATCGATGAGCAAGGGAGGAACGGCAGCCTACGTCGGCGAGATCGCACCAGTGCCCTAGAAAACTTTTCTTGACAAATATGGCGATTATCGCTATAGTTTGAATAGCTATAGTGACCTCCGCCATGCATCCAGATAAGAACCTCGAATCCCTTACTCTCACCCCTGCCATGTTCCAGGTCCTGCTGGCCTTAGGGGAGGAAGAGAAACACGGCTACGCCATTTTGAAAGACGTCGAAGATCAGACCGGCGGCGAGGTTCGTCTGAGTACCGGAACGCTTTACGCCATAATTAAGCGCCTGCTGAGCGAAGGCGCCATCAAGGAGTGCCGCAACCGCCCGCCGGCCGACGAAGACGATCAGCGCCGCCGCTATTATCGCCTCACTCCTGTGGGCCGGGAGCTCGCCGTGGCTGAAGCCGAACGCATGGAACGTCTGGTAGCGACGGCCCGCGAAAAACATCTGCTGCGCCGGCTGCATACTGCTTAAGTTAAGGAGCTCCTGCGTGGAACCGCCGACCGCATCTCGTGCCGATCGAATTTATCAGGCGCTCCTGCGCCTGTTTCCATTCGATTTCCGCCAGGACTACCAAGCCGAAATGGAAGAGGTATTCCGCGAGCAGCGCACGCATGCTGAAAAAAACAAAATGGGCCTGCTTCGGCTGTGGTGGGAAACGATCACCGGTATCTTCCGCACCGCACCCCATGAACATCTATCGATCTTGCGCCAGGACACGCGCTTCGCATTGCGTACGCTTGCAAAGAATCCTGGTTACGCACTCGTTGCTGTTCTCACGCTCGCACTCGGCATCGCGGTGAGCAGCGCGATTGTTAGCGTCGTCGCCGCGGTGCTGCTGCGCCCGCTTCCTTATCAGAACGACTCACAGCTTGTCGTGCTCCATCAGGTGACATCGAAGGCCTCGGATGGCGATGTCGCTTTTTCCGTTCCTGAGATCAAAGACTACCGGAGCCAGACGCAATCCTTCAGTAGCCTGGTCGAATACCACAGCATGCGTTTCACGCTTTACTCGAAGGACGACGCAACGCGCGTTCGCGCTGGTGTTGTCTCGCCCGGCTTTTTCGGAATGTTTGGTGTGAAACCCGTTCTCGGGCGCGATCTCACGGACGCCGACGACCAGACCGGCGCGCCCGCCGTTCTCCTGCTCAGCTACGAATACTGGAAGCAGCATTGCGCGGGCGATCCGAACATCATCGGCCGCACTTTCCAAATGAACGACCGAGTTCACACGGTCGTTGGCGTGCTCCCTCCCGTGCCCCAGTACCCGGACGAGAACGACGTCTACATGCCAACCTCGGCCTGCCCGTTCCGCAGCGCTGCGCGAGCGAATCGCGATGTTCACATGATGCAGATGTTCGGACGTCTGAAATTCGGGCAAACTCCGGACAATGTACGCTCCGATTTGGGCGTTGTCGCTGCGCGGCTAGTACACGACCACCCGAAATCATATCCGCCCGAATTCGGATTCACAGCTACTTCCGGACTGCTGCGCGATGAATTGACCAATCATGCGCGCGTGACGCTGTGGGTCCTGCTTGCCGCAGCCGCCTGCCTGCTGCTGATCGCGTGCGCGAACGTTGCCAATCTGACCCTGGCCAGAATGTCGGCGCGCGAGCGTGAACTCACCGTGCGCACGGCCCTCGGAGCCGGGAAGGGGCGTCTTTTGCGTCAACTTGCTACGGAAAGCCTGATCATCGGACTGGCTGCAGCCGCACTCGGGGTGTGGCTTGCTTCGCAAAGCCTTCATCTCCTCGCTGCATTCACTGCCGGACTTACGCCGCGAGCGCGGGAGATCCACATGGACTCCACTGTGTTGCTGGTGGCTCTCGCGATCGCGATTGGAACCAGCATTTTCTTTGGGTCTGTCTCGGCCCTCCACTCGCGCGAAGACATCGGAGGCGGAATGAAAGATGGCGCTCCGCACACTACGGCCGGACGCCGACGGAGCCGGACTCGGAGCCTGCTGGTTGTGTGCCAGGTCGCGTTATCGCTGGTGCTCCTGATCGGCGCCGGGCTGCTGTTGCGCAGTCTGCTGAAGCTTCAAGAAGTCGACCCGGGCTTCGTTCCCGATCGCGTTCTTGCCGTGAGGATGGACGTGAACTGGTCGAAATACCCTCGACGCCAGCAGATACGCGAACTCGGCAGCCGGGTGCTCGAAAGAATTCAATCCCAGCCCGGCGTTTTGTCCGCAGCGATCTCTTCCAGCTACCCGCTCGATCCCGACAACGCCTTGGGCGAAGGGAAAAACGATTTCCAGATCGAGGGACGGCCTCTTCGTTCCGGTGAATCGCCGCGCATCGCCAACTCGCGCGCCGCAACTCCGGACTATTTCAAGACTCTCGGAATCCGCTTGACTCAAGGCCGGAACTTCGATGCCTCTGACAACGACAAAGCCCCGCCCGTCGTCGTCATTAACCAATCGATGGCGCGTCGCTACTGGGGCAATCAAAGCCCAATCGGGTGCCGCATCACCTTCGACAATGCGCAAACGTGGCACAAGATCATCGGAGTGGTCGGGGACGTCCATGAATTCGGGCCGCAACTGCCCGCAGGCGACGAGGCCTACTTTCCATACGCGCAGTACCCATCGTTGAGCGCGGTGCTCGTTCGTACGGATCGAGATCCCATGCTGATTGCGATTCAGCTCCGTCAGACCATCCGCGATGTGGATGCGCAAACCGCGATTGCCAATGTTAAGACGCTGGAACAAGCGCGTCAGGATGCCATCGCCTCGCCTCGCGTGCTGGCCAACCTGCTTGGCATCTTCGCTGCGCTGGCTTTGACGATCGCGGCGGCCGGTGTCGGCGGAATGCTCGCCTTGGCCGTGAATCAACGCTGGCATGAAATCGGCGTCCGGATCACCCTGGGCGCCAAGCCGCGGGACGTTGCTGGCTTGATCGTGCGGCAAGGAATGACGCTGGTTGCGGCGGGCCTCGCCTTAGGCGTACTGGCCGCCGCTGCGCTCACGCGTATGATGCGATCTCTGCTATTTGAAGTGCGTCCGCTCGACGCGCCCACATTCGCGGGCGTATCGCTGGCAGTGACGGCAGTCGCGCTCTTGGCTTGCTACTTACCTGCGCGCCGCGCTCTGGGAATCGATCCCCTGCTCGCACTTCGCCGGGAATAGGAGAATTATGAAAACGCTCACTACCGTAACGCTTGGAATGGCAGCCGTCGCCGTGCTGCTCGCTCAAACCTCGGACACGCCGCAGTTCAATGAGAAGAACGAACTAACGGTCCCCAACGACTATCGGGAGTGGATCTACCTCAGCTCCGGTCTCGGGATGACGTACGGGCCGATCAGAGAAGCGAACACCAATAGTTCGCCGATGTTCGATAACGTCTTCGTCGCGCCTTCCGCGTATCGTGCGTTTCGGGCGACCGGGAAGTGGCCCGAGAAGACCATGTTCGTTCTCGAAGCGCGCGGGTCGGCGAGCAAAGGCTCCATCAATAATGGCGGTCACTACCAGACCGACCGCATGGGATTCGAGATCGAGGTCAAAGACAGCGCGCGATTTCCTGGAAACGGCTGGGCATTCTTTCAACCGGAAGGAAAGACGGCGAAGATGATTCCACGTACAGCGTCCTGTTACACTTGTCACCCGGCGAACGGCGCGGTGGACAACACATTTGTTCAGTTCTACCCTACGCTGCTACCGGTCGCGAAAGAGAAGGGTACGCTGACCACGTCCTACCAGACCTCGGTGGAAAGCGGGTCCTCTAAGTAACTGCCAGGAACACGAAGCGCACCGGCAGCTTTCACCAATAGATAAGCGTGCCGACGCGCCCTTTTCAGGGTCTAAATCCAGACTTTTTCGGCGGGCACGCCGCGTTTGCACATCTCGCATGAGCCTGCGTCCTTGTAGTAGGTTGCGTCGAGCTTCGCCAGATAGTAAAACGGCAGTGGGCTGAAGTCGACGGTTTTGGGCGTCGGCTGATAAATAATGACGGCGAGACCGACTACTTCAGCGCCAGTGGATTCCACCAGGCGCTTCAATTCGGCCAGGTTGCGGCCCGACCGCAGAATATCATCGACCAGGAGCACCTTCTCGCCGGCTGTCTGCTGGAGGTACTGGCGAAAGCGCATCGGCCCGCCCTCTTCTTTGCGATCAGCCCAGTACACCTGATGGACGCGAAGCGCCTCGCCCATTCCATAGGCCACCGGCAGACCGCCGGTGTCGGGACAAACGATGGACAACTCGGGGATGATGGCACGGAGCTCAGCGTTGGCGCGAATCAACCGGCTCAACCCCACGCTAAGAACCTTGGCGTGCTGGTAGTAGCGCATGGCAAGCTGCACTTGCATGTACTCGGTGGCGTGGAGACCGTTGGGATATTCGAAATGTCCGTCGCGAATAGCGCCAGTGCGACGGAGCAGGCTCACGACTTCTTCTTGGGTCGGGACCAGGTGCATAAGATGTCTAGTTTTATTATCCGCCGTGATTTCGGGTGTCAGCGCCGCGTTAGTGGGCGCCCTTTCCCGTTACAACTCGCGGTATGGTTCGAAGGATGATCTTCCAATCGAGCGCTAGCGACCAGTTGTCGATGTACTGCATGTCCATTTTCATCCAGGTCTCGAAATCTAGTGCGTCGCGTCCGTTGACGGCCCACAGGCAGGTCAGACCCGGACGCATGCGCAGGCGGCGGCGCTGCCAGGTCTGGTAGAGTTCCACTTCCTCAGGCACTGCCGGACGCGGCCCGACCAGTGACATATCGCCTTTGAGGACGTTCCACAGTTGCGGCCATTCATCGATTGAAAATTTGCGCAGAAAGCGGCCGAGCCCCGTGAGGCGAGGATCGTCGGGAATTTTGAAGGCGGTCGATTTGCTGCTTAAGTGGGTGAGCGAGGCCTTCAATTCCTCGGCATTGTCGCACATTGAGCGAAATTTATAGAAGACGAAACGCCGGCCGTTCAAACCGCAGCGCTCCTGGCGAAAAATCGCGGGGCCGGGCGAAGTCAACCGGATCAGTAAAGCAATCAGCAGGAGGACTGGGCAGAGAAGAAGCAGAGCGGCGGTTGCGAGCACGATGTCGATCGCGCGTTTCACCAGCAGCCGAATCTCGTCATGCGGGGCGGCGGAAAACGTGAGGAGCGGCGTCGTTCCGAGCCGGTCCAGATAGACCTGGCTGTTTACGTGCGGGAAAAAATCGACCACCAGGCGCGTCCGGACACCTTCTTCATCGCATCGGAGAAAAACTTCTTCCATCGCGCTCAAGCGGCTGCTGTCGACGGCGAATATAATCTCGTCGATGACGTGACGGCGCAGGAGCGTAGGCAGTTCGGAGAGCTGGTGTTGCGGGTAGACCTTCGACAACTTGATCTGCCCGGCCTCATCATCCAAAAAGCCGATCAACCGGATGCCGTAATCGGAGGATCTTTCGAGCGCTTCGCCGAGCCGGCGGGCGTTGTCGCCGGAGCCGACCACCATCACAAAATGGGCGGTTCCGAACTCGCGCCGTACCGCTCCAACGACGTGCGCGGCGTTCAGACGGAACAGGCACAGCAGAATCCAGGCGTAGATGGCGAAGAGCGCCACGAAAGAACGGCTCAGGTCCAGCCTAAGCATGAACTCGGCGATCACCACCGCCATCGCTCCCAGCGCGCACTGTTGAAACGTATCGCGCAGAACCACGCGAGGATGCGCGGAGTCGAGCTTTTCGTAGACGTTAAACCAGTATCCGATCGCTACCCAAGCGAGAGCGGAAACGATCAGGAGCGTGGCTGCAACGCCTAAGTCGAGATAGAAACGCTTCTCGAACGGCAATTGAATTCGAGTGAGGTATGCCGAGATGAACGCCAAAGAGACTAGGAAAACGTCGGTAAGTCCGAAGATTGCCTTGACTTTTCTGTAGTGCCGGCTGAACACTCCGGAATCGAGCATAGCACGCGGACGTGGGCCGGCTCTTGGAGGCGCCGGCCATGCCGAACCGCCCAAAAAAGCTGAAACTCGTGGGCAGGTTGTTGAATCGCATCACCATGGACAATACCGACCTGC
>DASQJA010000307.1:0-12142 GCA_035631275.1 Bryobacteraceae bacterium
ACCACGATGGGAGACTTCGGCTCACTGGTTCTGAGCATTTTTCACGATCATCCCACGATGCACTTCGACGGAGAGCGGAAAATCGACGGCCGACGGCTGTTCGAGTTCTCCTATGAAACGGCTGAGGATCTCAGCCACTACCAGGTCAGGATCAGCTTTATCACGGTCATCACGGGATATTCGGGTTCGGTTTTCCTGGACGCGGACACCGGAGACCTGGTGCGCGTGACCGCACTTTCGGACGTGTTGCCGCAGCAAACCGGCTATTGCCGGGTCAGCAAGCAACTGGATTACACAAGGCTGCGCATCGGCGGGGCCGACGCGTTGATTCCGAGCGAGGCCTCGTCAACGGCGATCGATCGGGAGGAGGTAGAGATGTCCAGCTCGAGCGCCTATTCGAGCTGCCGTGAGTATGTCGGTGAGTCGGTTCTGCGTTTCGACGATCCAACAACCGTGGCTGCCAGTCCGGGAGCCGCAGTTTCAACCGCCAGCAGCGCTCCCCGTGCGATTCCTCCCGGCCTCCCCTTCGAGTGCCGCGTGATTTCCACGATCGATTCCGATACCGCCGCTGCCGGCGACCCGATTGAGGGCGTCCTGCGCACGCCCATCGCGGATGCGTCCGGCAAAGTGCTGGCTCCCGCCGGTATACGCGTCCACGGCCGGTTGATGGGCTTCACCCAACACCCGTCCTCCGGGAATCGCCGGGAGTCGTTTGAGGTCGAAGTGCAGTTGCGCTCGCTCGAACTCGGCGGTGAGCGCGTGCCGTTCGCCGCGAACGTCTCAAACGTGACGTCCCCTTCACGGGGTAGCGCCATCCACCTCAATCTTCATCCGCATGCAGGGACGTTTTTCTATTACGACAAGAAGCTTCACGTCGCGAATATCGACGCCAAATGGATCACAGCCGCGCCCTCGGACGAACCGAGGCCCCTTCCATGAAACAACCTTTGGCCTACCACGGCGGTCAGACGCGCACTTAAGATTCAGCGGTCTCCCGCCGATATCTTCTGTGGATATGTCCGTCGAGACCCAAGACCCGGAAGTTGTACTGAACCGATTCAACAAGCTGCTGGCAGAGCTCGTGAAGGGCACGATTAACCGTAACACATTCCAGCCGTGGGAGATAGAGATCCTTCTCGACATCGAAGTGTGCAACCTCCGCGCAGCCGTGAAGCGTGAAACCCTGCGCCGATATCAGAAAGCCGTTCAGCGCTCGATGGAAAAAGGCGCCCGTAAACCTCTCAAGCTGTCTGAATACCTGGACAGCAAGAAATCCGCGTTAAATAAAACTAACGTCGCATAGGTACCAGGCGGCGCGGGCGGACGGCTGGCCATCACTGTCCCTGCTATGCTGGTCTCAGCCAAGGACGCCAAGGAGAATCGAATGGGCTGTGGAAGCGGAATGACGGGCCCTCATATCGAGGAAGAGACTGGTAAGCGCAAGGTCTTTTGCGTGAAATTCCAGCGCGAGATGGTCGGCCTGGACGAAGTTCCCTTCGACAATCATCCGCTCGGCCAGCGCATCTACGAAAACGTCTCCAAGGAAGCCTGGAAGATGTGGCTCGAGCAGATGAAGATGATCATGAACGAATACCGGCTCAACCTGGGCACGCAGGAAGCGCAGGAGTTTCTGCTCAAGCAGATGGAAGACTACTTCTTCGGCGAAGGTGCGGCGCTTCCGCCCGGTTACGTCCCGCCACGATCCAAGAATTAGTTAGATCACCGGCAGGGCCGAGGTGATTTCAAAGCGCAGCCGCTCATGCGCAAGCCGGAGTGCGTGTTCGGCGGCTCCTGGCGTGTCAGCCCGCGTGAAGATAAATCCAAGATAGCTGTTTCCTTCGGGCAGCGGGACCAACTTTTGCCCCGGCTTGGCCGTGATCACGACATCCTCTACGTGAGCAACGCTGCGCGCTTCGTCGACGCCCTCTATGTCAACGTAAACGCCTTCGCGCGGGATCGGGATCATCATTGCCCCTGCAGAATCGCCTGGCAGCCGGATCGAAGAGATATCCTCACCAGCCGCGTGCCGTAGGATCAGCTCTTCGAGGCCCGGCAGGACGCGGGCACACAAGCCTCCAATCGGGCGTGCCGCGACTTCGAGCATCCACACGCCGCGCGAATTGACTCGCATCTCGGCATGCACGGGACCTTCGGTCAGTCCGAGCGCTTGAATGGCTTGTTGAGTCGCATGGATAATCTCGCGCTGTGTGCCGGCGGTTTCGCGCGACGGAGTTACGTAGACGGTCTCTTCGAAATAAGGACCGTCGAGCGGATCGGGCTTGTCGAACAGCGCCAGTACGCGCAGGCTCCCGGCTGAAAGAATTCCTTCGAGCGCGAACTCGCGGCCTTCGATGAAATTTTCGATTTGAATGAAACGCCGCTGTTCGTCGCCGAGCCGCGCGATCTCGGGATCATCGAGCAATCGGGCGATTCGGTCGAATGCCGCGATGAATTCGGTTCGATCGTTTGCGCGGATGACGCCGCGGCTGGCCGAGAGACCGAGAGGCTTTAGTACGCAGGGAAACGACGCCCGATCGGCGGCGCTCGCAGCGCCTCGTTCGACTTCTGCGCGGAAAAAGTCTGCCACCGGCAGCCCCGCGGCGCGAAAGCAGGAGTGCGCGAGGAATTTGTCCCGCGCGGCTTGTGTCGAGGCGGGCGAGTTGTAGCGCACGCCCATCTGTTCGGCGGCGAGGGCTGCGATGTGGGCTTGCCGATCGCCCAGCGCGACGATTCCATCCACGCGCGCCTGTTCGGCCAGCGTGCGGGCCGCTTCTACGGGATTCTCGAACCGCAGTGGAATCGCGCGATCACCCCAGGGATCATCGAGCACGTGGCAACGATCAGTCGCGAGCACGAGCTCAACACCGAGGCGTTGTGCGGAGTCCACGAAGGCGCGCGCCTGGTAGCCGGTGGTGGGGGAGACGAGGAGCAGGCGCTTCATCGTTTCCATTTTCGCAGGGCACAAGTGTATGTCAGTTCAGCAGTTTGCCTGCCGGCGCTAGGCCGCCCCCTTGACAGGAAATAACAATTTGTGATATTAGTATTGCTATTAGTAATATGCAGCTCGGCGAGAAAATTCGCTACCTCCGCGAGGTCGAAGGAACCCTCCGTGGACTCGGCCGCGAGATGACCCAACAGGAAGTGGTCCGCGCTCTCAAGCGCGACCAGAAGCGAACCATCAGTCAGTCCTATCTCTCGCAGATCGAGAGCGGAGCACGTCCGCACTTAACGAATTCCACCCGCATGCTGCTGGCGCGGTTTTTCAAAGTGCATCCCGGGTACCTGGTGGACGATCCCGAGGGTTATCACACCGAGCTGATTTCCGATGTCCGCACGCTCGAAGATCAGCTCGATCTCTGGCTGATCGATGGTGCAGAGCGCTTTCGGCGCGATCCCGAGGTCGGGCAGGCGCTGCTAACGCTCGCCAAGCATGAAGATTCGCGCAAGTGCCTGCTGCTGCTCGAAGCGATTTTGGAGACGCCGGGTTTGGCGGAGCGCCTGTTCGAAGTTCTCAAGACCGAAGGCGGCGCCCGGCCTCGGAGGCAAGCGGTATGAGTTGGGAAACTTTCTATCTCGGGTGTTTCTGGATCGGGTTTCTGTTCAGCACGCTGTCGTTTCTAGCAGGGTTCGGCGTTCTGCACCTGCCAGCACTGCACGTCCATACGCTTCACGGGGGCAGTCAGAACTCGCCGATCAATTTCGGAACGGTCGTGATTTTTTTCGCCTGGTTCGGTGCCACCGGCTATCTGCTGACGCGCTACTCGAACCTTTGGGCGCTTCTGGCGCTGGGCGTCGCGTTCCTGAGCGGCGTTGGGGGCGCGACGGCGATGTTTTTGTTCCTAGTGAAGATCGTGCTGGCGGACGAGAAACCGCTCGATCCGGCGGATTACGAAATGATCGGCGTACTGGGACGAGTTTCGAGCCCGGTGCGACAAGGCGGCACGGGTGAAATGATTTTCTCGCAGGCCGGCTCGCGACGCGCGGCGGCGATCCGCAGCGAAAACGGCGAGACGATTTCCAAAGGCGAAGAAGTGGTGGTCACACGGTTTGAACGCGGCGTAGCTTTTGTTCGCCGCTGGGAAGAGTTGAGTGAGACGCGTGGTCCGAATTCCGCGGACCAGAAGGAGAAGTGAAAATGCGCATTCCCCCTGAAGTGGTTGTGATTTTCCTGCTGGCGACGCTCGCGATGCTGTTCGTGCTGGCGACGTTCGCCCGGCTGTACCGAAAAGCGGGTCCGAACGAGGCGCTGGTGGTCTACGGCTGGGGCGGGACTCGGATCGTCATCGGCCGCGGTACGTTCATTTTTCCGATGATGCAGAGCTATCGGGAGCTGTCGCTCGAGCTGATGTCGTTCGATGTTGCTCCGCCGCAGGATCTGTACACCAAGCAAGGCGTGGCAGTCACCGTGGAGGCGGTGGCGCAGATCAAGGTCAAGTCGGATCCCGAGTCGATCAAAACGGCGTCCGAACAGTTCCTGAGCAAGAGCGATCAGGATCGAGAGGCGCTGATCCGCCTGGTGATGGAAGGACATCTGCGGGGCATCATCGGTCAGCTATCGGTGGAGCAGATCGTAAAAGAGCCCGAGATGGTGGGCGACCGCATGCGAGGAACCTGCGCCGATGACATGAGCAAGATGGGTCTCGAAGTGATTTCTTTCACTATCAAGGAGGTTCGCGACAAGAACGAATACATCTCTAACATGGGCCGGCCGGACATCGCACGGATCAAGCGCGACGCCGACATCGCGGCCGCCGAAGCGGAGCGCGACACGGCCATCAAGCGTGCCGAAGCGATGCGCGCGGCCGCGGTCGCGAAAGCTCAAGCGGACCAGGAGCGCGTGCTCGCCGAGACTCTATCGCAGGCTAAACAGGCCGAAGCTACGCGCGATCTCGAGATCAAGAAAGCGCAGTATCTCGAAGCCACCAAGCGGCAGCAGGCGCAAGCCGACAAAGCCTACGACATCCAGGGCAATGTGATGCAGCAGCAGGTGATGGCCGAGCAGGTGAAAATCCAGCAAGTGCAGAAAGAGCAGGAGATCAAGGTTCAGGAAGCCGAGATCAAGCGGCGTGAGAACGAGCTGATCGCGACGACGCTGAAGCAGGCCGAGGTCGAGCGGCAGCGCATTGAGATGCTGGCGGCGGCTGAAAAAGCGCGGCTCACTGCTGAAGCCGAAGGTCGTGCGGCGGCGATTCGCGCGCAAGGTGAAGCCGAAGCCGAGATCATTTTGAAGAAGGGCGAGGCGGAAGCCAAAGCCATGAACGTGAAGGCCGAAGCGTTCCAGGAATACAATCAAGCCGCCGTTGTCGACAAGCTTTTGACCAATTTGCCGGAGGTGGTAAAGGCGCTTGCGTCGCCGCTTGCGAACGTGGACAAGATCACGATCGTTTCGACGGGTAACGGCGATTCGGCCGGACTGAATAAGGTCACCGGCGATATCGCCAAGATGGCCGCGCAGATTCCGGCCTTGTTTGAAACGCTTTCGGGCATGCAGATGTCGGATCTGCTCGGCAAGGTGAGAGGCATCGGAGACAAAGCTCCGAAGCCTGGCAACGGGCTGAGTACGGATGTGAAGTCCTAAGTGGATCGAATTGTTAGGAGGTGATTGATATGGCACTAATGGAGCGCGTGACAACACTGGTTCGGGCGAATCTGAACGATCTGATCGATAAGGCGGAGGATCCCGAGAAGATGATCAAGCAGGTGATTCTCGACATGCAGAATCAGTTGCTGCAGGTGAAGACGCAGGTGGCGATTGCGATTGCGGATCAACATCTGCTCGAAAAAAAGCGCACGGAAAATCAGGACAAAGCGGCTGAGTGGGTTCGGAAGGCGGAACTCGCGGTGGATAAGAAGCAGGACGACCTGGCGCGGGCGGCGATCGAGCGGTCGATGAGCTATCGGACGCTCGAGGAGAATTTTGCGCAGCAAGTGGCCGATCAGGCGGTGCAGGTGGAGAATCTGAAGGCCGCGCTGCGAAAGCTCGATCAGAAGCTGGCGGAGGCACAGGCCAAAAGCGACGTGTTGATCGCGCAGCATCGCCGGTCGCGGGCTTTGAACAAGGCCGGCGATGCCCGGATGGCGGCAGGCGACTCCTCGAGCGCGGCGGCGTTCGACCGCATGAAAGGCAAGGTGCAGCACAGCGAAGCCTTGAGCCAGGCGAAGACGGAATTGACGGCCGATAGCTTGGAGGACCGGCTCGCGTCGCTTGAGAAACAGGACGAAGTGGAGCGGCTGTTGAATGAGTTGAAGGCCAAGCGGGGAGTGGAGGGATGAAAACACCGTCGCGTTCACATGAGTGTGAACGCGGCACGCTGAAGATGCGTGCGCCACAAAGCCTTAGTCGAGCCTTACTTTCGAGATGTCGACCGTGGGCGGCGGGTACTTAAGCCGCATGCGGTCGAGCGCGCGCACAATCAATTCGGCAACCAAGTAGTTGCGGAACCATTTCTTGTTGGCCGGGATCACGTACCACGGTGCCCACTCGGTGCTGCAGCGATACAAGGCTTCTTCGTAAGCCTCGATGTAGTCGTCCCAGTGCTGGCGCTCCTCGAAATCGGGCAGCGACAGCTTCCAATTGCGTGAGGAATCCTGGATGCGAGCTTCGAATCGTTTTTTCTGCTCGTCGCTGCTGATGTGCAGGAAGAACTTCAGAATCGTCACGCCGTTCCCAGTCAGCATTTCCTCGAAATCGTTGATCTGGCCATAGCGTTTCCGCCAGACGGATTTTGGGACTAGGCCGTGCACGCGCACGATCAGGACATCTTCGTACTGCGAGCGGTTGAAAATCCCAATATTGCCGCGGCTCGGCGCGGCTTTATGAATGCGCCAGAGAAAGTCGTGCGCGAGCTCCTCGGCCGTGGGAGCCTTAAACGAAACCACCTCGCAGCCTTGCGGGTTCACTCCGCTCATAACGTGACGGATGGTGCCATCCTTGCCGCCAGCGTCCAGCGCCTGCAGGATGATCAACAGGGCATAGCGCTTGTCGGCGTACAAAAGGTGCTGTTGCTCTCTCAGGCGGCGCAGCGTTTTTTGGAGCGCTTCATCATCACGCTTTTTCCCGAACGTGTCGTCGGGATCCCGGTGGTCCAGGCGAACCTTGCTACCCGGCCTTATTATGCAATGCTTGGCGAGATCCATCGAGATTCACGGTATCACGCTGAAGATTCCCCAGCGTCAATCATGTCCGGGGCGCGGTGTATCCCTTGCGCGATCGGACGCGAGCGGCGGGAAAACGCGCCAGCGCGTCTTTGGTGAGCGTGATCTGAACCTGCCGCTGCTCGCCTGGTTTAACGGGAGGCATGACATAGTACAGGCTGTAGCGAAGCCGAAGGCGATGCATCATCTCGCGAAATTCTTCGCCCGGCTGGCCCCCCGAGCTGGTTTTGATCGTGTCGCCGCCGGTTTTTTCCGCAACGCCCTGCATTCCCTCCTGGAGCAGCAGGCCAACGGCCGGGTTCGAGATCATGGCCGCGGTGTTCAAGGCCGTTCCGGCGGCCGTGCGGATGATCAGGCCACTCAAGCTGGAGTCAGCCTCCCAAAGATGATGAACCACGGTGCTCGCCCGGCGCGACCGCTGGCCGAAGTTGTCGGTGAGAATCAGCACCGCGCGGCGGCGCTGAGTTTTCGGCTGAGTGAGAAAATACTTCGCCGCGTCGTCGACTCCGGCCAGCAGGCGTGTCCCTCCGTGAAATTTACCGCCGACCACGTCTTCTTCGATGTTCCGCTCGACCGAGGCAAGGTCAGAGGAGAGCGGAGCAATCAGATGGCTGCGGGTTTCGAATGTCATCACGGCGACGCGATCGGCTGCGTGGAGTTCGGCCAGCGCTTCGCGAGCAGATGCACCGATCTGAGCGATGCTCGGGCGCATGCTACTGCTGATGTCAAAGAGCAGGATTACATCGAGCGGTTCTTCGTCCGCAGAAAAGTGAGCGATGGGCTGCTCCTGACCGTTGTCCCGCACGGAGAAGTCTTCTTTGTGAAGTCCGGTGACGATTCGAGTGCCGTCGCTGACCTCGAAATCGGCGTGGACCAGCGCGACATCGCTATGGAAAGTCGCCGGTTCCTGCGCCGCGAGAACACTCATAGCGAACAGACTCGCAGCGATGCGCATGGCTCACTGTCATCATAGATCCGGCGTTAGCGCTCGGCGGAGGCAAGGTCGAATGCGGGTGGCCGCCGCAGATCGGATCGAAAAGTTTCCACCGCCAGCCTGCGCCCGTCGGTGCGAATGCGAATTAGACCCTGTTCGTCGGTGCGATAGACGGCCGCGTGATGCGCCACCAGGCGCTTCAGGACCTGCGGGGGTGATGTAATGCGTTCGCGAAACCGTCGGAGATCGCGGCGATTCCGCCGTTACCGCGTCCAAGAATGGATCAGTACTGGAAGTGTTGCTGCCGTGGTGGCCGACCTTCAACACGCCGGCGCGGATCAGCGCGCCGGCACTACGAGGCGGCGCTCCATGGATCTTTCATATCGCCGGTCAGCAGGAACGAACGCTTGCCATAGGTGATGCGCAGTGCGAGAGAGTCGTCGTTCTGCGGTTCGCCGGCTGAAACGTAGTCTGGCGGGGGCGAGAGAATTTCGACGCGCGCGCCGCCGAAGTCGAACCACGCCCATTTCGCAGGAGGCGATTTTCACCTGTTCTTCTCGCGCCCTAGCCAACACAGGCTGCGCTTTTCGGTGTCGCGCCCGTCCAAAGGTCGCACGGATGAAAATTTTCGATGATGGCCGGAAGGCCGCGCATGGTCGTGGTGCGCGTGCGTCAACGCAACGACGTCGAGTCTTCGCCTCGAGCGACAAAATCTCGAGGATCATCAAGGTGATCGACGAGATTGCTTTTCAGACCAACATCCTGGCGCTGAATGCGGTTGCGCGAAATTCCGGACCTCATCGGCCACCACGGCAAAAGCCCATACCAATCTCGCCCGCGCTGGCCGCTAGAGTCAAGACCTTAGTGGACGAAGTGAACCTCGGCAGCTAGGAACAGGCGCGCGGCATCGAACAAATCTCCAAAGCTGTCACGCAAATGGATCGGGTGACCCAAACCACTGGAGCCAGCGCGGACGAGAGCGCCTCGGGCAGCGAAGAGCTCTCGGCTCAGGCCGAGGCCTTAAAGGGGATTGTGGTTGACCTTCAAAAGTTGGTGGGAAAGGGCACCGATGCTGGAAGCCTCGCGAGTTTAGCAGGCCGCAGATTCCGAAGCCCACCCCGGCTCCTGTGTCGACGCCGTTGAAAGTGGCCGCCAAGGCCCCAGTTTTCAAGGCCGAGCGGAATGCGTTCGATTTCTTCCCGATGGACGATAATTTCGTCGAGCACTAACCTCCGCCAAGCGCCGAGGCCAATCGGCCCCGGTTCCCCTCCCCACCGCTCCCGCCACCGCTCTTGCAGCCTGAGCGAACGAATCAGCATCTAATAAACCTAGTTCGTTATCCTAAGACTTAAATGACATACGATCTGGTTGTGATTGGGAGTGGTCCGGGTGGCTACTCCGCGGCAATTCGTGGCTCTCAGTATGGCTTGAAGACCGCGCTGGTAGAAAAGGACACACGGCTCGGCGGGACTTGCCTGCTGGTCGGCTGCATTCCCACCAAGTCGCTGCTGCATACCGCCGACGTCTGGGAGCGGTTCGTTCATTCGAAGGAAGAAGGCATTCTCTGCGAGAACCCGCGGCTCGATTTCCCGAATGTCCAGGACCGCAAGAACAAGATCGTCTCAAAGCACTCCAAAGGCGTCGAGTTCTTGATGAAAAAGAACAAGATCGATTGGGTGAAGGGGTTTGGCACGCTCCAGCCGCGGGGCGCAAACGGCCTGCATCGCATCGCCGTGAAAGGGCCCGACGGCGCGACGGCGACGCTCGAAACGAAGAACGTCATCCTCGCCACCGGCTCGGCCGCGCGCATGCTTCCCGGCCTCGAACCCGATGCGAAGACCATCCTCACCAATATCGAAATTCTCGATCTTCCCGCTGTTCCGAAAAGCATGCTGATTATCGGCGCGGGGGCGGTGGGAGTCGAGTTCGCATCTATCTTTAACCGCTTCGGCAGCAAGGTCACGGTGATCGAAATGCTTCCGCGCATTGTTCCTGTTGAGGATGAGGAGGTTTCGAAGGAGCTGGACCGCTACTTCCGCAAGACCGGGATCCGGTGCGAAACCGGCGCAAAGGCCGAGAACATCATCCGGACCGACAACGGCGTTCGCATGTGCGTAGCGCTCGCGAATGGCAAACGCGAGGACATGGAAGCCGAGACACTGCTGGTCGCGGTCGGCCGCAAGCCGATGACCGACGGCATCGGCCTCGAGAACTTGAAAATCGAACTGGATCGCGGCTTCATCAAGGTGGATCAGTTCCAACAGACTGGCGAACCGAGAGTCTACGCAATCGGAGACATAGTGGTGGGCACTCCGCAACTCGCGCACGTGGCGAAGATGGAGGGAATGGTGGCATGCGCGCACATGGCCGGCAAGCCCGCGAAGCCCATGAACAGGAACCGCATCCCGAGTTGCACTTACACGGAGCCCGGCATCGGCAGCGTGGGACTTACCGAAGCCCAGGCGCGCGCGCAGGGCTACGCCGTCAAGATCGGGAAATTTCCGTTCTCGGCTAACAGCAAGGCCAGCATTATGGGCAACCACACAGGATTCATCAAAGTGGTGGCGGACGAGAAATTCGGAGAAATTCTCGGCGTCCATATCATTGGACCGGAGGCGTTCGAGTTGATCTCGGAAGCCGTCACAGCGATGGAGGCCGAAGCGACAGTAGAGTCGATGATGCACACAATCCACGCCCATCCCACTCTTTACGAAGCCATGGGCGAAGCCTTCAACAACGTGTACGGTTTGACCATCGACGCATGAAGCGCAAAGGGTTCGGCGCGCACCAACAAACGTCTGAGGAACTGCCTCGCGCCGAACTCCGTTTTGCCCCAGTTCCTCAAAAGCCGTGCGAAGTCCGCGATTTGGGCCGCATCGGCTACGCCGAAGCGTTCGCACTCCAGCAGCGTTTGGTCGGCGAGCGCAAGGGCGGCCTCATCCCCGATCAATTCTTGATCGTCGAGCACCCGCACGTCATCACGCTTGGCCGCAACGGCCGCTTATCCAATCTGCTTGCGAGCGAAGAAATCCTCAGCCGTGCGGGCATCGACTTTCATGCCACCGATCGCGGCGGCGACATCACCTATCACGGCCCCGGCCAGGTGGTCGGTTATCCCATTTTCGATTTGAGAGAATGGAAACGTGATGTAATTGCTTACGTCCGGGCACTTGAGCAGGTGCTGTTGGACTCGCTCGCGGAGTTTGGCCTCGAAGCCGGCCGCATACCTGGTTGCACCGGGGCCTGGATCGACGGAAAGAAAATCGCCGCTATCGGCGTCCACATCAGCCGGTGGGTTACCTCGCACGGGTTTGCGCTGAACCATACAACGGACTTGAGCTATTTCCAATACATCGTGCCGTGCGGAATTACAAAACCGGTTACCTCCATGAGCGAGCTTGGCGTCGAAGCGACGCGCGCGCAGATCGTCGACGCATTGGCGCGAAATTTTTCAAAGCAGTTTCAACGTGAATTAATACTCTGCGGCCACGAGCGTGAGTCGGCGGCCGCAGCACTGACGGAGCGCACAGCGCGGGGCGCGCTCGCTTGAAGAAGCGATCGCAACCCGCTGCGTTGTGCGCGATATTACTAAGGAGACATTCTAATGACTGACGTAGTAATGCCCCAGATGGGCGAGAGCATTGTCGAAGGCACGCTGACCAAGTGGCTGAAGAAGCCGGGCGAGCACGTTGAGCGTGACGAGCCGCTGTTTGAAATTTCCACAGACAAAGTGGACACCGAGATTCCCGCGCCCGCGTCCGGGGTGCTTTCGGAAGTGCTGGTCGAAGAGGGCAAGACAGTCGCGATCAGTACTGTCGTGGGGCGCATCAACGAAGCGGGAGGCAACGGAGCGTCCGCGCCTGCACCGGTGGCAGTGAAACAAGCACCCGCTCCGCCACCAGCCACTCCGGCGCCTCCACCGCGCGCCGCTCAGCCCGTCGCTGCTCCGCCACCTCCCGCACCGCGCGCTCCGGAGCCGCCGCCGTTGGCATACGCCGAGCCCGAATCGACGAACGGTCCGCTGTCGCCGCTGGTCCGCAAGATGGCGCGCGA
>DASQJA010000308.1:0-14407 GCA_035631275.1 Bryobacteraceae bacterium
GAGTGAATTCCACCAAATGCTGCCCGCGAGTCTCATTGGCCAACTTGACCCAAGCGATTCCGACGAAACGAGTCAGATTCATTTGCCCCTCCAGCGAAGAATAACTTGTCACCTCCATCAAACCTGATGGGGCGTCTCACGCAAATCGATCCAGAGTCTCATTCTGCTAGCTTCGCGGTTTTTACTACGAAACACTGAGGGTACTGGAACCCGCGTTTGGTCTCGAGTCCCCGGCTACAATAAGACTTTCATGAAAGCACGCGTGTACGTCTCCCTCAAACCGACTGTCCTCGATCCGCAGGGGCAGACCATTCGATCCGCACTGGCAGGCCTCGGCCACACGTCGATCGCGTCCGTTCGACAGGGGAAGTTTTTCGAAATCGGACTGGAGCCGGGAACCAATCGAGAGAAAGCCACAGATGAGCTCGATCAGATCGCGCGGGATGTGCTGGCGAACCCGGTAATTGAGGACTACCGCGTCGAGTTCTTGGAATAGCGCTAAGGCTGCTGCTCGGTCTTCCACTTCGGGAACAACAGCGCCTGTACATCGGGCTTCTCGAGATCGCTCTTGCCGATCTCATGGACTTCCAGAGCAATCTGCTGTGCCGGCGTCTGGCCGCCCAGTTTCGTGACCAGGCTGCGCACGGCTTCGTATCCGATTTTGTATGGATCCTGAACCAGCATCAAATCGATGGTTCCATCCTTAAGCGCTTCGACGTGCATGTCGCTTGAATCGAAAGTCACCAGCTTCACCTTGCCCGAGAGTCCGCGGGCTTTGATGGCTTGCACCGCGCCGATGGAATTGGACTCGGCGGACGCGAACATGCCGTCCAGATCGGGATGCGCTGTGAGGATGTCTTCTGCCGCGTCGCGCGCCTTGGCGCGATCGGCCATGCCGTATTGACGTCCGGCAATCTGGATCGCCGGAAACTCTCGCGCCATCGCCTCTTCGAAGCCACGCTCTCGATCCCCGGTCGACATTCCCCCCGGCTTGTGCATCAACTCGCCTACTTTGCCTTTCCCGTGGATCATCGCCGCCAGGCGCCGCGCCGCAGTCCGCCCTGCCGCGTAGTTGTCGGTGGCGACAAAAGTGACGAAGCCTTTGAGGTCCAGCCCCGAATCGAAAATCGTCACGGGAATTCCCGCATCCATCGCGCGCTTGACCGGCTTAACGAGTGCGGCGTGATCATCGGCCGAGATCGCCAGCGCGTCGACATGCCGCGCGATCATCGAATCCACAATCTCGATCTGGCGCGAGTATTCGGTCTCCGAACGCGGCCCGTTCCATAGCACATCAACGCCGAACTCCTTGGCCGCTGCGTCCACGCCGGCATGGATGGAGACGAAGAACAGATCAGATGTGGCTTTAGGAACTACGCCGATGAGTTTCTTGGTGCGTTTCTGACAGGAGACGAGGGAAATCGCTGCGAGACCCAGCGCCACGAACAATCGGAACTTGGAATGCATCGCTCAGCCTCAGTATACAGAGGCATGAACGCAGGAAGAAATGCCAACGGCGCCCGAGACCGAGCGCCGCCGAGACAATACAGGAGGGGAAGCCGCTACTCGACTTCCTTGTTCCGCTTCTTCCGGTTCCGCTTGCGCGCCAGCGCTTCCTTGGTGCGCTTCTTTTCACCGGGCTTGAGATAGAAAGAGTGACGCTTGATCTCTTTGATGATATCTTCTTGCTGTACCTTCCTCTTGAACCTCCGGAGGGCGCTCTCTAATGTCTCGCCCTCTTGAATGTGGACTTCAGCCAATACCGATCACCTCACTCTCAATACAAAAGATGCAAACCAAAACGACCGCGACCTGGAATTGTGGATGGACGACCCTACAAAGGCAGGCGAATCTACTTCCAACAAACTCGCTCCTACTATGATAATGGGTTGCGCAAAGCAGGACAACTCGCTGCGACGGCCTCGCTGTACCTCGCGATTCTTTTCGCTGCGACCCTCGCGCTGCGGATGTGCCACGGGCGCATTCTTTGGACCGATGAGGACTATCATCTCGCCGCTGGCATCCAGGCGATCCAGGGAAAACTGCTGTACCGCGATCTCTGGTATGACAAGCCGCCGCTCGCAGCGTGGATCTACGCGGCCCTCGGGGCATTTCCCGGCTGGCCCCTGCGGCTGTTCGACGCCTTCTACATTCTCGCGATCTGCGCGGCGATGTATCGTTTCGCCCGCGACGTTTGGGGAGAACTCGAGGGCTTGTTTGCAGCCGGGCTGATTGCGTTTTTCCTGAGCTTCGACCACGCCTCCGCCGTCATCCCCATCGCGCCCGATCTCTTCATGATGTTGCCGCAGATTCTCGCCGTTCACGCTGCCTGGCGCAGGAGGGCGTTTCAAGCGGGACTGTTCAGCGGCATCGCGTTCCTCTTTCACACGAAAGGCCTGTTCGTCCTGGCAATGTGCGCACTGCTCGCGTGGCGCGAAATACTGCCGCTGGCGGCTGGATTCGCGATCCCCGTGGGCTGCCTGCTCGGATTCCTCGGGTGGAAGGGCGCGCTATCCGGCTACGTGAATCAAGTCTGGAGATGGGGCCTGGCGTATTCAGGCAGCTCGCCGATCGAGCATCCTTTCGCCAATGCGTTGCGGCGGACGTTCGATTGGCTCGGCTTCCATGTGCTGCTCGTCATCGGCGCGGCGTCGCTTTGGTGGAAGCGCGACCGAAGCACGTGGTGGATCGCGTTGTGGTGCGTTATTTCTTTTTGCGGGGTCGCTTCGGGAACGCTGTTCGCGCCGCGTTACTTTCTCCAGCTTCTTCCGCCGCTAGTGCTGGCGGCATCGCGCGGTATCACACTCCTGCTCGAAACCACCTCCCATCGCCGCATTGTATGGGCGGCGCTGGCATCCTCGTTGTTGCTGCCGGTCGCGCGCTTTGGACCGCGCTATGTCGTGCTCGCCGGGGATCTTCTCGCGCACCGCGCCCATCATTGGACCGACGTGGCGCTGGATCAGGACGATCAGGCCGCGGCTCTCTACCTGAACCAGTTCAAGCACGACGGAGACACGCTGTTCGTGTGGGGTTACCGTCCCGGCGACTTCGTGTACACGCGCATGCCGGCTGCCCGGATTTTCTGGGATTCGCAACCGCTCACCGGCGTGCCTGCCGATCGGCATTTGTTCAACGCGCGGGCGACTCTCCCCGAAGCAGCCGCCCGGAATCGGGCCACGCTCGCCTTCACGTATCCAACGTTCATCGTCGACGGCTTGAGTCAGCTCAATCCGCGGCTGGCCCTAGCAAAATACCCCGACCTTCACGATTGGCTCGGCCATTATCGTGTCATCGCTCGAACCGATCTCAGCGTGATCTACCGGCTCAGGGAAACGGCGCAGGCGCGGGGCCGATAATAGAAGAAGTTCCCCTAATCCCCATGTTTGAACGTTTCACCGAGAAAGCTCGGCGCGTGATTTTCTTTGCGCGCTACGAAGCCAGCCAGTACGGCAGCCCATTTATCGAGACTGAGCATTTGCTGCTCGGCATTCTGCGCAAAGACAAGGGCCTTACGAATCGTGTTCTCGGCCCGCACAGCGCAGTGGAGTCGATCCGCAAGCAGATCGACGGGTTAACCGAAAAGCGCGAAAAAATTTCAACCGCGATCGACCTCCCACTAAGCATCGAATGTAAACGCGTGCTTGCCTACGCTGCTGAAGAAAGCGAGCGCATGCTCTCCTTGCACATAGAAACAGATCATAAGCTCCTCGGGCTGCTGCGCGAGGAGAAATCCCTGGCCGCTCAGCTTCTGCGCGAGCGCGGTGTGACAGCCGATCAGGTGAGCGACAAATCGCGCAAAGCGTTCTGGTTTTCCCAAGAGACTTGAGCTAGCTTTCCCAATAGCAAGCACAGTTACACATATACTGTGTATATGAGGAACATTACTTTAAGCGTTGACGATGATGTACTGGCAGCAGCGCGCCGTCACGCCGCCGAGCAGAACTTGACCGTCAACGCTTTAGTCCGCCAATACCTGACAAACATCGCGGCATATCATGATCGGGCCAAAAAGGCTCGGGCCAAACTTCGGCAACTGAGCGAGGAATCCCGAGGGCGGCTCGGAAAGAAGAACTGGTCCCGCGATGACCTCTATGACCGCTAGTGTCTTTCTCGACTCGAACGTTCTGGTCTATGCCGCGATCGGTGCAGGTAGGTATGACCGCAAACGCCGCCGTGCGTTGGAACTCATCGCATCCGAAGACTTCGGCACTTCAGCCCAGGTGTTGCAAGAGTTCTACGTAACGGTTATTCGAAAGGCATCAGTCCCACTACCTGCGGCAAAGGCGTTGGAGTGGATCGAGCAGTGGTCGGTATTCCCTTGCCAACCCGTCGACCAACGAATCGTCCGCATCGCGATTGAACGATCAGAGCGATATGCGATCTCCTACTGGGACGCGGCCATTTTGGCCGCAGCAGAAACCTTGGGCGCGACGACGGTCTATTCAGAGGATCTGAATGCGAGCCAGCGATATGGGAACGTCCAAGTTGTTAACCCCTTCGCTTAGCCAAGCGGGCGCCCGTCACTCCGGCGGGTGCTAGCCTAAGTGTAGAGGGCAACTGTATCCATGCAAACTGATGGCACTGCGGCTATCCGCAGTGCCAGCTTGACAAAGAAATTCCGGTCCGGCGAAGGTGAGTTGGTGATTTTTTCGGATTTGGATTTCGAAGTTCCCGTCGGCGAGCGCCTCGCGTTGATCGGAGAATCGGGCGCCGGCAAGAGTACATTACTGTATCTACTCGGAGGTCTGGACAGACCTTCGAGCGGTACGATATACTTCGGACACCAGGACATTGCAAGTCTCTCGGAGGGTGAACTGGCGGAGTTTCGCAACCGGGAGATTGGGTTTGTGTGGCAAAATCATTCGCTGCTGCCTGAGTTTACGGCGCTCGAAAATGTGATGATGCCATTGCTGATTCGGGGCGTGAGTCTGACAGAAGCGCGGCCCGGTTCATTAAAGATTTTGGATGAAGTTGGGCTTCGGAACCGTGCCTCACACCGCGCGGGAGAGCTGTCGGGCGGCGAGCAGCAACGAGTATCTCTCGCCCGCGCCTTGGCCGGAAACCCGCGCGTTTTGCTCGCCGATGAGCCAACTGGCAACCTGGACTTCCGGACGGGCGAGATGATCATCTGCCTGCTCGAGGATCTGCACCGCTCTCATCGACTCACTTCCATCTTCGCAACTCACAACCTCTCCTTCGCTTCACGGTGCGATCGTATTCTTCAACTCGATAAAGGGGTTTTGGCCCCTTGGACGGGTGACGGGATTCCACCCTGTCGTCCGGCCCCCGAACAGTCGATAATGTGGAAAGACGGCGGGAATTATGTTTGAACGTTATACAGAAAAAGCGCGACGGGTAATTTTCTTTGCGCGCTATGAAGCCAGCCAGTTTGGAAGCCCCTATATCGAGACCGAGCACCTGCTGCTGGGTCTTCTGCGCGAAGACAAGGCGCTCGCCAATCGTTTTCTGCGCTCACACGCCGCCATCGAATCCATTCGCAAGCAGATTGAGGCGCACACGACGATCCGTGAGAAGGTTTCCACTTCGGTGGACCTCCCGTTGAGCCACGAATGCAAGCGTGTCCTGGCCTATGGCGCCGAGGAAGCCGAGCGTCTGAATCATAAGCATATCGGCACCGAGCACCTTCTGTTAGGGCTGTTGCGCGAGGAGAAATGCTTCGCCGCTGAGATTTTGCACGAACGTGGTCTTCGGTTGTCGCAAGTACGCGAGGAGATCCAGCGGTCGTCATCGGAGAAGGTAGCATCCAATCGTCCAAAAGAAAGCTCGCTGCTGGCGGAATTCAGCCGGGATCTCACGCAGGCCGCAATGGATGGCT
Organism: Bryobacteraceae bacterium; assembly: GCA_035631275.1. GTDB lineage: Bacteria > Acidobacteriota > Terriglobia > Bryobacterales > Bryobacteraceae > Palsa-89. The sequence goes on from DASQJA010000308.1 coordinate 5,837, forward strand.
CGCTCGATCCGCTGATTGGGCGCGATTATGAGCTGGAGCGCGTAGTCCAGATCCTGTGCCGCCGTACCAAGAACAATCCCGTGCTGATCGGTGAGCCCGGGGTCGGCAAAACCGCCATCGTGGAAGGCCTCGCGCAGCGCATCGCTGACGGCGACGTGCCTTCGTTCCTTTCCGATAAACGAATTCTCGCCTTGGACCTTTCGCTGATCGTGGCCGGCACCAAGTACCGCGGCCAGTTCGAAGAGCGCCTGAAGACCATCATGAAAGAATTGATGGAGAATCAGAATGCCATCATCTTTATCGACGAGTTGCATACCTTGGTCGGCGCCGGCTCGGCCGAAGGCTCGCTCGACGCTGCCAATATCCTGAAGCCCGCGCTTTCCCGTGGCGAGATCCAGTGCATCGGGGCGACAACGCCCGGCGAATATCGCAAGTCCATCGAGAAAGACCGCTCGCTTGAGCGCCGTTTCCAGGCGGTAAAGGTTCCGCCGCCCACCGAATCCGACGCCATCCGCATTCTTTTCGGCATCAAAGAACGCTACGAGAAGTTCCACGCGGTTGCCTACACTGACGAAGCGATCGAGTCGGCCGTGCACACTTCCACGCGCTTTATCCCTGACCGTTTCCTGCCCGATAAGGCGATCGATCTCATCGACGAAGCGGGCGCGCGCGTGAAGCTCCGCCAAACTACGCTCCCGGGCGAAGTGGCCGACATTCAGAAGCGCATCAAGTTCATCGTGCATCGCATGGAGAACGCCATCGCGAACCATGAATTCGAAAAGGCTCGCTTCTATTCCGATGAAGAGCGCAAGGAGCGTGAGAATCTGCGGCAGCTCCGCGAGAAGTACAACCTGGACGACACCTCCACTGGCGTCGTAACCAAGGACGACATCGAGGAAGTGGTCGCGCGCTGGACCGGCGTGCCCATGACCGCCATTAAAGAAGAGGAAGTTTCCAAGCTCATCCGCATCGAAGAAGAGCTGCACAAGCGCGTGGTCAGCCAGGAGAAAGCGATCTCGGCTCTCGCCCGAGCGATTCGCCGTTCACGTGCAGGCCTGAAGTCGCCCAAGCGGCCATCCGGTTCGTTCCTGTTCCTTGGACCGACGGGCGTCGGGAAAACCGAAGTCGCGCGCGCGTTGGCCGAGTTCCTGTTCGGAAGCGAAAAATCGCTGATCCGCTTCGACATGTCCGAGTTCATGGAAAAGCATTCGGTCTCGAAGCTGATCGGATCGCCTCCTGGATACGTCGGCTACGAAGAGGGCGGGCAGTTGACCGAGCGCGTCAAGCGCGCCCCGTATTCGATCATCCTGCTGGATGAAATCGAGAAGGCGCACCCGGATGTTTACAACATTCTGCTTCAGGTCTTCGAAGACGGCCAATTGACTGACGGACTCGGCAATACGGTGGACTTCAAGAACACCATCATCATCATGACGTCAAACCTCGGAGCGCGCTTCCTCGACAAGAAGACTCAAATGGGCTTCTCGGCGCCATCCAATAGCGGGGTTCCGCCCAAGGTGGAGGACCAGGTGATGGGCGAAGTGAAGAAGGCGTTCAATCCAGAATTCTTGAACCGCCTGGACGAAGTCATCCTGTTCACCTCTCTCAACGACGAAGATCTGCTGAAGATCATCAGCCTGCTGGTGGAGCACATCAACACGAATCTCGTGGCCAAGCAGATCAAGATTCGCGTCAACGAGGACGCGGCTCGCTACATTCTCGAGAAAACGCTGGTCGATCGCAGCTACGGCGCGCGGCCGTTGCGCCGCGCCCTTCAGAAATACATCGAAGACCCGCTCTCTGAAGCGCTGATTCAAGGCACGCTGCCTCGGCCGTCGGAGCTTGAAGTTTACTTAGGCGATACGGGCATCTACTGCCGTCCCGTGGGAACTGCTCCGGAGTTGCAAGAGCAACCGGTGGGCGCTCCTGGCGAAGACAAGCCACCTGTCGCCGGTACGCCATTGTTCATGTTCTAGCGGCACGCCGCTGGTCATGCTCTAACGCGGGCCCCCTCCATGCGAGGATGGAGCATGCGTTTCGTCCTCCTGCCCGCATTCGTCTGCTCGCTCGGCTTCGCCCAGCAGCCTAATCCTCAGTCCGGCGCCAAGTGGACCGAAGATCAACTTCGCGCGGCCGTCGCTCCAGCACGAACAGGCCGCAAGCTGACTCCGAAATCCTGGCCGAACGGGGCCCGCGTGGCCGTCTGTCTGAGCTTTGACGTCGACAATGAATCGTATCTGCTCGCCGCCGGCCAGACTTCGCCCACTACGCTCTCGGCGGCCGATTTCGGCGCGCAATCGGGGCTGCCGCGCATCCTCGGCCTGCTCGATAAGTACGAAGTCCCGGCGTCATTCTTCATCCCTGCGGTGAGCGCGCTACTCCATCCGGAAATGATTCCCGCCATCATGAAGAGCGGGCGTAACGAGATCGGAGTGCATGGGTGGATTCACGAATCGCCGCCCGCCATCAACAACGAGGCGGAGGAGGAGCGCCTCCTAAATCAAGCCATCGACTACTTGACCAAGGCCAGCCGCAAGCGGCCGGTTGGATATCGCGCGCCGGGCTGGGCCTTCAGCCAATACACTATGGGCCTGATTCGGAAGGCCGGTTTTCTCTACGACAGCAGCCTACAGGCGATGGACGAACCGTACGAGATTGTCTCCAACGGTCAGCCAACCGGAATGGTAGAGCTCTCCATCGACTGGACGCTCACCGAAACGCCCTTCCTAGGCCGCGGTGGAACCATGCCGTCGCCAGAACTGCTTTACGGCTTATACAAAGACGAGTTCGATGGGGCCTACGCCGAGCACACCATGTTCGTTCTCACGCTGCACCCGCACGTTAGCGGTCACCGTGCGCCGATCCGCCATCTCGATCAATTCATCGGTTACATGAAATCGAAGTCGGGGGTCTGGTTCGCCACCTGTGAGCAGATCGCGCGCTACGTGAAGCAGCCGGAGTGATCGTCAGGGCATCCGTATATTCTGCTCGCCGCAGGCTCCGAAAATCGAGAGCAGATGCGTCACGCCGAGCAGATCGCGAATCCTCTGGCCGAAATTGACAAGTTCCAGACGGCATCCAGCCGACTTGGCCGAGACGTAAAGCCGCACCAGCGTCCCAATGCCCATGCTGTCCATGTCTGCCAGGTTGGTCAGATCGAGGACGATGTGCTTGGTCTCAGGGATTAGCTTGCGGACGTTGTCGTAGAGGAATCCGGTGACGCCCAGCATCAACTGGCCGCCGCATCGAACTATCACGGAATCCCTGGTCCGTTCGATATCCAGCGTGAGTCTATCCGGAACAGCTTCGTCAATCACTTCGGCCGATTGTAACAGACTGGCCATTCATAACAAAAGACTTATTTTGGTCAGATTGCTGAATCTATATTATCCCGATATAGTCTATAGACAATATGCAAAGCTTCCAAGAGGCGACTCTTCTCTTCCTGATCGGGGCGGCGCCCATGCTGGCGCAGGTGGTGGGAGGTTCGATCAGTGGCATCGTCAAAGACGAAACCGGCGCGGGCATACCGGCGGCGCAAGTGCTGCTCAAGAACAGCGAGACGGGTGCCGAACGGAGGCTGGTCTCGGATGAATGGGGCCGCTATTCGGCGCCGTCCATCGCCGTGGGACGATACACGGTAACCGCGTCGAAGGAAAACTTCCAGTCGCAGACCAAGACGGGAGTCGAGCTCGTGGTTGGACAAACTATCGGCGTCGACCTTACGTTGCGGCTAGGCGACATCAAGCAGACCATCACCGTCGAAGAATCCGCTTCGCCCGTGAATCTATCGACGCAGTCCACCTCCGGACTGGTGAGCGAGCGTCAGGTGAAGGATCTGCCGCTCAACGGCCGTAGTTACGACGGGCTGATGACGCTGAATCCGAGCGTAGTGAATTACACCTCCGGACGCTCGGGCGGCGTGGGTACATCGAACTCGTCGCTCGGCAATATGTTCGCCGTTTCCGGCCGGCGTCCGCAAGAGAATCTCTACCTGCTGAACGGAATCGAGTACACCGGCGCGTCGTTGATCAACATCACGCCGGGCGGCGCAAGCGGCCAACTCCTGGGCGTTGACGCCGTACGCGAATTCAACGTTGTCACCGACACCTATGGTGTGGAATATGGCAAGCGGCCCGGCGGGCAGGTCAGCATCGTCACCGCATCGGGGACGAAAAAACTGCATGGGACACTCTACGAGTTCCTGCGCAACAGCGATCTGGACGCGCGCAACTTCTTCGACCAAGGCTCCATCCCGCAGTTCCAGCGCAACGAATTTGGCGGCGCGCTCGGCGGGCCGCTCAAGAAAGACAAACTGTTCGTGTTCGGAAACTATGAAGGGTTCCGGCAGCACCTCGGGTTGAGCGACGTGACGCTGGTACCGGATAACCTTGCGCGCCAGGGATTCGTCCCGAACGCGAGCGGCGTTCTGCAAAACGTCGGCGTAGCGCCGGGTATTGCAAGGCTCTTGTCGCTCTGGCCGGCGCAGAATGGGCCGGATCTGGGCGGTGGAATCGGGGAAGCGTTCAGCCATCCGTTCCAGACGATCCGTGAGGACTTCGGCACGGTGCGCCTGGATTACAACATTTCGGATCGCGACACGCTCTTCGGCGTTTACACCGTTGACGACAGCGCCGACAACACGCCGTCCATCAATCCGCTCAGTACGGCCGTCGAAAGGCTGCGCGAGCAGGTGGCGAGCCTTCAGGAGCAGCATGTTTTCTCGCCGACCTTGCTCAACACCGCCCGCATAGGATTTTCGCGGGCCAATTTTTTCTTCACTGGCGCGACACCGGTTAACATTCCCGGTTGGGTCGACGGGCAGCCCATTGGAGCCGTCGTGGTGGGAGGCGGCACGGCATCGAACGGAGCGTCCCAAATCAGCGGAGCAGGCACCAACGCTGGAACGAATCTCACTGCGACTCGGAATCTGTTCACCTACGACGATCACATCGCCTGGTCTAAAGGCCGGCACCAGATCGAGGCGGGCGTGTGGGTCCAGCGCATCCAGGCCAACGACAACCTCGCGCAGGATCAGTGGGGTCAAGCGTCGTTCAGCAGCCTCACCAGTTTTCTCCAAGGGACCATCTCTACCTTCACTGTGGTCCCCACTCCCACTGAACTGGGCTGGCGCTCCACGGAGGGCGCCGGCTTCGTTCAGGACGCGATCAAGCTGCGGCGAAATCTCGACCTCCGCATAGGCTTCCGGTTCGAATCCACAGACGGCTGGAACGAAGCGCACGGCCGCGCGTCGGCTTACTCGTTCACCAACGGCATCATTAACACGAATCCGTCAATTTCGTCGTCGACGTTCGCCGTAAATCGCGCGAAGTTCTTGCCGGAGCCGCGCGTTGGACTCGCCTGGGACCCGTTTGGAAAGGGCAAAACCGTGATCCACTCGGGATTCGGGATTTATCGCGCGCTGCTCGACGGGCTCGACTACCGCCTCGACCAGGCCGCGCCCTTCAACACCACCGAAACGTTGAAGAACGTCGCGGTGAACGCGCTCTCGATTGTTCCAGGCGCGCCTCTGCCCGCCGGATCGAAGACTGCGCCCAGCGGCATCCAGCCGGATGCGTTCACTCCCAACGTCATCACCTGGTCTTTCAAGATCGAACAGGAAATCGCGCCTGACACTCTGCTCGCCGTCGGATACGTCGGCTCGCATGGGTATCACGAACTGCTCTCGCTCGACGCCAACATTCCGATCCCCACGACGCTCGCGAACGGCTCGGTCTTCTTCCCGGCGAATTCCCCGCTCGCGAATCCGAATCTGGGGCCGACCACGACCTGGTTCTCAGAAGGCTTAAGCTCCTATAACGCGCTCCAGGTGGATGTCAAGCGGAGCTTCCGCCACGGCTTTCAAGTCCGCGGCGTGTACACCTATTCGAAGAGCCTCGACGACGGTACTGCGCTGAACAGCAGCGTGGGTGCTAACGCGCCCGGGTTCGTGATGTACCCGCTCGATCCCAAGCTCGATTGGGGGCCATCCAATTCCGACGTGCGGAACGTGGCGTCCATCAACGGAACCTGGGAGCTGCCGGTGGGCCGCGGCCGCAACCTGTTGCATGACGCCTCGGGATGGCGCCAAGCGCTCGCCGGCGGATGGACTGTGAGCGGCATTGAAACACTGCAATCGGGCTTCCCGTTCACACCCAGCCTCGGCTTCAACCCGACCAATGATGGCGACACGCGCAACCCGATCCGGCCGTCATGGAATCCGGCGTTCTCGGGACCGGTGATTTTTGGAGGCCCGAATGAATACTACAATCCCAACGCGTTCGTCGTACCCGCGGCGGGCTCTTACGGCAATACTGGCCGCAGCGTTCTCAGGGGTCCCGGCGTCACCCAGCTCGATTTTTCGGCTTTAAAGAAATTCGACGTTACCGAGCGGCTGCGCGCGCAGTTTCGGGCCGAGTTCTTTAACATTCTGAATCAGGCGAACTTTGGAATCCCAAACACGGTGGTCTACACGGCGGCGACGGGCGGCCCATCGCCGACCGCGGGCGTGATTAGCTCGACCGCCACGACCTCGCGGCAGATCCAGTTCGGCCTGAAGCTACAATGGTGACGGGCTGTTCTATTTTCCGGCGGCGAAGTCGCTCAATGAGTGCAATGATTCCGACGAGGCTCTCCGACCGCGCGCTCAATTCTTCGGCCGCAGCGGCATTCTCCTCGGACGCAGCGTAGCTCTGGGTTAACCCCTGCATTTGCTGCAGCCCTCTTGAAATCTCGCGAATGCCCTGCTCCTGTTGCTGACTGCCGGCGCTCACATCGCGCACCGATACGGCCACGCGCTCGCATTCGCCGGTTACCACCTGCATCCTGCTCGCAACGGCGTCCACCTTGGACTTGCCAGCCTCCGACTTGTCGAGTGAGCCCTGAATCAGGTCGGCAGTGTCCTTCGCAGTTTGCGCTCAGCGCTGAGATAAGCCTCCGACTTCGTCGCGACCACAGCGAATCCAAGCCTGCTTCGCCCGCCGGAGCGGCTTCCACAGCGGCGTTGAGGGTGAGAATGTTGGTCTGGAACGCGATTTCATCGATGGTCTTGATGATCTTGGAAGTGTCTGCACTGTGCGCCTGCAATTCAGTCATCGCGCCGACCAGAGTATTGGCGGTCGCGAGCGTCTGCTGGGATTTGCCGGCGGCCTCCGCAGCGGACCTCGAGTTCTCCCGATTGCGTTGCGCCGTCGTTTCAATCTGATGAGCCGCTGCGCCAGTTTGCTCAAGAGAGGCCGCCTGCTCTGTAGCGCCTTTGGCGAGGACTTGACTCGACGTGGCCACGTGGCTGGAAGCGCTGCTGATTTGTTGAACAGCCTCTTTCAGTTTCTGGACCGCACCGCCCAACATCCGGCCGGCGATACGGCTTAGTCCCCAGCCGATCAGCCCGCCCAGCGCCAGCGTCAGGACGCAACTGACCGCGGTCCAGTTTACACGCGATCGTAGAGTAGTGGACTCCTCGCGCGCTGAAGCGACCACTATCGGAGCACAGCTTCTGCAAAGTGGCTGCGTCCTTCACTACCTTGCCGCCAGCGGCAGACCCCTCGGCGATCAAGTCCTTGAACTCTGGCTGCGTGTTTTCATGCTTCTCGACGACCAAGAGAATACGTCCCGGTACCTCCTTGTACTGCTCGAAGTCCGTCCGGAGCTGGAGGGTTGGCTCACGCAGCGGCGCTAGGGCGGCCGACGCTTCCACTTGATTGCCTAGTTGCGGCATGAGCGCTTCGGCGTTGCGGATTCGCTCCCTTCCGATGCGAGAGCTCCGGGCTTTTGAATGGTGACGTGATAGATGAAAAAGATGCGTGCGTTCAGCATATCGCGCTCAAAGGCCGTCGCCAGAGCTAGCTCCGGCAATTGTGCCTGGGCCAGTTCCGACATCGTGACCGAGGCGCGGCGCAGCGCGACAGCGCACGCGATTGCTAAGGCGTTGGTGATCGAGAGGCCGGAGTCAGCGACGCAATCAACTTCGCACTAAAGCTCCAATTTTCATCTCTCGAATCCTCCTATGCCACATTATGCCGCGCGGGCTCTCCGCTCTGGCTGCGCTGTGCCAGCCCGAGCGGCTCCGCCACCATCTTCTCGGCAAAAATGGAGTTCGTCGTAGTCCGAATTTAGGAGCTCCCATCGAGCTGCAGTTAGCTGCGCTTGCCAATGTCGTCCCACATCAACCAATGCTTGTTGATGCACCGGGCGCCGTGCTTTTCGTAGAACCTTTTGTACGGATTCGCCGGACCGATTCCCACGCAGACTGCCTGGCGCTCATGCCCCACGGACCAAGCCGCCAGCCGATCGAGCAGGGCGCCACCAATTCCGCAGCGTTGGAATTCCCGGAGGACGTAAATCGATTGTAACTCGCCTTGAGTATTGTGGCGCGTCGAAAAATGACCGGCGATGTAGCCCACCATTCGCTCGCCTGCCGTGGCCGCGAACAGAATGCGCGGCTCCAGTGAGTACTGTGGATGACCGAGGCGCCGAACATAGGCGTCCCAACGCGACTGCAGCCGCGCGACATCGTATACTTCGGCTGCTGCCAGGCCGCATTCACGTCGCATGTCGCAGTTGACCTGCGCG
>DASQJA010000309.1:0-14078 GCA_035631275.1 Bryobacteraceae bacterium
GTCGAATGGCAGACGTAGCAGCGCGCGTGGCCTTCGCGTTTGGTCAGGAAGATGGGCTGCACCTTGACCTTGAAAAACTCGTAATCGAGAGGCGATGCCTCCTCGGAAGCAGAAGGCGCTTGCGCAAACATCACGCTGGCAGCCACAACCACAAGAACCAATCGCATCGGAGAAGCCCTTTTCCTTTCCAAACGATTCTACACCCGGATCAGCTCTCGCGGATATCGATCAGTTCTGCCGGATATAAGTCAGCGTATGGTGCGTGAACAGCTTCCCGTCGCGGCTCGAGCACTCAGCCACGCCGTAAATCAGCCTCCGCCCGAACTTCAACACTCGCGCGCGGCAAAGAAAATCCTCCTCGCGAGCGCCACTCAGGAAATTGGTCTTCATCTCGGCAGTCACTGAGCCATCGGCCGCGCCCAATCGCGTCATGATCGCGAGCCACATCGCGACATCCGCCACCGCCATGAACACCTGCCCGCTGACGATTCCGCCCGGCCGCTCGAGCGCTTTGCGAAACGGTACCAACAGCGTGCATTCGCCGTCGGCGAAAGAGTCCAGCTCAAAACCGAATTGATCCACGAACGACGCTTGCGCGAGAACACGCCGAAGCTCGGCGTCCGTCACTGCGAGGGTCATAGGGGCTGAAGCGGCTGAAGCCTAGCTCCTATGGTGCCACGATTCGCGCGTTATGCTTTGGCGAAATATAGCGCCGCCGCGCGCTCGAGCTCGGTCTTGCTCATGTACGGCGGCCGGCCTTCGTACTTGCCGATCGACACCAGGATGTTGCAGATATCGCTCGGATAGCAGGCGCGCAGCTCGGTGCGCCCTTCGCGGAGGCACAGTTTGCGCAGATACTCCGCGCTGTCGGGCTCGTAGGGAATGCTCGTTTTCGCAACCACGCGATGAAAAATCTGGTCGAATATCTTCTCGTCTACGGCGTCGACGAAAATCTTGTTGTGGATGCGGCGCAGGAACGCCTCATCGGCCAGGTCGCTTGGCTCGAGGTTGGTCGAGAACACCACCATCAGCTCGAACGGGATCTGGAACTTCACACCGTAGCGCAGCATCAGGTAATCGACGCGCCGGTCGAGCGGCACGATCCAGCGATTGAGAAGGTCGCGCGGCGACATCAACTGGCGTCCGAAGTCGTCGATGATGAAAATGCCGTTATTGGCCTTCATCTGCAAAGGCGCCGCGTAGATTCCCGATGCCTCGTCCAGGCGCAGCTCCAGCATGCTCGGGATCAGCTCGCCGCCCACCACGATGCACGGACGCTTGCACATCACCCAGCGCGTATCGATGTCCGGATCGTCGAGGTCCACCTTTTGGTGCACAACCGGATCGTACAGGCTGACGATCTGCGAGTCCACTTCCACTGCGTACGGCATCAAGATCGTATCCTGATACACGCGCAGCATGCGCTCGGCCAGACTCGTCTTGCCGTTCCCGGTGGGTCCGTAGATGAAGATCGAATTCTGCGAGATCAGCGCTGGGCCCAACTGATCGAGCAACCGATCCGGCACAACCAGATCCGAAAACGCCGACTTCAGCAGCTTCCGATCCACCTTGATCTGCGCCGACTGCGTTTTGGTCGCGCTGTGATAGTCTTTCAATGAAACCGGCGCCGCGCCCGCATACTGCGTGATCTGAAACCGCTCGCTGGCCAGTTGCTTGCCCGCCTGCGACAGCGTGAAATGATAATCGTTGCCGATCATCCCTTTCACTTCGATCATCTGCTGCTGCCGCATGTGATTAAATACAGTATTCAGAACCGGCAGCGACAAACGGAGCGATTGCCCCAAAGCCTGCAGGGTGCTGTAGCCTTCGAGCAGCAATCGCCGCAGCATCAAGTCCATGACGAGCGACTGGGAAATGCCTAATTCTTCAAACGTTTGCGGCGCGGTCGGACGGAATCTGGTGCCGCTCGAAGCGAGTGTGCTAGCCATGGAATCCTGGTCTCTCACTACTCATCGGCCGTTCGCAACCGATTGTTTATACACGGCCCCAGACGAGTGGCCGTCATTACTCTTGTGAAGCTGCGCCGGTTCATAGCCTGTCTCCTCTCCGCCGCACTCGCCTGGTCCGCCAGCACTGCCGAACAGTTGTTCCAACAGGGCCAGAAAGCCGAGCGTGCGGGCGACCCGGCGAAAGCCTACACGCTCTACCTGCAAGCAGCCGCAGCCGACCCCGGCAATCTGAAGTATTGGTCGCGCGTCCAGGCCCTCCGTCCCGTTGCTGATCTGCTCGACGTCAAAGAGGCCAAAGCCGGGGGCGGTCTTGCTCTAGACGGTCTAACACCCGCCAAACTCGATCCAGCTCTCTTCGGTCACATCAGCGACCGCGAACTCGAAGAAGCGCGCAAGCCGCTCCCGCCAACCGAGCTCAAGGTCGCCACCGGCACGCGCGACTACGACCTCCGCGGCGAATCCAAATCGCTCTGGGAGCAGATGGCCGGCATCCTGCACCTAAGGATTGCCTTCGACACACAATACCAGCCCACGCACGAAATTCATTTCCAACTCAGCGCCGCCGACTACCGCATCGCTCTGCGCGCGCTCGAGGCCGCCACAAACTCGTTTCTCACTCCCGTCACAAATCAGCTCATTTTCGTCGCCAATGACAGCACCCAGAAGCGCACCGAGTTCGAGCGCACCGGCGCCGTTGTGATTCCTTTCCCGGAAGCCGAGACCGTGCAGGAGCTCCAGGAGCTCGCCACCAGCGTCCGAGGCGTTCTGGACATTCAGCGGTTCACGGTGGACAACGCACGCAGGCTGATCATCGTACGGGACCGGGTCGCCAAGGTGCGGCTGGCTGAAAAAATCATCCAGGACCTGTTGCGGTTGCGCGGCCAAGTCTCGATCGAAGTCCAGATCATCACCACCGATGTATCATCGAGCACAAATTGGGGCATTTCTCCCCAGACCAGCTTCTCGCTCGTGCCGATCCCCGACAAGGCCAACCTGCTGACCACGATCCCCTCAAAAATGAGCACATTTCTGGCATTCGGCGGGGGCGCAAGCGTCATCGGGCTCGGCCTGACCAGTGCGTCGCTCTTCGCCACGGCTACCAGAGGCCACTCGGAAACTGTGCTGGATTCGGAAATCGTCGCCCAGGACGGCCAGGCTGCGACCTTCCACGTCGGCGACCGCTACCCCATCGTGACCAATCAGTACATCGGCAGCAACACCACCGGTGGCCAGGTCTTTGCTCCGCCGCCGACCTTCAACTTCGAGGATCTCGGTCTGTCGCTCAAAGTCACGCCGCACGTCCACGGCGTCGATGACATCACGCTGGACATCAGCAGTGAATTCAAGCTGCTCGAAGCCGCCGCGGTCGACGGAATCCCCGTCATCTCGAACAAGAAATATGAATCGAAAGTGCGTGTGACGGAAGGTCAATGGGCCGTGCTTGCGGGCCTGCTGAGCAAGTCAGAAACGAAATCGATCACAGGCATCCCGGTTCTCAGTGTGGTTCCGTTTCTTCGCAACAACACGACGACGCGCGATGAAGGCCAGACGTTGATCGTGCTGAAGCCGCACATCCTGATCCTGCCGCCGACGGAATACCCAACCTGGCGCGCCTGGACCGGCACGGAGACAAAACTCCCGACGGATTTCTAAGGAAGCGTGGCGCACGCACTCGTGCGTGCCGTGTTCACACTCGTGTGAGCACTTTCTTGGAGCGACCAGGGTGTCGACAGGATTATCGACACGGTACGCACGAGTGCGTGCCACAAGGGGGATTCGCTCTACTCCATCATTAAGACTTGCAGCCGCGATCCATCCGCGCCGCCCCGATACACGCGCTCCATCGCTTTCTTGAAATCCGACGCCTTCGCGTTCGGGATATCCAGAAACTGCTGCGGATTCCGGTCCGTCAGCGGGAACCACGAGCTCTGGATCTGCACCATGATCCGATGCCCGGTGCGGAACGTGTGCAGCACATCCGGCATCCAAAACTCGATCTTCTCTTCCTTGCCGGGGGTGAACGGCTCCGGCTTCGACATGCTATTCCGGTACTTGCCGCGGAACGGCTCGCCGCGCACCAGTTGCTCGTAGCCGCCCATGCGCACGCCTTTTGGGTTCGGATCGGGATCGGGATAGTCGTTCGGATACACGTCAATCAGCTTCACGACAAAATCGGAATCCGTCCCGCTGGTTGAAACGTGGAGCACCGGCGTGATCGGACCTGCGATGGTAAGGTCGTGATCGAGCGGCTCGGTTTCGTAAGCCAGCACATCGGGTCTCGCAGCCGCGAAGCGCTGATCGAACGTCATATAGTCGCCCGGCATCCCGAACCCTGGCGCGATCTCACCCGTCGACGGCACCGGTTTGTTCGGATCGCTCAGGTACTCGTCGAAACCGGCCGCCTTCGGCGCGCTCAGCACCAGCGACCCGTTCGCATCAAAATACAACGACCGCGCCACGGCCTTCTTCGGCGGCCAGTTATCGAACCGATGCCACTCGTTGCGCCCGGTCTCGAACAGATAGGCTTTCGGGACCGCAGCTTCGGCCGACGCTTTGAGGCCGTTGCCCTTCCCCTTCAAATTCTGGACAAAAAAAGGCAGCTCGATATTCTCGCGGAAAAAGTCGCCCGTCTTCGAATCGAACCGAAGATTGCCGAGCGTGTCGCCGTCGTCACCGCTCCATCCGCCATGCCTCCACGGCCCCATCACCAGCGTATCCGGCGCGCCCGAGGTGTTCTTCTCCAGCGCATCATAAAGCTTCAGCGGACCGGAAAGGTCCTCGGCGTCGAACCAGCCTCCCACCCACATCACCGCAGCCTTGACGTTCTTCATCGATGGTGCGATCGCGCGCGCCTGCCAGAACTTGTCGTAGGTAGTGTGCTCGATATTTTCGTCCCAATAGATATTTTTGTGCTTCAGATATTTTTCATTGGCATTCGCGATCGGGCCCATGCGCAGGAAGAAGTCGTAAGCATCGTAGGTCCCCGGATCGAACCGCACCGAAGGCTGAGGCCGCTCTGGATCCGGTTTCCTCGGCATGAAATCCGAATAAAACCGGAAATTCGCTGCCAAATAAAACGCACCGTTGTGGTAAGAATCGTCGCCGTTGCCGACATCGCCCATCGGCGCCTGCGGCGAAACCGCTTTCAGAGCCGGATGCGAATTGATCAAGCTGTGCGCGGCGAAAAAACCGGGATATGAAATCCCCCAGATCCCGACCTTGCCGTTGTTGTTAGGAATATTCTTGACCAGCCAGGCGATGGTGTCGTACGTATCCGTACTGTCGTCGGGATCTGTCACATCCTCAGCTTGAGCGGTGTGCGGCCGCACGTCCACGAACGTGCCTTCTGATAAATAACGCCCGCGCACGTCTTCATAAACGAAGATGAAGCCTTCCTTCTCCGCCGCTTCCGACGGCCCTACAATCGTCCGGTAGTTATCGATCCCATACGGCGCCACCGAATAGGGCGTACGCTGCATGAGGATGGGATACTCATGCTCCGCGCTCGCGTCTTTGGGAACATACACGCTCGCGAACAGCTTCACGCCGTCGCGCATCGGAATCTTGAACTCGTATTTCGTGTAATGCTCGCGCGTGTAGGCGAGCTGCTTCCGCCGCGTCTCTTGAGGATTTTGCCCTAACAAAGCAAAGGAGACAGCCAGCGAGGCGAAGACAGCGAATTTCGGGACCAGCATGTGTCGAATAGTATCAGACGCATGCCGCGGGAGCCTAGTTTACGGCTTTCACCTAAGTGGTCTTCTTCGGCACGGTGGCGGCCTTTGGACGCGCCTTGGTGGTTGACTTCACCACCGGCTTCGGCGCGGGCTTGGGCGCGTTCTTGATCTGTTCCAATCGCAGATACCCTGCCGCCGCCCGGAGTCGCACGGGCCCGCTCTTGTCGTCGATCATCGGGGCGATATCTTCTTCGCGATCCGGATTGTCCTGGAGCGCGAGCGAATGCACGGCTGCCGCACGCACCGACCAATCTTTATCCTGCAATGCATCGCGCAGTGCCGCCAGCGTTTGGTCGTCTTTTTCCTTCGCCAGCAGCAGCGCAGCCGCGGCCCGGCCCGACGTTCCGGCATCGGAAAGCAGCGCCTGCATCGAAGAAACGCCCGTGCCCAAACCGGGGACCGGTGCGAGCCCGGCGCCCGTTTTCACCGCAAAGAGGAACATGGTCTTCGGCGTATGCATCATGCGCAGCGTGTCGCGCTTCTGCTTGGTCATGTACCCCGATGCGGTCTTCGAGTCGCCGCCCAGCACCGCTTGCAGCGCTGCCTTGCCTTCCGGATCGTTCAAATTGTAGAGCGCGCGCGCCGCCGCAAAGCCGACCTCAGGCACCGCATCGTTCAACGCCGTGTGTAGCGACAGCATGGTCCGGTTGCTGTTGGTCAAGTCGGTCAGGCTCGAGATCACCGCCAGCCGCACGTCGACATCTTTATCGTTCATCATCGACTGAAGATCAGACGGGTACGGGTCCACCGATCCGACCAGACTCAGAGCGATTACCGCTTGCCTCCGAACCTCGGGGTTCTTATCGGTGAGCGCTTTGTCGAGTGCATCCCGCGAAGCCTTTTCCTTCGGCCCCGGCTGGCCGAGAGCGGCGAGACAACATAAGCCAAGAAACAACAGGGCCTTTTTCACAGGCGCGTCCTTTCTGATTGCGTGGTGCCAACAAGTATACGTTGTCGCCGATGACGCATGCATTCGCGAGAACGCTGCTATTCTCGATCCAGACATGTCGAAAATGCTGGAAGAGATCCGCGAGCAGCCCGCCACGCTCGACCGCACCTTCAAAGCCCAGCTCCGCCCGATGGAAGACCTCCTCCAGTTTCTCGCCTTCCGCCGACCGCGCCTGATCATGTTGGTCGCCCGCGGCACTTCCGACAACGCAGCGCAATTCGGACGCTACTTGCTCGAAATCACCACCGGCATCCCGGTGACGCTCGCCGCCCCGAGCATATTCACGCTCTACAACGCGCCATTCAGCTTCGAAGATGTTCTTGTTGTCGCGATCTCGCAATCCGGCGAGTCCACTGACACCAACGTGGTCATCGAGCGCGCCCGTGAGCAAGGCGCCACCACCATCGGCATCACCAACGAGCCCGAGAGCATGCTCGCGTCGCTCGCCCAACACGTCTTTCTGGTCCACGCCGGGCGCGAAGAGAGCGTCGCCGCGACTAAAACCTACACCGGCCAGTTATTGATGCTTTATCTGCTCGCGTGGGCCCTCGGCGCACCCATCGCGCTCGACGACCTGGCTCGCGTCCCCGAGTGGGCCGCCCGCACGCTCGAGCTCGAACAGGAAATCACGCGACGTGCTGAACGCTACCGCTTCATGGATCACGCCGTCGTCATCGGCCGCGGGCTCAATTACGCCAACGCCTTCGAATTCGCCCTGAAGCTGATGGAAACCTGCTACGTCGTCGCCGAGAGATTCTCAAGCGCCGACCTTGCCCACGGCCCGATCGCGATGGTGGAGGCCTCGTTCCCCGCTTTCGTCTTTGCGCCGCAAGGAGTCACCTGGCCCGGCCTGCGCGAAACCATCGAGCGCCTGATTCGCCTCAAGGCCGAAACGCTGATCATCACCGATGCGGGGCACGCAGAAGCTCTCGATTTTGGAGAAAAGACCGTCGCGCTACCGATGGCGCTGCCGGAAATCTTCACGCCGATTCCGTACATCATCCCCGCGCAGCTATTCGCCGCCACACTCGCCGAGTACAAAGGCCTGAACCCGGATCAGCCGCGAACGCTAAGCAAAGTCACCCGCACCCTCTAACTTTGCCTGTTTGACAAACAGCCTCAGACCACCGTGGCGCACGCTTCGGCGTGCTGCGTCCCACTCATGGAGACGCTACACCTTCAACAAACCACCTTTTGCGGGGTCTCTCGTAACGCGCCGTGTTACCGCACTACCCCCGCCAACGGACTGCTCGCGCTCGCATACAACTTCTTCACCATCCGCCCAGCCAAATACGCATGGCGTCCAGCCTCGACCGCCAGCTTCATCGCGATGGCCATCTTCTCCGAGTCCTCCGCCTCCGCGATCGCCGTATTCATGAGCACGCCCTCGAACCCCAGCTCCATCGCGACCGCCGCATCCGACGCCGTCCCCACTCCCGCATCCACGATCAGCGGAACCTCGGTGATGCTCTCGCGCAGAATCCGCAAGTTGGTCGTGTTTTGAATCCCGAGCCCCGATCCGATCGGCGCCGCCAGCGGCATTACCGCCGCCGCTCCCGCTTCGATCAGCTTGCGCGCATTCACTAGATCGTCGTTGGTGTAAGGCAGCACGACGAAGCCTTCCTTTGCGAGAACCCGCGTCGCTTCGAGCAGGCCTTCGTTATCCGGGAAAAGCGTCTTCTGATCACCGATCACTTCGAGCTTCACCCAATTCGACAACCCAACCTCGCGCGCCAGCCGCGCCGTGCGGACGGCCTCATCGGCGGTGTAGCACCCAGCCGTGTTCGGAAGAATGAACAGCCGGGATCGATCGATGAAATCAACCAGCGATTCCTTGGTCTTGTCAGTGAGATTCACGCGCCGGACGGCGACCGTGACGACTTCAGCCCCCGAAGCCGCATGACACCGCGCCATCTCATGAAAGCTTCGATATTTCCCCGTCCCAACAAAGAGCCGCGAACGAAATTCCCGATCCGCGATGCGAAGTACATCAGACATGACTTCATTCTAGCGAGGGCCGAGTGCGCAACAGTTGAATTGGGCGCAATTTTAGTCGTGAAACTGACAGTACCAGGGATCTTCGAGGGTTGGAAGATATGGCCAATCCTGCTTGCGGCGCAATGACAGTCGCGCAGCTTCGCACTCCTGTCGTGTGTAAGCAGAATTCCACTAAGATCGTTCCCGCCATCAATCGCATATAGACGGTAAGTCGGAATCCGCAAGCTGATCGTTGACGATCTTGAAGAACACCACCGTAGCTCTTCCCCAAGCTCGACCCGTCTTCCTCCGGCACCGGCAGGTGACAAGATCACGTATTCCACACCGCGAACCTCAACGCTATAGCTCGGCGCGTCGCTGTCGACGACTTGCCCAACTTCGACAATCTCGCTTACATGGCTCTTACGATCGGGCGCCAGGCGATCATAGGCTTCCTGTAGTTGAGGCTCAAATTCACATTTACCTGGAAGCCTACCATGATCCCGCTACAATGGTAAAAGCAAGTCCAGTTTAGAGAGTCAAACCCCGCATGAAATCTGCCTATTTGCGAATTCTCCCGCTGCTCCTCTGCCCGCTCGCGCTCTCCGCCCAATCCCTCAAGGATTTCGAAAAGCGCGTCACGGAGTTCACGCTCCCCAACGGACTCCACTTCATCATCTTCGAGCGCCACGAAGCTCCCGTTGTCTCTTTCCACTCCTTCGTCAACGCCGGCTCAGTGGACGACCCCGGCGGCGAAACAGGCATCGCGCACATGTTCGAACACATGGCTTTCAAAGGCACCCAGACCATCGGTACCAAAAACTACCCCGCCGAGCGCGCCGCCATGGACGAAGTGGAACGCATCTACGACCAGTACGATGCCGAGCGCAACAGGGGTCCCCACGCCGACCAGGCCAAGCTTGCCGACCTCCAGAAGACTCTCAAGGCCGCGATGGATAAGGCCAACAGCTTTGTCGTCACGAACGCCTACCCGCAGCTCATTGAAGAGAACGGCGGAGTCGGCCTGAATGCCGGCACAGGCGAGGATTCCACGCAATATTTCTACAATTTCCCCCGCAACCGCCTGGAGCTCTGGTTCCTACTTGAATCGCAGCGTTTCTACGATCCCGTCTTCCGCGAGTTCTACAAAGAACGGGACGTGGTCCGTGAAGAGCGCCGCATGCGCGTCGAATCCAGCCCGCAGGGGATGCTGGTGGAGGCTCTGCTTGCGACCGCCTTCGAGGCGCATCCTTATCGCAACATGCCCGGTGGATGGGCCAGCGACATTGAAAACTTCCGACTACCTGAAGCCATCGCGTTTTACAAAAAATATTACGTTCCCTCGAACATCACGATCGCAATCGCGGGCGACGTCGATCCGAAAGAATGCCGCCGCCTGGCCGACAAATATTTCGCCATTCTGCCTGGCGGTCCCACGCCGAACGGCCCTCGCACCGTCGAACCGCCGCAACATGGTGAAAAGCGAGTTCAGGTGGAATCGCCCGCGCAGCCGTTCCTCGCTGTCGGCTATAAGCGGCCAGATCAACTCGATAAAGACGATCCCGTATTCGACGTCTTAAGCGAAATTCTCTCCGGCGAGCGCACCGGCCTCTTCTACACCGAACTGGTCCGCGATAAGCAGATTGCACTCGCCGCCGGCGCCGAAGCCGATTTTCCCGGCGGGAAATATCCCGGCCTGTTCATTCTCTTTCTCGTACCCAACCAGGGCCACAGCGTCGAAGAGAACGAAAAGGCGGCTTACGACATCATCGAGCGCGTGAAGCGCGAAAAGCTCACCGACGAGACGCTGAACCGCATCAAGACCAAGGTTCGAGCGGCGCTTATCCGCAAGCTCAACAGCAATTCCGGCATGGCCGAAGAGCTGACGCAAAACTATGTCGCCTACGGCGACTGGCGCAAGCTCTTTACCAGTATCGAGGACATCGAGAAGGTCACGGCCGACGACGTTCAACGCATCGCTCGCAAATATCTTGTGGCTGACAACCGCACTGTCGCCTACACTGTCAGGCCGCCGGCGAAACCCGGCGCTAAAGCCGAAGCCGAAAAAGGAGACGGCCAATGAGAAAGCTGATTTTCGCCCTCGCCTGCGTAGCGCTTCTGAATGCGCAAACCGAAGTGCGGCGCGCCATCGTTCTGCCGTCTTATAGAGATCTGAAGTTCCCGCCGCTGCCGCCGCTCAAAGTTCCTGAGCCGACCGAAGTCACGCTCTCGAACGGCATGAAAGTTTTCATGCTCGAGAACCACGAACTGCCACTGGTCAGCGGCACCGCGCTCATTCGCACCGGCAACCTGTTCGATCCCGCCGACAAAAAGGATCTCGCGGGAATCACGGGCGAAGTGCTGCGTTCCGGCGGCACGCACGCCAAAACCGGCGACCAGATTGACCAGGATCTCGAAAACGTCGCGGCCTCCATCGAAAGCTCGATCGGCGAGAGCGCGGGTACGCTGTCATTCGATTGCCTCAAAGAAAACTCCGACCAGGTTCTGCGCGTCTTCCACGACTTTCTCACCGCGCCCGAGTTCCGTCAGGATAAAGTCGACCTCGCCAAGACTCAGGCTCGCAGCGGAATTTCCCGCCGCAACGACGACGCCCACGGTATCGCCGAGCGCGAATTCGCCAGCATCCTCTATGGCCGCGACAATTCTTACGGCTGGGAGATCGAATACTCAGACATCGATCACATCCAGCGCCAGGACCTTGTCAATTTCTACAAGCGCTACTATTTCCCCTCCAACATCCTGCTCGAAATCTACGGTGATTTTTCCACCGCCGACATGCAAGCCAAGCTCGAACAGCTCTTCGGCGATTGGAAAGTCACGCAGCCGACCATTCCCGCGTTCCCCGCTGTGACTGCAAAGCCCGCACCCGGCGTCTATCTCGCCGACAAAGAGGACGTCACGCAGACCTTCATCGACGTCGGCCATCTTGGCGGCGAGCTCAAGGACAAGGATTATCCGGCGCTCGTTGTCGCGGCTGAAATTCTCGGCGGCGGTTTTTCCAGCCGTCTGTTCGAAGACATCCGCACCACGCATGGCTGGGCCTACAGCATCGGCGCGTCCTGGGGTGCGCACTACGATCATCCAGGAACGTTCCATATCTCCGGCAGTACGCAATCCGCACACACCGTCGACACAATCAAAGCGATTCGCGATGAAGTGGATAGGATGCGCGCCAACGAAGTGACCGACGAAGAGCTGGAGAACGCCAAGAACACCGTGTTGAACGGTTTCATCTTCAACTTCGACCGTCCCAGCAAAACGCTGAACCGGCTCATGCAGTACGAATACTATGGCTATCCGCGCGATTTCATCTTCCAGTATCAGAAGGCCATCGGCGCGGTCACCAAGGCTGACGTGCTGCGAGTCGCTAAAGATCACTTCCGCCCGCAGGACTTCACCTACGTTGCGGTTGGCAATTCAAAAGGGTTCGGAACGCCGCTGACAGCGCTGTCAACGAAGATCGTGCCCATCGATCTCACCATCCCCGAGCCGAAAACGGAAGCGGCCAAGGTCGATGACCAAAGCCTCGCCAAAGGCAAGGCGCTGCTGCTCACCGTCCAGAAGGCGCTTGGGGGGGCCGAGAAGCTCGCGGCTGTGAAAGACCTCCAATACGCGGCCAACGTGGAAGTTCAGACGCCAGGCGGTGCGAATGGCCCGATCGGCATGAAGGTCAAGCAGGTGAATTCGTTCCTGATGCCCGGGGTCATGCGCCAGGAAATCGAGCTCCCCTTCGGCAAACAGCAAATGTACTCGGATGGCGCGAGCGGCTGGCTCGCCGGTATGCAAGGCGCGCGCAATCTTCCGGCGCCCGTGCTCGCGCAAGTCCGCGGCGAGATGTTCCGCCAGCTCACCGGACTCGCTCTTAGCGATCGCGACACCAACCGGACCGTGAACTACGCCGGCGACGGCTTCCTCGAGATCTCCGCAAAGTCCGGCGAAACCGCAAGGCTCAAGGTCGACGAAAAAACCGGCATGCCCCTCGTGCTCGCCTATCAGGAGGGCGCGCAGAGCGTCGAAGAAGAGTATTCCGATTGGCGCGACGCCGCGGGTCTCCTGCTCCCGTTCCAGCTCACCGTTAAGCAGGATGGCAAGAAGTACGCCGATGTGAAAATCGAAGCGTACAAGATCAACTCTGGCCTCACGCAGGAAGCGCTCAGCCAGAAACCGTGATTCTTTGAGGCTATGAAGGTCCTCGCACTCGGACTCGCCTGCGCTCTGACGCTCTCAGCCGAAACGGCGCAAGAGCGCGGTAAGCGCCTCATTGACGACTGCGTCCAGGCGCTCGGGGGCGACGCGTATCTGCACTTGCAGAGCCGTGTTGAATCGGGCCGCGCTTATTCTTTCTACCGCGAAGCGCTCAGCGGCCTCAGTATCGCCACCATCTATACCCGCTACGATTCCAGCGTCAATGACACCGCCCATGAGCTCGCGCAGCATGAGCGCGAGAATTTCGACAAAAAACAGGATTACGGCGTTCTGTTTGGAGCACAGGAAGGCTGGGACGTCACCTACCGCGGCGCGCGCCCGCTTCCTAAGGACACCTACGCGCGCTACAGGGCGACCACGTTGCACGACATCTTCTACATTCTGCGCGTCCGCCTTCATGAACCTGGCATGATTTTCGAAGGCCGCGGCGCCGACGTGCTCGACAACGTCCCCGTCGAGATCGTCGACATCACTGATGCCGACAACGACACCACGACCGTTTACATCCACCAGACCACTAAGCTGCCTGTCCGCCAGGTCTTCTACCGTCGCGACCCTATCACCAAGGAAAAGATCGAAGAGGTCACGCTGTTTACCAAATACCGCAGCATCGACGGGATCCAGTGGCCGTTCACTATCGAGCGCGAACGCAATGGCGAGAAGATCTTTCAGATCTTTTCGAACGAAGTGGAGATGAACAGCAAGAGAGTAGTGGATTCATTGTTCGCGCTGCCCTCAGGAATCAAGATGTTGAAACAGGAGTAGGCTTCGCCGCCTTCGCGGCCGCAGGGGCGGGGACTTCCACTGCTACCGGAAACTCAATCGTCACCAGCAATCCCGGATTCGCGTTGCGCGCACTCAACCGGCCGTTGTGCAGCTCTACTGCGCGCCGCGCGATCGCAAGCCCAAGGCCGAGCCCGCCGCTCGACCGGTTCCGGTCCGAATCCACACGATAGAACGCATCGAAGATCCGCGGCAGCGCGTCTTCCGGCACGCCCGGCCCTTGATCGCGCACCGAAATCTCGGCGATGCGGCCAACCTTCTTCAACTCAATCTGCACGGCAGTCCCGCGCGGAGCGTACCGGATCGCGTTACGGATCACGTTCTCGACAGCCCGGCGGATCAGCTCCTCATCCCCGTTCAGCGTTACCGACAGCGGCGCTTCGAGCAGCAGCCTGCAGTCTTTGGCTTTGGCCTCGAGCAGCGAATCGTAAACCAGGT
>DASQJA010000310.1:0-20704 GCA_035631275.1 Bryobacteraceae bacterium
GGATTTCGAGGCCGAATGGAAAGCGCACCTTGAAACGCTCTCCGACCACGAGGTGCGCGCGATGAACCCTGAAGAAGCCTTCTGCGGCCTATTCGACAAAATCGAGCGCGTTCACCGAGTTTATGGCGAAGAGCTAGTGCGCCGCGGACTCGATCCCAGCGCGTGAGCATGCTCTGCTAATTCGCTTCTGGCGGCGTGTGCAGCGCAACACCGTCTTTCGCCGTCACGCTATCATAAAAAAGGACCCTTCGAATTCCTGACATGTCCGAATCACGCCCAAACGAGTTTGGTATCAACAGTTGGCTCGAAGACGAGCTATACCAGCAGTACCTGCACGATCGCCGCACCGTAGACGACAGTTGGAAAAAAGTCTTCGAATCCAACGGCACAACTCACGCCGGCAACGGAACATCCGCACCCTCGGCAATCTCGTCCGTACCGCACGCGGAAGCTCTGGCCATCCCCGCGCCCGAACACCACCCTGTCACCGGCGAAACGCTCGTCCCTTTGCGCGGAGCCGCTGCGCGCATTGCCGAGAACATGAACGCGAGCCTCAGCGTCCCCCAGGCCACCTCACAGCGCATCATCCCGGTCAAAGTGATCGACGAGAACCGCCGCATCATTAACGAGCACCGAACCCTCACCGGGAAGACGAAAATCTCCTACACGCACATCGTGGGATGGGCCATCGTTAAGGCAGTCCAAACCAACCCGACGCTGAACCACGCCTATGCGGAGACGCAAGGCCAGTCGTTCCGCGCGGTGCGCGAGGCGATCAATATCGGAATCGCCGTCGACGTCGCCGGCAAAGACGGGACGCGTTCGCTCAAAGTCCCCAACATCAAGAACGCAGGCGCGCTCAACTTCGCCCAGTACATGGAAGCGTTCGACGACATCGTGGCGCGCGCTCGCAACAATAAGTTGACGCTCGAGGACTTCGACGGCACCACCATCTCGCTCACCAACCCCGGCACGGTGGGAACTCTCGGTTCCGTCCCTCGTCTGATGCCCGGCCAGGGCGCCATCATCGCCACCGGCACCATCGACTATCCGGCCGAATATCATGGCGCCGCCCAGCAAATTCGTGCCCTGCTCGGTCTCAGCAAGGTCATGACGGTGACCTGCACCTACGATCACCGCGTGATCCAAGGTGCTGAATCCGGCATGTTCCTCGGCCGCCTCCAGGCTCTGCTCGAAGGCGTCGACGACTTCTACGAAGAGATCTTCGCGGATCTGAAGATTCCGCACAAACCCGTCCACTGGCAGCACGACCGGCCAGGATCCGTCCCCGGTCTTCGCGGCGGTCAGCTCGACGAAGTTGCCAAAGAAGCTGCCGTACTGCAGCTCATCAACGCCTATCGAGTGCGCGGCCACCTGATTGCCGATTTCGACCCCCTTGGCTCGGAAGCGGTCTATCATCCCGAGCTCGATCCCGCCACCTACGGCCTGACGATCTGGGACCTCGATCGGGAATTCATCACCGGCACGCTCATGTCGGCCGACGAGGATCTTAAGGACGGTGCGCCCCAAAAGCTAGCCACGCTTCGGCAAATCCTGGAAACGCTGCGCCAGACATACTGCGGAAAAATCGGCTGCGAGTTCATGAACATCCAGATTCCGGAGCAGAAGCGCTGGCTCCAGCTTCGGATGGAACCCACGGGCAATCGCTGGCCGCTCGAACCCGCCACCCGGCTGCGTGCGCTCGAACGCGTAGTCGAAGCTGAGGAGTTCGAGCACTTCCTCCATACGCGCTTCGTCGGACACAAGCGCTTTTCGCTCGAAGGCTCGGAATCCGCCATCGTGATTCTGGATGAGATTCTCGACCGCGCCGCCAACAACGGCGTGCACGAAACCGTGATCGGCATGGCGCATCGCGGGCGCCTCAACGTGCTTGCCAACATCGTCGGCAAGTCGATGGTTCAGGTGTTCTCGGAATTTGAGGGCGGCGACCCGAACAGCACGCAAGGCTCCGGCGACGTCAAGTATCACCTGGGCGCGAGCGGCGTCCGAAAATCCACTACCGGCAAGGAAATTATCGTGTCGGTGGCGTTCAATCCCAGCCATCTCGAAGCTGTCGACCCGGTGGTCGAAGGCATCGTTCGCCCGAAGCAAGACCGTCTCGGCGACACCCAGCGCGCGCGCGTGATCCCGATTCTGGTCCACGGCGACGCCGCTTTTGCCGGGCAAGGCATCGTGGCCGAAACGCTGAACCTCTCGCAACTCGAAGGCTACACGACAGGCGGGACCATCCATCTCGTCATCAACAACCAGATTGGCTTCACCACCAATCCCGACGAAGCGCGTTCCACGCCTTATTCCACCGATGTCGCGCGAATGGTGCAAGCTCCGATCTTCCACGTCAATGGCGACGACCCGGAAGCCTGCGTCCGCGTCGCGCAGATGGCCTACGATTACCGTCAGCGCTTCAAGAAGGATGTCGTCATCGACATGTTCTGCTATCGCCGGCATGGGCACAACGAAGCCGACGACCCCAGCTACACTCAGCCGATTCTCTACCGCAAGATCCGCCAGCATCCTTCGGTTGCGACGCTGTATTCGGAAACATTGATACGCGAAGGCATCGTGGAGTCATCGCGAGTCGATCAGATGCGCAAGGCGGTTCACCAGCGTCTCAGCGACATTTACGACGCGTCGAAAAAGAACTCCGAGCGCTATCAGGTCCAGGAGCTGTCCGATCTGGATCCGGAAGACATGGACCCGCCGGTGGCGCAAACTGCCGTAGATCGCTCCACGCTCGCGCAGATTCTCGAGGCAATTACCAGCTTCCCGCCCGGCTTTCACGTGCATCCCAAGCTCGACGGATTCCTCAAGAAGCGCCGCGAGGTCCTGAACGGCGCGCCTATGGATTGGGCCACTGCGGAAACTTTCGCCTTTGGCAGCCTGGTGCTCGAACGGACTCCTGTGCGTCTCAGCGGCCAGGACAGCGGACGCGGAACCTTCAGCCAACGCCATCTGGAGTTGTACGACAGCGAAACGGGCGACCGCTACGTCCCGCTGAAGCATCTCTCACCGAATCAAGCGCGCTTCGACGTGTTCGATAGCGCGCTGAGCGAATACGCGGTGATGGGGTTCGAATTTGGCTATAGCGTCGCGGACCCGCGCACACTCGTCCTCTGGGAAGCGCAGTTCGGCGACTTTTCCAACGGCGCGCAGATCATGATCGATCAGTTCATCGTCAGCGCCGAAGCCAAGTGGAGCCAGCCCAGCGGGCTCGTTTTGTTACTGCCGCATGGCTACGAAGGCCAAGGCCCCGAACATTCCAGCGCTCGCCTGGAGCGCTTCTTGCAGCTCAGCGCCGACGACAACATTCAGGTGGTGAACGCTTCCACACCCGCGCAATACTTCCACATTCTGCGCCGCCAGATGCACGGCGGTCACGATCGTCGCGGCGTCCGCAAGCCGCTCATTATTTTTACTCCGAAGCGTATGCTGCGTCATCCCAAGGCGGTTTCGGTGTTGGATGAGCTGACCTCCGGCGCGTTCCGCGAAGTCATCGACGACACCACGATCGACTCGCAGCGCGTGCGTCGGGTGATTCTCTGCTCCGGGCAGATTTACTACGACCTGGCCGCCGCGCGCGTAGAGCGCAAGAGCCAAGACATCGCCATCGCGCGCCTGGAACAGATTTATCCGTTTCCAGGCGACCAATTGCGCGATTTGATCGAGCGCTATCCTGCCACCGCCGATGTCATGTGGGTCCAGGAAGAGCCTCGCAACATGGGCGCCTGGCGATTCGTCCAGGAGAATCTCCAGCCGATCCTCAAGGAAAACCGCCAGGTCCGCTACGCCGGCCGAGCCGCGAGCGCCAGCCCGTCAGCCGGTTCGCTGAAGCGCCACCAGCAGGAACAAGCCGAGCTAATCGACGAAGCGTTCGCCTAGAAATTCCACTCTAGAATATTCTTCCGCACTGTCTCCCACTCCTTGGCCCGCGGATCGATCAGCTCAAAGTGCCCCGCGCCCTGAAGCGGTACGAGCTTGGCATTGTGCGATTCTTTGGCGAAACGCTCGCTCAGCTCGAACGGTACAATATTGTCGGCCGTCCCATGAATTACGCGCTGCGGCGCCGAAATAGGGAGCAGCTCGATCGGTGACGTGGCGGCGTAGCGCTGCGGAACCCGGTCGGGCGATCCGCCCAGGAACTGCCCTACCACGCCATTGCCAAGTTGAAGCGCGAAGGCGCGCCTGAGATCGGACACGGCTGCGAGCGGAATGACTCCCCGCAGTTCAATCGGCATTTGTGCCGCGAGCCACAGCGCCAACTGCCCGCCAGCCGAATGCCCTGAGGCAACCACGCGCCGCAGGTCGAGGTTGTATCGTCGTGCGAGAACTTTCAGATATTCGGCCGCGTGCAGGACGTCTTCCGTCGTCCCAGGCCATCCGCCGCCTGGATCGCCCAGCCGTCTATACTCGATGTTCCACGTCGCGACGCCGCCTTTCGTCAGCGCCGCGCACAAATGGCCGGTGTGGTCCAGGCTGTACGCGTTGCGCCAGAATCCGCCGTGAATGAAAAGGACTGTCGGATGCGGCCCCTTACCGGCAGGTAGGCGTAAATCGCCGAACTGTTGGGGACCATGGCCG
The DNA here is from genome assembly GCA_035631275.1 of Bryobacteraceae bacterium. Classification (GTDB taxonomy): domain Bacteria; phylum Acidobacteriota; class Terriglobia; order Bryobacterales; family Bryobacteraceae; genus Palsa-89. The sequence goes on from DASQJA010000310.1 coordinate 4,600, forward strand.
TATGAGACGCGCGCGTCGGCCTTCGGCGGAGGAATCCGCAAAATCTCCTGGCTCATTGCTGAAGTGCTAGCCGCGACAACAAGAAAACGACGCCGAGTCACTCGACCATTCTATCGTCCTGGGCATTCATGTCCGAAAACCGCTAGTCCAAACCGCAAAGCTGCGCCATACTCAAAGCATGGACGCGGAAGTTTGTTACCGGGCTGCCAAGGCGCGCGACGCCCGATTTGACGGCCTGTTCTTCACCGCCGTTCGCACCACCGGGATTTTCTGCCGGCCCGTCTGCCCGGTCCGCACTCCGCTGCGCCGGAATGTGGAATTTTTTCCGAACGCGGCTACGGCCCGAGCCGCTGGATATCGCCCCTGCCTGCGCTGCCGGCCAGAAGTGTCTCCCGACTCGCCGCTCTCCGCCGGAACTTCCGCTACTGTCAACCGCGCTCTCCGGCTTATCCATGAAGGCGCGCTGGACAACGGGTCTACCGCGCAGCTCGCCGAACGGCTCGGACTCACCGATCGCCACCTACGCCGCCTTTTCATCGAACACGTCGGCGTCCCGCCCATCGTCGTAGCCGCAACGCGCCGGCTTCTATTCGCGAAGAAACTCATTACGGAAACGAGCTTGCGTTTCTCTGAGATCGCGTTCGCCTCGGGCTTCGGGAGCCTGAGGCGTTTCAATGAGGCGATCCGCAGCACCTATCAGCGCAATCCCAAAGATCTGCGCCGGTTCGCGCCACCCGGCACCAGCGCCGAATCGGCCATCGAGCTGAAACTGAACTATCGCCCGCCCTACAACTGGAGCGCGTTTCTCCGCTTCGTCAGCCGCCGAGCCATCGCAGGCCTGGAGACGGTCAGCGATCGCACCTACCAGCGCGACGGAATCTCTGTCAGTCACAACGCTTCGGAAAACTGCCTGCTGGCTCGAATCGAACCTGCCAACGTCAGCCGCCTGCGCGCGGTAGTAGAGCAGATCCGGTTCTTCTTCGATTTGCGCGCCAACATACGCGAAATCGCTGCCCACTTGCGGAAATCGGCAATGCTGAAACAACTGGTCACCAAGAATGCGGGACTCCGTCTCCCCGGATGCTGGGATCCGTTCGAACTTGCGGTGCGCGCGATCCTCGGCCAACAGGTCACGGTGAAAGGCGCTAGCACGCTCGCAGCTCGATTGGTGGAATCGTTCGGATCGCCCAAGCCCACGGTTCTCGCCGACGCCGACCTCACGAGCATCGGCCTCACCAAGGCGCGCTCGGAATCGTTGCGCGCGCTTTCTCGGGCGGTCGCTGACGGCCGGCTACGTTTCGACGGCTCATCGCCAACTCCCGACGTGATCGCGCAACTGTGCGAACTGCCGGGTGTCGGCGCCTGGACGGCAAACTACATCGCCATGCGTGCTCTGGGTGATCCGGATGCTTTTCCGGCATCGGATCTCGGCCTCCTCAAAGCGGCAGGGATCTCTTCAGCGCGCCGGCTGGAGGAAATGGCCGAGGCTTGGCGTCCCTGGCGATCTTACGCTGCTCTCTATCTCTGGGAATCTTTGCGATAAGAAAGGATCACTTTTATGTTGCTTCACTACGACGAATACCAATCTCCTCTCGGCTGCGTCCTCTTCGCCTCCGACGGCGAAGCAGTCTATTCGCTCGATTTTTCCGGATACGAAACGCGTATGCAGACCCTGCTGACCCGCCGCTTCGGCGCCTTTGAATTCCGGCGCGGATCCGACCCGCTAAACCTCGGGAAGCTGCTGCGCGATTACTTTTCTGGCGACCTCCGCGCTTTCGATTCCACGCGGGTCCACACCGGCGGCACCGCGTTTCAGGAACTGGTGTGGAAAACTTTGCGTACGATTCCGGCCGGCGCGACCTGGACCTACGGACACCTGGCGAACGCCCTCGCCCGGCCTACCGCCGCGCGCGCAGTTGGTCACGCGAACTCGCTCAACCCCGTCGCCATCATCGTACCCTGCCATCGAGTCATCGGCGCGTCTTCTTCGCTGACCGGCTACGCGGGCGGTCTCGATCGGAAGCAGTGGCTGCTGCATCATGAAGGCGCGCTGTCCGGCTCACTAGAACTGGAACAGCACACTCAGACACAGCGCGCCACTGCGTAAGAATGCGGCACGTCCCCAGCACGTGCCGCCCTCGCTGCGTGCTCGCGTGCTCTAGAGCGATCGCAGGAAGTTCAGTATGTCTTGCTTCTGCGACGTGCTGAGTGCCTTGAAATTCTCGATCACTTCGTTCGCCTCAGAACCGCAGGTGAACGCGAGCGAAGCGGGCTGGAACGCTTGGCCTGCCACTGAAAACATCTGGAATGTCTGCAGCGTGACGCAATCGAATCCAGGGCTGGAGTGCGCTTGGATGGCTTGCAGCAAGTCGGAAGTCCGGCCATCATGCAGGAAGAATAGCCGCTGTCCTAAACCCCACAACGGTGCGCTACGAAACTCATCCGGGCCAGCCGAACCCTGCTCGATGCCATCCGCCAGATTCGAGCCCATGTGGTGCAGCGCAAAATCAGAGTAGGGATGGTAAGTGGAGTTCGACATTCCCGTAAATGGCGACGCGCCAGTTGTAAGCGAGGGCGAATGGCACATCGTGCAACCGATCTTGGCGAACTCGGCCTGTCCATTCGTTTGCGAAGAAGTCGAGGTGGTCGGATCCGCGGGCGCCGAAAGCCGCATGAACATCGCGAAATTCACCACGTCAGACGCCATTCCAGACGCGTTACCGGTCTCCGCAGTTGAAACATTAGTAGCGTCTTCCGGCGTCGGGTTAAAGACGCATCCGGCCACGGCCGAGCGTTCATTGGAAAAGACTTCATTCGAGACGCCTTGCTCGACGTTGTACGCTTCGCCGGCGAAAACCATCAGCGACTTGTTCTGCGCCTTCCAGCCGAAGCGGGTCATCGTGCCGTCGTTACCGCTCGAATTGAAGCGCCCGCCGATTCCGAGCGCAGCCCTCTGCGACTGCGTCGAGGCTAAGTTTGCGGCGAGAACCGAGTCCGGCGTTCCTTCCACCAAACCGAGACCGAAAGTCGGCGTCGGGATGCGGAAAATCACATTGTGCTGCGAGAGAGCTTGGGCAAAATTTGGCTGGGCTAGTGTACATCCTGTGGCGTCCGTTCGTCCCTGAATCGTGTACAGACCGTGTACGCCGCCATCGAGCGGTGCGCTGGGATTCGTCGGATCGGTCGAGATGAACCGCGCCTCGCGAACTGGGCCGTTCTTGGTGATGAACGAGGGAACCGTGTTCGTCGCTTTGTCTAACGTCGCCAGCGCTACCTGCGGGTTTGGAATCGGATTCAACGCGCTGTTCAGGCCCGGACTGCTGCCGCCGATCGCCGGCTCGGCATGACACATGGCGCAACTGTTGGCGTTAAATGTCGGCCCCAGTCCGACGCCCGGTTCGCCCGAGATCCCACCAGAAACGGAATCCACTTCCTGGAATCGCGACTTCGCCGCGTTGAACATTGCTTGCTCGTTGGAGTTCAGCGTGGGGTAGAAGCCGCCTGCGCCTGCAGTGCCTCCGCGCGGTCCCGGATCGACTTGTGCGAGCAAGGTCGATGCGGCCACGAGCGTCCCCAGACACACGTGTAGTGCATGTAACCGTGACATGAGTTTCCTTCCCGCTTCGAATTTGTTTTTTATTCGAGCTCTAGCAAACTAGCATCAGCCCGGTACTAGATCAATCGAGCATTTGCACTACGCTTTACTTACTCCTAGTGTCATAAAGAAACCATTACTCAGGAAAACGCCCTAGCGAAAATTCTGAGTTCCAGCCGATCAGTTATCCGACCCCTTGCCCGCTATCATGGTGCTAGCCATGTACATTCCATTCGATTCCGCACCTTATCGGCTCGCATGAAAGCCTTAGTGAAGAGCAACCGCGAGCCCGGCCTGTGGCTCGAAGAAATCCCTAAGCCCACGATCGGAATTAATGACGTTCTCATAAAAGTGCGCCGCGTCGGAATATGCGGAACGGACTTACACATCTACAACTGGGATGAGTGGGCGCAACGCACGATTCCGGTCCCCATGGCGATCGGCCACGAGTTTGTCGGCGAGATCGTCGAGACTGGATCGAACGTCAACGATTTCCACTTAGGCGATATCGTTAGTGGCGAGGGGCACGTGGTCTGCGGCCGCTGCCGTAACTGCCTCGCGGGACGGCGCCATCTTTGCGCGCACAGCCAAGGTGTGGGCGTGAATCGGCCGGGCGCATTCGCTGACTTCATCGCCGTCCCCATGACCAACATCTGGCGGCATAAGGAGAATGTCGATCTCGATGTTGCCGCTATTTTCGACCCGTTCGGCAACGCTGTCCACACAGGGCTCTCGTTTCCTGTGTTGGGTGAAGATATTCTGATCACTGGCGCGGGGCCGATCGGCATCATGGCGGCTGCTGTCGTGCGGCATGCCGGCGCGCGCCACATTGTGATTACCGACAAGAACCCCTACAGGCTGGAGCTCGCGCGCAAGATGGGCGTCACGCGCGCCGTCGACACTGCGCAGACGCCCCTCGCAGCAGTCCAGAAAGAGCTGGGTATGCAGGAAGGCTTCGACGTGGGCCTCGAGATGTCAGGCAATGCATCCGCCTTCCGCGAAATGATCACCAACATGAGCCATGGCGCGAAGATTGCGATGCTCGGCATTCCGGCTGGCGAAATCGCGATCGACTGGACTACGATCGTTTTCAACATGCTCACCATCAAAGGCATCTACGGACGCGAGATGTATGAGACCTGGTACAAAATGTCGGTCATGTTAGAATCCGGCCTCGATATCCGGCCAGTGATCACGCACCGCTACCCATACCAGGATTTTCAGAAAGGCTTCGAAGCAATGCGGACCGGCGATACCGGAAAAGTAATTCTCGAGTGGAGCAATTAACCGGCTCGAATTACTCTAAACGGTAGTTCGGCGCTTCCTTAGTAATGATCACGTCGTGCACGTGACCTTCGCGCAACCCGGCGGCGCTGACTCGCAGGAAGCTCGCGCGTTCTTGCAACTCGCGAATACTCTGACAGCCGCAGTAACCCATGCCGGCGCGCAATCCGCCCACGAGTTGATAAACCATCTCCGCCATCAGACCTTTGTACGGAACGCGCCCCTCGATTCCTTCCGGCACCAGCTTGCCGCTCGAGTCCTGCGGATAGCGGTCCGAGCCTTGCGTCATCGCGCCCATCGATCCCATGCCGCGATAGCTCTTGAAAGTTCGCCCTTGATACAGAATCGTCTCGCCCGGACTCTCTTCGGTTCCGGCAAACAAGCTTCCGATCATTACGGAATCCGCGCCGGCCGCGATCGCTTTCGTAATATCGCCCGAAAATTTGATTCCGCCGTCGGAGATCAGCGGCACACTCGCCGCGCGCGCGGCTCGAGAGCACTCCGCAATCGCGGTAATCTGCGGGACGCCCGCGCCGCTCACCACGCGTGTAGTGCAAATCGATCCCGGTCCGATCCCCACTTTGATTCCGTCGGCGCCCAAGTCGATCAAGTCGCGCGCGCCTTCAAAGGTGGCGACATTTCCGGCGATCAGATCCACGTCGGGAAGCTTCGCCTTTAAGGCGCGAACCGCTTCCATCACGCCCTGGCTGTGGCCGTGCGCCGAATCCACCACGATCACGTCTACCTTGCGCGCGACCAGCTCCTGCGCCCGCTCTAGAAAATCGCTGCCCGATCCCACCGCCGCACCGACCCTCAGCCGTCCCTGGGCATCCTTGGCCGCGAGCGGATACTTCAGCTTCTTCTGAATATCCTTGACCGTAATCAGGCCCTTGAGCATGTATTGCTCGTCGACAACCAGCAGCTTTTCCACGCGATGCCGGTGCAGGATTTTTTCAGCCTCGTCGAGCGTCGTGCCCACCGGCACGGTGACTAGATTCTCCTTAGTCATCACCTGCGAAATCGGCAGATCGTAGCGGGTTTCGAATCGCAGGTCGCGATTCGTGAGAATGCCCACCAGCTTTCCGTTGCGTGTCACCGGCACGCCCGAGATCCGGAAGCGCTTCATCAACTCCAAGGCTTCCGAAATCTTCTGTTCCGGGCCGATCGTCACCGGATCGACGATCATGCCGCTTTCGCTGCGCTTCACGCGATCCACTTCCTCAGCCTGGCGCTCGATCTGCATGTTGCGATGGACGATCCCAATACCGCCCTGCTGAGCAAGCGCGATCGCAAGGTGCGATTCCGTTACCGTATCCATAGCCGAGCTGACGATGGGGATGTTCAGACCGATGTGCCGCGTTAAGCACGTACGCGTATCGGTGTGCGCCGGAAGAATGTTGCTGAGCGCCGGCTGCAACAATAGATCGTCGAACGTGAGGCCTTCTGGAATCGTTTCTGGAATCATGCTCGCGTACTTTCATTATGGCGCGAACGGCTACGATGGTCGAGTACGGAGGAGTTTGAATGGCGACGCTCGGACTTATCGAATACGAAGACGCATCCTCTGAGGTGCGGGCGGTTTATGACGACATCATGACAACGCGCAAGACCGATTGGATCAATAATTTCTGGAAGGCGCTTGCGCACGATCCCGTCACACTTCGCCGGACCTGGCAGAGCATCAAAGAGATCATGGCGCCAGGCGCGCTCGACTCGCTCACGAAGGAAATGATTTACCTCGCAGTCAGCGCGACAAATCAATGCGCCTACTGCATTGCGTCTCACAACGCCGCGGCACGCAAGGCCGGCATGACCGATGCGATGCTCGCCGAACTGATGGCCGTCGTCGGGATGGCGAACGAAACCAACCGGCTCGCCAGCGGATATCAAGTCGAGATCGATGAGCGTTTTCAGGCCTGAATACGCCATTTTTCGCATTGCGCTCGGGTCACGGTTACAGTGAAAAATTACAGTTTCTGAATCAAAACCCGGTGCTAGAATTCTGTTGAAGGCACGCTTCCGGAAGCTCTTGCCTCTTCTTCAAAACGAAGAGATGAACCCTTAAAGGAGCAAAAAATCATGAATACTGTCCTCGGCAGCGACGTGCGGCAAACGCTGGATCATTTTAGGCGTTCTGTGGATCAGTTGTTCGAAAATTTCTACGGGTTCCCATCGGAAACCGGGAGAATGATTCCCTCAGGAACGGGATCGCAATGGATGTTCAGTCCCGCAGTGGAAACAAACTGGGGGGATACGAACCTGAATCTGCGCGCAATTCTTCCCGGCGTTCCCCAGAACGATGTGAAGGTCACCGTACAGAATAATCAGTTGATCATCGAAGGGGAACGAAAGACTCAAGAAGGTTCGGCCAAGAGCGGCTTCACTCAGCTCACCTACGGCCGCTTCCGTACTGAAATCGCGCTTCCGGCAGGCTTGGATCTCGACAAAGTGAATTGCCATCTCCACGACGGCGTGCTCGACATTCAGATCCCGGTGGCGGAAAAAGCGCGGCCGCGGCAGATTCAAATTCAGGCCGGCGAACAGCGCAAAGGCATCCCAGCCTAGCGGCGCCGGATCGCAAAGCGCTATCGTAAGGGGTAGGGAACAAATCCCAACCCCTTTACATGTCGTGGCATCCCACGGATCCGGAGTCGATCGAGCTACTCCGGCGTTTAAGATACGAGGTTGCTGGGCGCGGAGACGCTCGCTTGGCGCTGGTGCTGGCTGGCGTGGAACTCTACGCAACGCTCGGGCGCGAGTACGAATTACTTGAGGTAATGCGGACATTCGCGCACGACATGCATGACGCTGTGGAGGGAACTCCTACCGCTAAGGAACTCGAGGAGCTGTTCAATCGCGAGCCGCCACTCGAGAACGCTTAAGTTTCACCGATCACCGGATTTCGTAACTCGCCGATTCCCGCGATGCTGATCACCACGTCGTCGCCCGAGCGCAGATAACGCGGCGGCTTTCTCGCGAAGCCAACGCCTGCCGGCGTGCCGGTTGACACGACGTCGCCGGGCTCGAGCGTGACGACACTGGAAATAAACTCGACGAGCTCCGGAATTTTGAAGATCAGCTCGCGCGTGTTGGAACTTTGCAGCGTCTCGCCGTCGATGGAGAGGCTGATGTCGAGCACGTGCGGGTCGGCGATTTCATCCGCGCTCACGATCCACGGTCCTACCGGCGCGAAGGTATCGAATGTTTTTCCCATGAGCCACTGTGAGGTCGCCATCTGAAAGTCGCGCGCGCTCACGTCGTTCACGATCGTGTAGCCAAACACGTGGCCGGCCCAATCGTCGCGCGAAATATGCCGCCCTCCTTTGCCGATCACGAAGGCGAACTCGGCCTCGTAATCGGGCCGGGACGAGTTTTTCGGCAGAATAATCGGCTCACCAGGTCCGATGACTGTGTTCGAAAATTTCGAGAAGATCGTGGGAATCTTCGGAATCTCCATCTTCGTTTCGGCGGCATGATCGCGATAGTTCAGGCCCACGCAGATAAGCTTGGGCGGACGCGGAATGGGCGCCAGAAGGCGAACCGAATCGAGCGCGAACGTTGCGTTCGCGGGCAGATGATAGAGCCAATTTTCGATTTTGGCCTTGGCTTCGGCGCCGCCGGCTAGTACCGCGATCAGGTCTTGGAAACCGGCGCCGGAAACATCGACTACTTGCTGGCCAGCGACAACCCCGGCCCGCGGCCCTCCACCGGCTCTTTGAAAGGTGACCAAGCGCATGACATTCGCTATTATGAGACGGCGCGCGAGTCCCGCGCTCATCTATGTCCGAACTAAAATCGCGCCACCTCTTCACAATGACCCTCCAGCTTCATCCCGTGGAGGATCTGGGCCACACGCCCGCGGGCCGCCGCCGTGTGTTTCCGGTCTCCGGCGGCGATTTTAAAGGCGAGCGGGCTCGCGGCAACGTTCTTCCAGTCATCGGTTCGGATCTGTTGCTGACACGGCCCGACGGATCGTCGAACCAAGACGTCCGGCTGCTGCTCAGGACCGACGATGGAGCGCTGATTCTGATGACCTATCGCGGCGTACGTTACGCCTCGCCCGAGGTAGATGCCCGCCTGATGCGCGGAGAAAGTGTCGCGGCTTCTGAGTACTACTTGCGCACGACGCCGTCCTTTGAAACGTCGTCAGAAAAATACGCCTGGTTGAACACAATCGTGACAGTGGGGATGGGTCAGCGGAACGCCAACGCCGTTGTATACGAGATTTTCGAGATTTTATAGCGCGGAGATCGATTGCTGCCGGAACTACGCGGCCTTTTGGACTTTGCCGCTCTTGATGCACGCCGTGCAAACGCGAATGCGCTTGGAAGCGCCATTCACTATCGCACGCACGGTTTGCAAATTGAGGTTCCAGCGGCGCTTGGTCACGTTGTGCGCGTGGCTGATCCGGTTGCCGAACTGCGGCCCGCGTCCGCACACTTCACATACTCTCGCCATTTTCGTTATTGCTCCTTGATTGGAAATTTCAGTTTATCAGCTTCAAAGAGGCCCTCGCAACCGATCTGATATTCTGGCTAGATCATCCCTTTTGAAGGACTTCCGCGTTGACCGATTTCAACCATATTCACTCTCGCGACGGCGAGGACTGGGTGTGCGGCCGTAGCATGGCTATCAAGGACGAACAAGTGCTCGTGTCCGAGGGCCGCGATCCTGATGAGGACGAAGCCTGCCGTATGTGCGCCGAGCGAATCATCGCCCGCTTCGGCGAGCCGATGCACGTGCATTAGCGCGGTAAAAGGTGAGGATCGCGCCGCGCTACATTTTGCGCGAATTTGTAAGAGCTAAATCCTGAGCTCGAATCCCTCTCGTTGCAGCGCTTCGATTACGCGATTCCGGATGGCTGCAGCTTCGTCCGACGATAGAGTGTGGTCGGCCGCTCCGACGGTCAGGCGGTAGGACACGCTCTTGCGCCCTTCCGGCAGTGGCGCACCGGTGTACTCGCGGACAAACTCAATTTCAGCGAGATTGCTTCCTGCGGCGTCGGCCATCCGCCGCTCGATCGCGCCCGCGGGTTCGCGCACATTCGCGACCACGGACAAATCGAACGCGCTGGTGGGCAACCGCCTGAGCGGCTGATAGCGAATCTCTTGGTCGTCGAGACGCTCCATCACGGCAAGGTCCAAATCCAACACCGCCGCCCGCCCTTCGATTCCGAGCGACGGATGGAACTCGAACAGCCGCCCGATCTCCTGCCCACGCCATCCGACCACTGCTGCGCGCTCGGGATGCTCAAACGGACGCGGCGCCGCCGGCCGAACTTCGCATCCTCGCATCAGGCACTCGGCCAGCCGCTTCAGCTCGAACAACTGCGCGCGCCCGTCACCGTGGCGCTCGTACATTGCGGCGGTCAGGTGCGGCGTCTCCTCGGGGAGGCCCTCGCCACGCGGATGAATCTCCCGGCCGATCTCAAACAGCCGGAATGCATCCAGCCGGCGGCTGTTGTCCAAAATGTTCTTGCGAATCGCCGGCAACAGACTGGTTCGCAGCATTGTCTGATCCGACGCGATCGGGTTCGTCACGCGAATGTGACCGCTCGGCGCAAAACCAAACGGCGCGATCATCTCTTCGCTCACGAACGAATAATTGTAAACTTCCGTGAAGCCCTGCGCGGCAGTCATAGCGCGCACGCGCCGATGATACAACCGCGATGGATTCGCCGGCGGCACTACGGAAGCGATCAGCGGAGCTTGCGGCGTGATCGACTCGTAGCCGATCATCCGCCCCACTTCTTCGAGCAAGTCGTCCTTGATCGAAACGTCCTTGGTCGCGCGCCAACTCGGTACTGTCACGGAAAACCGCCCGGACGCCGTCTCTCGCACGCCAAATTCCAGCGATTCGAAAATTGATCGTACTTCCGCCGCGCTCACCTTTCGGCCCAGCTTCCGATTCAACCAGTCCACCGTCACTTCGATCGGCGCGGGCGGCTTGAACTCCGCCTTCCGGTCCGACACACCGCCGACCAACCGGATCCCGGGCGAAACTTGCTGAAGCAGCTCTACCGCGCGCGCCAGGCCACGCACGGTGTTCAACGGATCCTGCGACTTCTCAAACCGCATCGACGCATCCGTCCGCAGCTTCAGCGCCACCGACGTCTTCCGTACACTCGCGGCCTGAAAATTCGCGCTCTCGAGCACGATGCGCTTCGTTCCCTCGCTGATCGAACTGTCCATCCCGCCGATTACACCCGCGATCGCGATCGGTCCTGCGCTGTCGGTGATGAGAAGATTCGATCCGGCGAGCTCGTACTTCTCGCCGTTCAGTGCCGTGATCCATTCACCCGGCCAAGCGTTGCGCACGAAAATCGTGTCGCCGCGAAGTTTGTCCGTGTCGAACGCATGCATCGGCTGCGCCAGCTCGGCCATGACGTAGTTAGTCACGTCCACAATGTTGTTGATCGTGTTCAGTCCGATCGCTTCCAACCGGTACTGCAGCCACAAGGGCGACAGCTGTACGGTGACATTCTCGAAGACCAGCGCGCTGTACCGCGGGCACAAAGCCAAATCGTCGATTTGAACGCCAATCACGCCTGGAGCAGCGGGAAGCAATCCCAACCGCACCGGATCGCGCAAGGGACGGCGAGTAATCGCGCCAACCTCGCGTGCCATTCCGTGGTGTCCCCACAAATCCGGCCGGTGCGTGAGCGACTTATTGTCCACTTCGATCACCGAATCTGCCGCCACCAGCTCCTCGCTAGTCATTTCGACGATGCCCGAATGATCGCTATTGATGCCCAGCTCCCGCCCGCTCGCCAGCATACCGTCGCTCTCGACACCATCGATGGTTTTCACGCCTGAGGCGATGTACGCCGTCAGCATTCCAGCGCGGCAGTTGGGCGCGCCGCAAACTACGGTCTTCGTTCCGAACCGGCGGGTTTCCACTAACGCTTTGCGATTGTGACCCTCCCCGATCGGCTCAACACTCATCACCCGCGCCACTGAAGCGTTGGCGAGCGCTCCCCCGACTTCCTCCAAACCCTCGCACTCGGCCGTCTTGGTGGTGATGAGCCGCATTAGTTCACGCGGCGGCACATCCAGCCCCGGCACCATCTCGCGAATCCAGTTGTAAGAGAATTTCATCGCTCAGAATTGCGACAGGAACCGCAGGTCCCCGCCCTGCAACAAACGAATATCGTCGATGCCGTAGCGCATCATCGCCAGCCGCGTCAGCCCCAGCCCGAACGCGAACCCGCCCCACTGATCCGGATCAATACCACTCATCAGTAGAACGTTCGGATGCACCAGCCCACAAGGCAGCAGCTCCACCCAGCCGCTCTGCTTACACACGGCGCAGCCGGGACCGCCGCAGATCAGGCATCGAATGTCCAGCTCAAATCCCGGCTCGACGAACGGAAAGTATCCCGGCCGCAGCCGCACCGTCACCTCGCGCTTGAAAATCGCGCTGAGCAGCGTCTTCATGAAATAAATCAAGTGCGCAACGGAAACGTCGCGATCCACCATCATGCCTTCCACTTGATAAAAAGTGTGTTCGTGCGACGCGTCCACTTCTTCGTTGCGAAATGTGCGCCCCGGAGCGATCATCCGCAGCGGCGGCCCCAGTCGCTCCATTCCCCGCACCTGAACCGGAGAGGTGTGTGTGCGAAGCAGATTCCCGCCCTCCAGCCAGAACGTGTCCTGCATATCGCGCGCCGGATGATGTGCCGGAATATTCAGCGCATCGAAGTTGTGATATTCGGTCTCGACTTCCGGTCCGTCCAACACGGCGAAGCCAAGCGACGTGAACAGATCCTCGATCTCGTTCTGGATCTGCGTCACCGGATGCAGGCTCCCCGGCCGCGGCCTCGGCGAAGGCAGCGTCAGATCTATCCACTCACCGCACAACCTTTCGGTCAGCGCTTGATTCGAAAACGTCTGCTTCCGCGCTTCAAGAGCGCTTTCCAGTTTCTGCTTTGCGGCGTTCAGCGCTTTGCCGGAGGCCGCGCGCTCCTCGGTCGCCAGTTTTCCAAAATCTTTGCTGACCTGTGCGAGCGACCCCTTCCGCCCGAGCACGTCGACCCGCACCGCCTCCAGCGCCTCCAGGCCCTTCGCCTGATCGATTTGCGCGAGCGCTTCCGTCGCCAGCTTTTGGATTTGATCGTCGAGGCTCATGCCGCCGGTTGGAACAATTGCTGCGCTTTTGCCACTTCCCAATCCAGATGATTGATGTAAAAGAGCAGCACCGGCGCGGGATACTTGTCTTTGAACTCATCGTATGTTTTCTGCTGCCAGCCATCGGTCAGATATTTCGACGCATCGATGTCCTTGGCGAAGAAACCATCCTCGTTCGGCACTCCGAGTTCATCCAGGATCGCTTTGATCATGTCCATGTGCGAGATCAGGACCGCTTGCGAGAGATCGGTGGCGAGCTCTTCGTCGCTGTCACTCAGCCGCGTCCACAACTTCGCCTCCGACTTCCGGATGCTCTCCGAGTTCAATTTTGCAACATGCAGCCGCGCTTTCATCCGGTCGAAAAGCTGATACGTTTTCAATTTTCCGATCGAGACGCCGCGCAACAGTTGGGCGAAGTTCGGCTCGCCAAGGCCGAGAAAAATCTCGCAAAGCTGCATAAAACACGAGCGTAACACGCGACGGGCGCCGGGACGAGCGATAGGCTCTAATTATGCACGTTCTTCGGCGCGTGCCGGAGCCCGCGATCGTTTGGATAACGAGCGTGGCCGCTTCGCTCGCGTTCCTGTTGACCGGACCTTATTCCAACTTCGCGCCCGTCGGCTTTCTCGATCCTTGGTATTACACCGGATACTTTCTGCACTTCCGGTATCTCGTCCACACCTACGGTCCCACCTATTACGTCTCGCGCCTGCCTTGGATCCTGCCCGGCCTTACCGCGTTCCGAATCGTATCGCCAGAAGCCGCGAGCGTGATCTTGAACCTGGCGATCGTCTCGGTAAGCGCTGTCTCGCTGTACTGGTCCGTCCGATGGTTCTACGGCCCGCCCGCGGGCGCAACGGCTGCCGCGCTATTAGTCACGAACCCATACTTCATTTCCACAGTCTCCTGGGACTACCCAGATGCCCCCTCGATCGCGTACGGGTTCGCCGCGCTGATGTGCGCGGTGCGGCCGAACGGCTCGCGCCGTGTGAACAGCGGGCTCACCGGAATGTTCCTGGCGCTCTCTGGACTCACGCATATGACTGCCGGTCCGATGATTCTCGCCGTGCTCGCGATTGCGCTTTGGCATCATCGTAGTTCCCCACGTGATCTCCTGCAGGCATGTGTTGCCATAAGCGTCGGCGCCGCAGTGGTCGTCCTCGCTCTCTGTCCCGTCAGTCAAATCTTGATCGGCCGGTGGACTTATTTCTATTGGCAAATTTACTTTGCGATCCTAACCCTACGAAATCCCGCCGACCTGGCGCATGCATGGGGCGTCGGCCCTGGATTCCTGCTGACCGCCTATCGCTTGTTCGCGCCCGCGCTCCTACTGCTCGTCGGCCCGTTCTTAGTGCGCCTGCGCAAGGACTGGGAGCTTGCCTCGGAAGCCTATCTCGCACTCGCCATCTGCCTCGGCTTGTACGCACTCCAGGAGTTCGTGTTGCACGCAGCCTCGCTTCGCGTGCAGTACCAGAGCTCTTTCATGGTCGTCCCGCTCTTTTTCCTTAGCGGAATAATTACTGGCCAGTTCGTGACATCCTGGCTCCGTGCCGGCATCATAATCGTCGCCGTGGTTGCTTTGCCAATTACCTTTTCTATGTGGGCCTGGCCGCAACATCCTTGGCCGATTCTTTTTTTTCTCGGCGCCATAACCGTGCTCTTGCTCTTCCTCGAGCAGCTCCGGTTCGGCATGATCGCTCTGGCCGGCCTATTGTTTCTCTCGCCTGCGCTCGACCCTGCCTATGCTTACGCGTGGGACTACCCCACTCCCATTCGCGGACCGAACCGCGACGCCTTCCACGATCTGATGACCTTCGATGCCGCTGTCCAGTCCTCTACCGATGGATCGCGGAGACTGCGCTTCTGGTTCGATCGCGACGAGCCTGCAACGCCTTTCTACGACTCCGCCGAATCGCTCTATCTCTGGATTCCCGCCGACTTCACCCGCGAGCTGACAACCTGGTCCGGCGCCGAGCTTCAAAAGCAGGTCCAGCCGAACACGACCTTCGTCAACCTGACACTCCATCCCGAGCGAATTGCGTCTCGCTTGAGCCTACTCGCTTCGCGCGGTGTGCGTGTGGGGAATGAACGCCGCCGAACTATGCAGTATCAAGGCGCGACTTTGTACATAATTCTGGAAGACGTCCAATCAACGCATGGCGGATGAAGACACGCACGGCAACTCCATCGCGCGCCTCCACGTCCATGTACGCGGCATCGTGCAGGGTGTCGGCTTTCGCCCGTTCGTTTACAACCTAGCGCACCGGCTCCAGCTTTCAGGATTCGTCCTCAACTCCTCAGCAGGCGTTTTCATCGAAGCAGAGGGACCGGGCGAGCGCGTGGATGAATTTCTGCATGCCCTCCAACACGATGCGCCGCCGCTTGCGCGCATCGACGATGTCGCCGTAACATCGGTCGCGCCAACCCACGAGCACGGTTTCGTGATTCGCGAGAGCCTCGACGAACCCGGAAGATTCGTCCGGGTCTCTCCCGACGTTTCCACCTGCGACGACTGCATGCGAGACTTTCGCACGCCCTCGAACCGGCGCTATGGCTACCCGTTCGCCAACTGCACCAACTGCGGTCCCCGCTACACCATCACTCGAATAATCCCGTACGATCGCCCGCTGACCACGATGGCCTGCTTCACCATGTGCGAGCGCTGCCTGCACGAATACGAAGATCCAACCGACCGCCGCTTTCACGCGCAACCTAACGCCTGCCCCGACTGCGGCCCATCGCTTGCGCTGACGACATCCGGTCAACCCGTCTTCGACTCGCAGCACGACGCCCTGAAAGTCATCCGCGAAGTGCGCCAGCTCCTGCGCGCCGGCCGGATCCTCGCCATCAAGGGCCTCGGTGGCTTTCACCTGGCCTGCGATCCGCAACACGCTGACGCGGTCCGCCTGCTGCGTGAACGCAAGAAACGCAGCGATAAACCATTCGCGTTGATGGTCCCCGACGCCGCGAGCGCCGAGCTCTTCTGTGTACTGTCTCCAGAGGACCGGGCGGCCCTCGAAAGCGTCCGGCGGCCCATCGTCATTCTTCCGCGCCGCGCCGGCGCCGATCTCCCGCCAGATCTCGCACCCGGTAACAACAC
>DASQJA010000311.1:0-4715 GCA_035631275.1 Bryobacteraceae bacterium
TTCCAGCTGGCCAGCTGGCCACGAACGATGCGCAGCCGGCGCAACCCGTGACCGCGACCGTTGGTGGTGTACCTGCCCAGGTGCAAGGCTACTTGATCTCGCCGGGTCAGTATCAGTTCAACCTGACTGTGCCATCGAATCTACCGCCCGGAGATGCTGCGGTCTCGCTGTCGGTGGTCAATGGGACCACGCAGAGCGGTCTGATGCTCTCGATCGGTCAGTAGTCAACTCGCGCGGCCGCTAGATTGGATCTGCACCAAAGGCTCGCTGGGCGCGGTACTCGGGATGGTCTGCGGATCACGCCAAAAGTCCATGTAGGCGATTTGGTGAACGCACGATACGGTGCAGAAGGGTGCGCAGCCTTTCTGGGTGATGTACTCACGCCGGATGTCAGCGAGCGAGTATTCAGCCAAGGGCTTCGCAGGGAATCCGCGCTGCTGGGAGCAGTAATGAACCAGACCGTCCTCGCAAATGTAGAGGTAGCGTGCGCCGGCGCGGCAACGCCAATTGCTGGCTCGGCCATGCGCGATGTCGTCCTGAAAGCCGTTGATCTGCGAAAAGTTCTTCTTCTCGAAGCTCTTCATCGCTAGGAAGACGTCGCGCTCGCAATCGGCGATGGGCTTCAATTGACCGGCGTGGTCATGGATGATTCCTACCGTGGACGTGAAGCCCAGCTCGAGCGCGCGCCGCCCGACCGTGAGCGCATCTTCCGGATTATGAATCCCGCCGCCGAGCACCGAGTTGATATTGACATGGAAGAGTGCGCAGTCGGCCAGAATCTGGAGCTTTTTGTCCAGAACCTTGAGGCTTTTCTTCGAGACATCGTCGGGCATGACGTTGTCGATCGAGATCTGCATATGGTCGAGCCCGGCGTCGTTCAGCTGCTCGACCCGCTGTGGTGTAAGCAGGTAGCCATTGGTGATCATGCCGGCGATGATTCCGAGACTGCGGACATGCGCGATGAGACGGTCTAGCTCGGGATGGAGCAGCGGTTCGCCACCGCTGAACGTGATGATGGTGGTGCCGAGAGACGCCAGGTGATTCAACCGTCCGATCATGACGTCGGCGGGCACGGGCTTTGAGAAGTCGTCGTACTCGTTGCAGTAGGTACACGACAAGTTACAGCGGCGGATGGGAATGATGTGGGCCATCACCGGATGATCGGTGGAAGCAAGCCCCTTGAGGATCATTCGCCACTCGCGCGCGCGCCGGGCCAAAGCCCGTCGATCACGGCGAAACTTGAATTGCAACGACGCCATTCCCGTAGCTGGAAGTTATTGTCTATTGAATCATACTCTTGCACTCCCCGCATGCGGCTAGGGCCGAAAGGTTGAACGAAACAGTTGAATGGCGACATGTTGTAGTCAGCAGCGTTTCGATGTATCGAAAGATTGTAGTAACCAGGGTGCTCGAGCGCGGCACCTAATGATAGAAGCCATGGTATTCTTAGGGCAGTTTCGAAACTCGGCGCTTCCGGAAGGCGATCGGCCGCCTAAGGAAAATGTGAGTGCGCTGGGCTTTCGGATCGGCGTCCATCACGTCTTTTATGCGATGACCCACTAAGGAGCCCGACAAGTCTCCCGCGATGTTCGAGTTTCTCTTCAAGTATCCTCGCTCGGTTTTCGACAAAGGCAGTTTTGTGCTGCTCGGGCAGTGGCCGGTGTGGGCGATGGTTTTGTGTCTGGCGGCTGCGGCGGGGGGTCTGGGCTACACGATTTGGCGACGCCGAAAGCGAGTCGCGCCTTCGATGCGCGGTGGCCGGACCGCGGTGGTTTGGATACTCCAAACGCTGCTGGTTTGTCTGCTGCTGTTTTTGTTGTGGCAGCCTGCGTTGAGCATCGCTACGCTGCGCCCGCAGCAAAACATCGTGGCGGTGGTGATCGATGACAGCCGCAGCATGTCGGTCGCGGAAAATGGCGAAACCCGCAAAGAGGAAGTAATAAAAACTCTGAATAGCGGTCTTTTGAATAGCTTGCAGTCTAAATTTCAAGTTCGCCTTTACCGCTTTGGCGATCATGTGGAACGCCTCGAAAGGCCGGACCAACTGACCGCGGCGGCACCGGCGACGCGCATCGGCGACAGCTTAAAGGAAGTGGTCGCCGACGCAGCGACGCTTCCGATTGGCGCGGTGGTGGTGATGAGCGACGGCGCCGACAACTCGGGCGGCATCGATCTCGAGACCGTCTCCGACATCAAGCGGCAGCGTATCCCGATTCACACCATCGGTTTCGGCCGGGAAAAGATGGATCGTGATGTCGAATTGAACGATGTGCAATTGCCGCGGCGATCGCTTGCCAAGTCGCGGCTGGAGGCCGAGGTCAGCTTCCATCAGGAAGGGTTTCGCGGCGAGAGGGCGCACCTGGCAGTACGGGAAGCAGGAAAGGTTTTGGCCGCCCGCGACATCACATTCAAGGGCGACGGCGCGGTTCAGACCGAAGCGATCCTCTTTAATGCGGGCGACGCTGGGGTCAAGAACCTCGAGTTTTCCATCGACCCGCTGCCGCAGGAGGAAAACCGCCTGAACAATTCCGCAACTCGCGTGCTCAACGTGGATTCGGCCACGCCGCGCGTCCTTTATATGGAAGGCGAGCCTCGCTGGGACTATAAATTCCTGCGCCGAGCTGTGGAAGACGATAAGAACATCGCGCTCTATAGCATCGTCCGGACGACGCAGAACAAGAATTACACCCAGACGCCCGATGATAAGCATCCGGAATTGAAGAACGCGTTTCCGTTTCCGAGCAAGGTGGAAGATCTCTTCGATTTTCAAGGCGTGATCCTCGGCAGCATCGAAGCGAACTATTTCACGCCGCAGCAGCAGGAGATGATCCAGCAATTTGTCGATCGCCGCGGCGGGGGAGTGCTTTTTCTAGGCGGGCGCTCGGCGCTAGCGGAAGGCGGTTACGATAAGCCGCCCCTTGACGAACTGTTGCCGGTTCGTCTGCCGACCCATAAAGGCACGTTTCATCGCGATCATGCCAATCCCGAGTTGACGTCTTCCGGCCGCGACAGCCTGATCACTCGCATCGAAGAAGATCCCGCGAAGAATGTAGATCGCTGGAACAAACTTCCCTACATGTTGAGCTACCAGGAAGCCGGCACAGTGAAGCCGGGCGCGACGGTGCTCGTTGAAATGAAGGTGGGGGGCCGCGCGCTGCCGCTGCTGATCACGCAGAAGTACGGCCGCGGGCGAACGGCCGTCTTCGCCACGGGAAGCGATTGGACCTGGCAAATGCTCCAGCCGCTGGAAGATATGAGCCACGAAATCTTCTGGCGTCAGATGCTGCGCTGGTTGGTCAGCGACACGCCGACGCGCGTGGTTGCGTCCACACCGAGCGTGACGCTCGAGGACGACGGGCGGGTGCGGCTCCGCGCTGAGGTTCGCGACACGACTTATCTGCCGACCAGCGACGCGGACGTGCAGGCGCGCGTGGTGGGTCCGAATGGCGCCGCTGAAACTGTCGAACTGCATCCCGATCCGACGGCGCAGGGCGTGTACCTGGCGGATTGGAACGCTGAGCATGCTGGATCGTACATTACCGAAGTCACGGCGCATCGCGGCCAGCAGGAACTGGGGCGCGACGTGGTCACGTTCCGGCGCGAGAATGGGGTCGCCGAGAATTTTCATCTGGAACAAAACCGCGATCTGCTCGAAAAGCTTTCCTCTCAGACCGGCGGCAAGTATTATCACCCGAACGAAGTGAGCCGGTTAGGCGAGGACATATCCTATTCAGAGGCCGGCATTAGCGTTCGTGAGACCAAAGACTTGTGGGACATGCCGGTGGTGTTCTTCTTTGCATTGTTGTTATGCTGCGCCGAATGGTTATTGCGCCGTCGTTGGGGTGTCGTATGAAGTCGCATGTGGCGCACGCACTCGTGGGTGCCGCGTCGACACTCGTGTCGACGCTTGTGCTTGCCTCGGCCCTGAATGCCGCCACGTTCTACGTGACCATCGCGGGTCTGGGAGGCGAACCTGACTTCGAACAGCGTTTTACGTCCTTGGCTCAAGAAATCGACAAGCTTGTGCAATCGAACTCAGATTCGAAGGTAACGACGCTTTACGGCCCCAAGGCGACAAAAGCGCAAATCCAAGCCGCGCTGGGACAAATCGCGAAGGAAGCGAAGCCCGCCGATGCCCTGGTTGTGATGATGATCGGCCACGGCGGTTACGACGGCTTCGAGTACAAAATCAATCTGCCGGGTCCGGATCTGTCGGGCGTCGAGCTGGCTTCACTGCTCGATCGGATCCCGGCTACGCGCCAGCTCGTTGTCAACATGACCAGCGCCAGCGGTGGTTCGCGCGCAGCGCTCGAAAAACAGGGTCGCGTCGTAATCACCGCGACCAAGAGCGGCACCGAAAAGAACGCGACCGTCTTTGCGCGGTACTGGGTGGAAGCGTTGCGCGACCCTGCGGCAGACACCGATAAGAATGAAACCGTGACGGCGCTCGAGGCGTTCAATTACGCCAATGAAAAGACGGCGCAGTTTTACGAATCGCAAAAGCGCCTCGCGACTGAGCATCCGACACTCGAAGACACCGGCCAAGGCGATGGCGCGCGTAAACCTTCGCCCGAGAACGGTCAGGGGTTGCTGGCTTCGCGTTTCACGCTGCTGCGCCTCGGCTCGACCCAGCTCGCTGCCACGACGCCCGAGAAGAAAGCTCTGCTCGAAAAGCGGGAGGAGCTGGAACAGGCTATCGACAAGCTAAAGTATGA
>DASQJA010000312.1:0-10882 GCA_035631275.1 Bryobacteraceae bacterium
CGCGTGCTGGCTCCAGTTCCACTCCAAACGGTGTGCATTCGCCACGAACCAGAGGGCCTCAAGGGCGAGGCGCTAGACCGTCATACGCGTGGCTGGGTGGACCGCATCAACGCATCCGGGCGCGCGTATCTCACGTCTGCCGTTCTTGACGGGCGCTGGATGGCACGCGTTTCCATCGGCGCGGCGCCTACTGAGCGCGAGCATGTCGAGGCGCTCTGGTACCTGATCCAACAAGAGGCCGCGCGCGGGGATTAGTGAACCGGCGCTAGCACTTACAAGCAGCGGCCGACGATGAGTAACTCGTAAAGCTGCGTAATTCCCGCAACCCCGAAATACTCCTCAACATCCTTATTGGTGGATGGAGAGTGAAATATGAAGAGGAGATTGCAGGCTGTTTCGCTAGTTGCGGCGATGGCTCTTTTTGTGTCGCCGATGTTCGCCCGGTATCAGGCCAACGACCTGGCGGACGCTGTACGGCACGAGCTAGTGATGCTGCCGTATTACAACATTTTCGACAATCTGGCGTTTCGAGTGGATGATGGCGGCGTGGTCACTTTGATGGGAGAAGTTACGAGGCCGGTGCTCAAGTCGGATGCTGAACATTCCGTGAAGAGGATTCCGGGTGTTTCACAAGTCGTGAACAAGATCAAAGTCCTGCCGCTGTCGCCGATGGACAACCGGATTCGCGTAGCCGAGTATCGCGCGATCTTCCGCTTTGGCGGTCTGTATCGCTACGCGATGGGAGCGAATCCATCGATTCACATCATCGTGGATAACGGGCATGTCACGCTGGTCGGCGTAGTGGATAACCAGGCCGACAAGAATATGGCTGGCATTCGCGCCAACGGTGTTCCGGGAGTCTTTTCGGTGACCAACGATTTGCGTGTCGCTGAAAAGGGCTAAGGTCCATACTCAGCAAACCGGAAAGAGGCCACCTGGCTCAGGTGGCCTTTTTCATTTCTGGATGTCAAACTGAAGTCGTGCCCGAGTTTTGCACTTGCGGAGCCAAGTTGCCGCCGGATGCCCGTTTCTGTCATAAGTGCGGCAAGCCGCAGTACGACTATCCAGGGATTGTGGAAGAGCCGGTTCAGACGCCGCCCGCCTTGGAGCCATCAGCGCAGGTTCCTTCGCGAGCAGAGATCGGTTTTCATAACCGGGTGGCTGTCAGGATCGGATTCCTGACCGCGCTCTGCGCGGTGCTACTGTTCCTTTTTCCACTTCCGTTCCCGTTCCTACGGCTGCTGATCGTGCTATTTGCCGCGGGGTTTCTGGCGGTGTTTTCATACACGCGGCGCACTGGCCAGATGCTAAGTATTCGCGCGGGCATGCGAATGGGCTGGATTACCGGAATTTTCTCGTTCGTCCTAATCAGCATGCTCATGAGCGTGGCGCTGCTAGCGATCTCGAATCAGGGCGGTTTGACGACCTTTCTCAAGAATCAACTGCCCACAAGCGATACGCGATCCGACGCGATCGCGCAGGCTTTGAACGATCCGGCGGCACTGGCCGGTGGCGTGCTTTTCGCGTTGGTGATGTTGTTCGTGATCCTGACGGCCCTGCCGATGATTGGCGGCGCTCTCGGCGCTAAGGTTCTCGCAAAAGAATGAAGCGCGAGGTGACGAGACGGGCTTCCGCGGGATTGCTTTTTCTGGCCTCGGCGGGGCTGGCGCTTGCGCTAACTCCCGAACAGCGCCAGCTCAACGTCGATTCCTTCGAGCAGGTCTGGAAGACGGTTCGCGACAAACACTGGCAGATCAAGCCCGCGGGACTCGACTGGCAGGCCGTGCACGACGAACTGCGGCCGGCGATCGACAAGGCCGACAGCATGGAAGCGGCTCGGGCTGTTATGCGTGACATGATCGGCCGGCTGCATCAGACGCATTTCGGCATCATTCCGGGTGAGGCTTATGGAGATCTGGGCGACGAGGGAAAATCTCACGACGGCACCACCGGCATCGACGTGCGCTTGATCGAATCGCACGTGCTGGTGACATCCGTGGACCAGGGTTCGCCTGCGGCAAAGGAAGGAGTCGCGCGCGGTTGGGAGATCCTGAAGATCGCCGACGCCGAGGTGGCGCCGATTGTGAGGCAGTTGCAAGCCAGCGACGCCGATTCGACGCTGCTCGAGCTGCTCTCGCGGCGCGCGATGCTCGCGCGAATGGAGGGCGCCGCTGGCGAAACGCTCGCGGTCGAGTTTCTGGACGGCGCCGGCCAGCACGTGACGAAACGCATCGGTTACGCAAAACCTAAGGGCACGCTGACGCAATTCGGCTATCTGTATCCCTCTTATGTCTGGTTGGATTCATCGCGTGCCAGCGGCGGCAATATCGGCTATGTCGGGTTCAATCTGTTCTTGGATCCCTCGCATTTGATGAATGGTTTTGGAGAAGCGGTCACTTCCTGCATGCAGTGCGATGGGTTCATCATCGATCTGCGCGGCAACCCGGGCGGCTTGGGAGCGATGGCGATGGGCATTGCGGCCTGGTTCATCGACAAGCCGAATCAATTGCTCGGCACACTCTACATGCGCGATACAACGCTGAGGTTTGTTGTGAATCCTCGCGCGAGGACCTTCGCGGGGCCGCTGGCGATCCTGGTGGATGGTGCGTCCGCGTCAACGTCAGAGATTCTGGCCGGCGGACTGAAGGATCTGGGACGGGCGCGCATCTTCGGGACGCGGACCGCGGCGGCCGCGCTGCCATCCATGTTCGAAAAACTGCCGAACGGCGACGGCTTTCAATACGCGATCGCAAACTACATTTCCGAAGGCGGCAAGCCGCTCGAAGGGCTGGGTGTGACACCGGATGTCGAGACTCCGCTGACGCGTGAAGCGCTGCTCCAAGGAAAAGATCCCGCGCTCGATGCCGCAATTGCCTGGATTCAACAGCGAAAGAAATAGCGCCGCGGGTTCAAACCTTCGGCCGAACCATGTCGAAGCGGTCGCGCGTGCGCGTGTAGCCGGTGGGGCCACCCATGCGTCCAACCGCTCGCAACTTGTCGGGGTCGATCCGCAGGTTTTCACTGATGATGCGCTCGTCGACATGAAAGCGCAATATGTCGCCGATTACCAGGTTTCCGCCTCCAGGCTCCTCACTGAATTCGATCGCGAGCCGGAGCCGGCATTCCATACTCACGGGCGATTCGGCCACGCGCGGCGGCTTTACTAGATCGCTTGGGATCGGCGTTAGTTCCGCGACCTTGAACTCATCCGTCTCCGGTGGATATTCGCCGGACGTGAGGTTCATTGCTTCGGCGATTTCTTCCGAGACGATGTTCACGACGAATTCCTTGGTGCGCGAGATGTTGATGAGAGTGTCCTTGCGGGGGCCAGGATCCGAGCGGGGTCCGGGACAAAAACAGATGAGCGGTGGCTTGGAGCTGATGCCGGTGAAAAAGCTGAACGGCGCGAGATTCAGGACGGCATCATGGCTCACAGTGGAAACCAGCGCGATCGGCCGAGGAACGATCGCGCCGATCATGAGTTTATAGATGTCTTGGTGCTTGGCGGACTGCGGGTCGACGATCAATCAGCGCGTCTCCACCGGCTTGCGCTCCATCCAGCTTGCCCAGTAGTCCTTCCACTCCACGTCCTCGCCAGCGGGCAATACGTGAATCGGATTCAAGCCGTCCAGCATGACCGCGTACTCGTCGGTATGGGTTTTCTTCTTCTGATTGGCCAACGCTTTGGGATGCGGCCCATGATGAATGCCGCGCGGATGCAGTGTCGCCATGCCCGCCTTGATATTGTCTTTGCTGAAGAAATCGCCGTCGTGATAGAAGATGAACTCGTCGTAGTCGGTGTTGCGATGGAAGAACGGTACGCGCAGCGCGTCTTCGTCCTGCTCAAGCGGCCGCGGAAGAAAGCTGCATACCACCGCGCCTTCGGTTACGAACGTGGTGTGCGCGCTGGGAGGCAGATGCGCGCGATGGCTCATTACCGGGCGGATGTCGCGCATGTTGATTTTCCATACGGTCAGCTCGCCCTTCCAGCCGACCACGTCCATGGGATTGAACGGATACACCACCTTCGAAATTTCGTCGTCCACCTTGATGCGGACCTCCCACTCGTTGCGGTCATCAAGCTGCGGCGCCGGTTCGGGCGTGAAGATGGCTGCGGGGTCGTAGAGTGCGTGCTGGCCAAGGAGTCCTTTTTCGGGCTGCTCGAACTCGTGCTTGGACTGGATGATCAGAAAGAAATTGTCGCGCGTCTCGGGCACGACACGATAGGTGACCGCGCGCGGGATGTTGATGTAGTCGCCGTGCTCGAACGGCACCGGTCCGAAATCAGTTTCGACGACGCCCGATCCACGGTGGACGAAAAATAGCTCGTCGCCGTCGGCGTTGCGGAAGTAGAACGGCATCGGATCCGAGCGTCGCGAGACGTAGAGGCAGATGTCATCGTTGCCGAGGAAGGCCACTGGAGTGCCTTCGGCTTTGGCGAGATCGGATGGCTTGAGCTGGTTCAGGTCGAAGCAGTGCGGCCGAAGCTTGCCCTCGAAGCGGATCCAGCCGGTCGGCGGATGCGCGTGGTACAGATGCGCGGATTTTCCGTAGAAACCTTTGCGTCCATGTTCTTCCTCGAAGGTTCCTTCCGGTAGTCCGACGTGGGCCTGGCTGGTGGTCTTGCCTTTCTTCAGCGGATACATGGTCACTCCTGACTTCAGTATAGGCGCGGTTAGAGAACGCGGACCTTGCCCCAATTGCGGATGCGATCGTCGGCAGTGATGAGCGTCAGATTGTGAAAGCAAGCGGTGGCTATGATGATCTGGTCGGCGGGATCGCGATGAAAATCGTCACGAAGACGGACGCTTTCGGCGGCGACTGAGCACGCCAACGGGAGGATCGTGAGCGGATGAAACTCGATCTCCCGGAACATCTCATCCATCCCTTGTCACCCTATTACGGCCGCGTTCACGGAGCATCGCCAACTCCCAAAGCGGTATCGAACTCAACGCTGCCGGTTCGCCGGTCTCTTGCAGTTCCGCAAGCGCGCGATCCTGCCGCTTGGAGAGCCGCGCGTTCTCGCCGTGCAGCCACCAAACCAACGCGTGAGTTTCCAGCAAGAACTTCAGCGGTTGCTTTCCCAATCGCCGCTAGTATCGAAATAGACGATATCGACAAGGATCTTGACGGAATCCTTCCACAAACCGCGCAACGGCGGAATCACATTCTTCGACGGCTACAACCTCAGCCACCGGCTTTCCACGTCTCGGATGCCGATCCTATCGCCTTTGGTCTCGACGTCCTTCAATAATTGGAGACACTTCGCCTTGAACTCGCTAACCGGCATCGTTAACTGCTTCATGCCTATATTTAACTGCTTCATGCCTATATTTCCAATCTGACCATGTCAATTCAATAAAAGCACCACGTGAACGTGGTGTGTGCTAATTTGAAAATGGAAGCAGCGAATGGATCGAACCTCCATTCAAACCGCGCAGGCAGGACTCACGACCACCGAGTCGCCTTTTATCGAACAGGCGCGCCGCGAGGGGCAGTTCTATATCGACCAGCCTTACGAGCTGTATTCCGAAGAAAATCACGAAGCGTGGCGGAGGCTCTACTCGCGTATGGGGCCGCGCTGGCAGCGTTATGCGAACGAACATTTCCTTGCTGGGATGGACGCGCTGCGGCTCGATCCAAACCGCGTGCCGCGCCTCGCTGACGTCAATCGGTTTCTGGGGCCGCTGACCGGTTTTGAAGCGAAAGCAGTGAGCGGCTACGTTCCCGCGTTCGTGTTCTTCGATTGCCTGCGCAACCGGCGGTTTCCCACCACGATCACCGTTCGCCGCTCCGACAAGCTCGATTACCTGCCCGAACCTGATATTTTCCACGACATCGCCGGCCACGTTCCGATGCACACCGACAAGCACTTTGCCGAGACGCTGGTGCGGTTCGGCGAATGCGCACACACCGCAGCTGATTTGGTGGCGGGCATCCGTGATCCAGAAACGCGCGTCCACTGCCTCACCAGCATCATTCGCGCAATGGCGCGGTTTTTTTGGTTCACCATCGAGTTCGGCCTGATGTGCGGCAAAGATGGCCTCAAGGTTTATGGAAGCGGACTGTTGAGCTCCTATGGTGAAATCACGCACGCCATCGAGGCTCCCGAAGTGCAGCGCTTCCCAATCCAGCTTGAATGGGCCATCAACCAATCCTTCGAGATCGACCATTATCAGCCTCTGTTGTTTATAGTCGAATCGTTCGATCATCTATTTGGGCTGGTGGATGAGCTCGAATCATGGATGAAGCAGGGCAAGCTCAACAATGTCTCCCCGGGCGAGCCAGGGGTCAACGAAGAAGACCTGAAGAGTTTCCTCGAGCACAGCCCCGTATAGCCTCGGGCGAAACCACAAAATCCGGGGGATAATAAAAACGTGCGCACCTGGGCCATCACACTATTCTTATTTCTGGCTTGCGGCGCCGTCTGGGCACAAAAGCCGGCTGCTCCCGCTCCTGCCAAACTTCCCGACGCCATAGGAAATGTCGATCTGTCCGGGCTCACGCCGGTCCAAAAGAAGGCTGTGCTCAAGCTGCTCCAGGAAGAAGACTGCTCGTGCCAATGCGGCCTGAAAACTGGCGCATGCATCATGCAGGATCCGAGCTGCTCGTACAGCCGCACGCTCGCCGGGATCGCGATCAAGGGCGTGAAGGATGGGAAGGCGCTGCTCGAAATCAGCAAGCTGATGGATGCGTCGCCCAAGGCGCACCGGCCGAAAGTGCTGGAGGACCCGGTGACCATCCCGGTTTCGGGCGCGCCGACGCTTGGGCCAAGCGAGGCGCGAATCACGATGATCGAGTTCTCCGATTTCGAATGCCCCTATTGCGCGATTGCGGTGAAGCAGGTCAAGACGCTGATGGCGGCTTATCCCAAGGACATCCGGCTCATCTACAAACAATTTCCGCTGTCGATGCATCCGCATGCCGAGCTTGCTGCCGAGGCTGCGCTCGCGGCCAACGAGCAGGGCAAATTCTGGGAGATGCACGACATCTTGTTCACGAATTTCCGGAAGCTCTCGCACGAGAACATGGTGGAGTGGGCCAAGGAAATCGGCCTGGACGTCAACAAATTCAAGGCCGACCTGGACTCGGGGAAGTTCGTCTCCGTGGTGAAAAAAGATACGTCCGACGGCGACGCCGCGGGCGTTTATGGAACGCCGGCGTTCTTCATCAACGGCAAGCTTTACAACGGTCCCATGACCATGGATGCAGTGAAGCCGATCCTTGAGGCCGAGCTGAAGGGCAGTACGAAGACCGTGGCGAAAAAAGCAAACTAAACAGGCTGGCTTCTCTTTCTCGCCGGCCCGGATGACGCTTAGAGATTCCCGCGTAGCGCCTGCTCGCGCTCGATCGCTTCAAACAACGCCTTGAAATTTCCCTTGCCGAAGCTGCGGCTGCCTTTGCGCTCGATGATTTCGTAGAACAGAGTGGGGCGGTCTTCCACCGGTTTGGTGAAGATCTGGAGCATGTAGCCCTCGTCGTCGCGATCCACAAGGATGCCGAGCTCGGCTAGCTCATCCACCGGCTCGTCGATCTTGCCGCAGCGCGATTCGAGGTCGTGGTAGTAGGTAGTGGGCACTCGCAGGAATTCGACGCCCTGATCGCGCAGCTTCGTTACCGTCGAGATGATATCGCTGGTTGCCATTGCGATGTGCTGCACGCCTGGGCCGTGATAATACTCGAGATACTCTTCGATCTGCGATTTTTTCTTGCCGGTGGCCGGCTCATTGATCGGGAATTTCACGCGACCGTTGCCGTTCGACATCACCTTCGACATCAGCGCCGAGTATTCGGTTGAAATATCCTTGTCGTCGAAATGCTGATAGAGCTGGAATCCCATAACGTCGCGATAGAAGTCCACCCAGGCGTTCATCTGGCCCCAGCCGACGTTGCCGACCATGTGATCGATGTGTAGCATGCCGACCGGCCGCGCGACCGGGTCGCCGCCTTGCACTGCTCGGAAACCTGGCAGGAACGCGCCGCGATAATTTCCACGCTCGACAAAGCCGTGAATCGTATCGCCGTACGCCGCGATCGCGGAAATCTTCACTCGGCCGAACTCGTCTTCGAAGGTCTTAGGTTCGAGAACTGGCTTGGCGCCGCGCCGCGTGGTCTCGCGGAATGCAGACTCAGCGTCGTCCACCCAAAGCGCGATCTCACGTACGCCGTCGCCATGCTGTTTGATGTGCTCGGCGATCGCGTTGTCGGACGAGAGCGGTGTCGTGAGCACAAACCGGATCTTGCCCTGCTCGAGCACGTAGGACGCCCGATCGCGCATGCCTGTCTCTGGTCCGCTATAGGCGATCAACCGCATTCCGAACGCGGCGCGATAGTAATACGCGGCTTGCTTCGCGTTGCCAACGTAGAACTCGACGTGGTCGGTTCCATTGAGGGGCAGAAAGTCCGCGGCTTTGCTCTCCTGCCCGGTTTTCTCTAGTACCTGTGCCATAAAAACCTCCTGCACTTACACGAGCGCTGTTAACTTACTCATTGCCTCGATGCAGCGCTGGTTGTCTTCGTCGGTGCCGGTCGAGATCCGAATACAATTCGGGAGGCCGAAGCTTCCGAGCGGCCGGACGATGATGCCTTGCATCAAGAACTCGCGCACCATCTGGCTAGCCTGCTCGGCGCTCGCCAGCGGCAGCATGATGAAATTCGCCTCCGAAGGCAAGACGGTCATACCCATCTCGCGCAAACATCGCATCAACCTTTGCAAACCGCGGGCATTCACTTCGAGCGATCGATGCAGAAACTCCTTATCCCGGAGCGCCGCGATCCCGGCGGCTTCCGCCAGCGTGCTCGGCTCGAACGGCAGCTTGACCTTGAGCAGATTCGCGATCAGCACCTCATGCGCGAATCCATATCCGATGCGCACGCCCGCAAGCCCATAGATTTTCGAAAAGGTACGCAGCGTGATGACGTTGTCGTAGCGGTAATGCATCGAGTCGGGATAGCGCGGGTTGTCCTTGGCGTATTCGAAATACGCTTCGTCCAGAATGATGAGCACGCGCTCCGGGACATGGCGGTAGAACTCGTCGAACTCCTGCTTAGAAAAGATCGTTCCGGTGGGGTTGTTGGGATTCGCCAGGTAAACGATCTTGGTGCGTTCGTTGATGGCGGATGCAAGCGCTCGTAGATCGTAGTGCCAGTCGCGATAAGGCACGGTTCGATACTTCACGCCGCGCGATCGCGCCACCACTTGGAAGCCGATAAAGGCGGCCTCGGTTGTGAGCACTTCGTCCTCGTCGCAGAGGAACGTGCGGATGATACTCGAAATGATGCTTTCCGACCCGCTCCCGGCGATCACGTTTTCGACTTTGACGTCGAATTTTTCCGCCAGCACGCGCCGCAGTTCGAGACCGCCGCTGGGATAAAGATGCAAGGAGTGGAGCGACTTTGCGATCGCTTCCGCGGCTAGCGGAGACGGCCCTAACGGATTCTCGTTGGATGCTAGTTTACTCGTGCGGGTGAGTCCGAATTCCCGTTGGACCTCCTCGATGCTGCGCCCGGGTTCGTAGGGCCGCAGCGACTCGATATAAGGCGGGACGAGTGCCATCTAACTTCAGTTTGCCACGTACAGCGCGCCACTACTAACGTCAATTAGAATAGGAGTTAGCGCTTATGGCGGTGAAACTCCCTACTGTCGTTGCAGCAGTAGTGTCGCTGGGCGTAGCGGCAGCCGCTCACGTGACGTTTTCGCTGTCCGACGCCTCAGGGAAAACCCACACGTCGGCCGAAATCCGCCAGCATCGCGCGACTGTTCTGATCTTTGTCGCCAGCGAGTGCCCCAATTCGAATACGTATGCACCCGTGCTGACGCGACTTTTTCGGGAGTTCTCGAATCGCGGCGTTCAGTTTTACGGGGTCTATTCGGATCCTGACGACAATGCCGCCACCGTCCAAAAACACGACTCCGGCTATCAGATTCCCTATCCGGCGCTGCTCGATCCCCGTCATTCGCTCGCATTGGCGACCGGCGCTCGTTCGACCCCGGAAGCCGTCATCCTATCGCCGGCAGGTGAAGTACTATATCGCGGCCGTGTGGACGACCGATTTGTCGATTTTGGCAAGACTCGCTTTAGCCCGTCGACAGAGGATCTGCGCGACGCGTTGGAGCAGGTGATCGCCGGGCAGCCCGTCAAGAACCCCGTAACGAAGGTTCTGGGTTGTGCAATTCCAGGAGTAAATTGATGCGAATATCGATACTGACGACGATAGGCCTCGCGGGTTCTCTATGGATTGCTTCCGCGGCCGAGACGGACAAACGCGCAACGCCGACCTTCAATCACGATGTCGCGCCCATTCTTTATAACAACTGCAGCGGCTGCCACCGTCCCGGCGAAGTCGCGCCGTTCTCGCTCCTGACGTACGACGATGCTGCCAAGCGCGCCAAACAGATCGCTGCGGTGACATCTGCCCGCTTCATGCCGCCATGGAAGGCCGAGCCGGGCTACGGACATTTCCTGAACGAGCGCCGTCTCACCGACGAGCAACTCGGGACCATTCGCGACTGGGCCGCCGGAGGAGCCCCCGAAGGGGATGCGAGCCAGAAGCCCATGTCGCCGAAATTCACCGAGGGTTGGCATATTGGAGAGCCCGACCAGATCGTCAAGATGTCCAAGCCGTACTCGCTGCCCGCCGAAGGCAATGACGTGTTCCGCTGCTTTGTGATTCCATTGAATGCGACGGAAACGGAGTACGTTTCGAAAGTCGAGTTTCGCCCCGGCAACAGGCGCGTTGTGCATCATGCGATTCTCTTCATGGATCGCACAGGACAGGCCAAGTCTCACGAGAAGGTCCCGGGCGAAGGCTACGAGTGTCCTGGCGGCCCGGGCCTGGCAATATCCGGAGGCTTGGGCGGATGGGTTCCCGGCGCGACGCC
>DASQJA010000313.1:0-15272 GCA_035631275.1 Bryobacteraceae bacterium
GAACACCGTGACCACGCCGGCGTAGGCGCCTTGCGGCAGTGCTGTGCCGTTCGCCGTCACCGCCACTGTGTTGCCGGCCGCGGTTGCAGTCAGCCAGCCGCTGCCGTTGAGCGTGGTGGTAGCGACGCCGATAGTTGAACCCGTCGGCACCCCGCCGATCTGGACGTTCTGGCTGGGTGGCGCGGGAGCACCCAGGGTTTGGCTAAACGCCAATCCCGTCGATGGAGTCACCGTGGCAGTAGAGGAAACTACGTTCAGCGTGACGGCGATGGTCTGAGCAGGAACGTTCATCGCTGTGCTCGCCACCGTAATCGTGCCGGTGTAGGTTCCAGCCGCCAGGTTCACCGGATTAATCGTGATCAGCAGATTGCTGGGCGTGTTGCCGCTGTTCGGCGCCAACGAAAGCCACGTCAAGCCAGGAGGATTGGTTGCGGCTGTCGCGGTGAACGGCAACTGTGAAGTGGGATCGGTACTGGTGAGCGACACCGTTTGCTGAACAGGCCCCGTGCCCACCAACGCCGTGACATTGATGGACGACTGGCTGATGTTGATCAGCGGCGTTGTACTCACATTCAAGGTGACGGGGATTAAGAGCGGCGGCGCGGCAGAACCGGGAACGGTGAGAGTCACGTTACCGTTGCATACTTGCGATGTCGTGAGTCCGGTTGTGGAAACGGAAACCACCACCTGGTTCGCGTTTCCGAACGTACTGCCTGTGGTGGGCGTTGCCGACAGGAAGCCGCTGCAATTGGTGGTGGAAGTGGAGACCTGATAGTTCAGCGGCGCTCCAGTACTGGCGAGCGTCAAGGTCTGGCTTTGCGGCTGCGCCTGTCCTACTTCATAGTTGAAGTTCAGCGATGCGGCCGAGGACGTCAAAACCGGATTGCTGCTCACAACCAGAGTGACCGGGAATGTTTGCGGCGAATTACCCGCTCCGGCCGCGCTGACAGTGACGGTTTCGGTGTAAGTACCGGGCGCGAGCGTCGAGAGAATTGCCGGCGTCAGAGTCAGAGTCAGCGATTGGGGCGTAGTGCCGGCCGCCGGGCTAACGGTCAGGAAGTTCGGCGCGCCACTAGGCGGAGCAGCCGAGGCGGTGAAGGGCAACGCGGTACTCGAGCTGGTGATCTGAACATTCTGCGCCGCCGGTATCGTGCCGCCGAGCTGATAGTTGAAGGTTGGTCCGGTTGTAGGCACCAGCAGCAGCGGGTTTGCGCTGGCAAGCAGCGAGACGTTCACTGTGACGCTCGGATTGGTCGTGCCGGTTGAAGTGATCGTCACCGTGCCCGTGCACATGCCGTTCGTCAATCCGGATGGATTGATCTGGACACTCAGCGAACTGGGCGTCGCGCCCTGCGTGGGCGTGACTACTAGCCAGTTGCTTCCGCATGAAGTGGTCGCCGCCGAAGCACTGAAGCTCACATTCGCGCCGGTATTGCTGGTGACCATGAGTGTTTGGGCGGCCGGTCCGGCCTGGCCGATCTGGAACGCAAATGACAATTGCGACGGGGATACGTCGAGCGTGGGTGTGCCCGCGATCGTGACGAGAACCGGGACGCTAACGCCGTTCGTTCCGGGCGGATTGATGGCGATCGCGCCATTGAAAGTACCTGAGCCTTTGATCGCGCCCGGGTTCACGGTCACCTGCAACGATCCGGGAATGCTGCCCGACGTGGGAGCGGCCGTCAACCAGTTTCCGCCGCCGTTCATAATCGGCGTCGCAGTGTAGCTTGCTACGCCCGACGTGGTGCTCGTGACCGTCACGGTCTGCGAAGCCGGAAGCGTGTTTCCTGCCGCAAAATTGAAGCTGAGCGCGTTTGGCGTCGCTGAAAGACTGGTCACGCCATTGGAATTGGCGTTCAAAGTGACTGGAATGGTCACCGAACTCGAACCCGGACCGGCGACATTGATGAAGCCAACGTCCGTTCCCGAGGTTGGTCCGCCGGAGCCGATCGAGACCGTCAGCGTAGCTGGTGTTGCGGCAGAACCAGGAGTAACTTGGAGCCAGCCAGTGTCCGAGTAAGCCGTTGCGGTGATGCTGACCGGACTAACCGACGAACTAATCTGTACGACCTGTGAAGTAGGCGCCACTCCATTCTGCGTGTTGAATGTGAGTTGGGGCGGATTCGCAGTCAGCGTGGTCGTCTGCGCTAGCGCTGTGTCGAAAGAACACACTAACGCGAACGCCGGAAGCACCGCATAAACGAACAAATTCCTAGTATCTTTCACGACTTGCTCCAAATATTCTGATGGACACGGGCGGGAAGAAGGGACCCTGAAGACACCCTGAGGGCAATCTCCTTGCCACGCCCCGTTAGACCCAAGTTTCCTGAAGAAGTTTCGACAATTCACTGTGACGTTGGATACTGAAAAAGGTTGAGAACCGCGTGGTTACTGGAAGTTAACCTCGATTGCGTATAATTCGCCGCTCCAGTGCGTCAAAATAGATCCTACCTAGTTATGGCCAAGCTTTCGATTCGTGACTTAGCTCTCAAGAACAAGACTGTGTTCATCCGTGTTGACTTCAACGTGCCGCTCGCGCCCGGAGGACAGGAAATAACCAGCGACAAGCGGATTCGTGCGTCGCTTCCGACCATACGCTACGCGCTTGATGAGGGCGCGGCGGTGATTCTTGCGAGTCACTTGGGGCGTCCCAAGGGTAAGCCGAACCCGGAGATGAGCCTGAAACCGGCGGCCAAGCGGCTGGCCGAGTTGCTCGGAATGCCAGTAAGTATGGCCCCGGACTGCGTGGGACCGGAGGTCGAAAAGATGCGGCCGGCACCTGGCGCAGTGCTCTTGCTCGAAAATCTTCGTTTTCATCCCGAGGAAGAGAAAAATGATGCCGGCTTTTCGAATCAGCTTGCCTCGCTGTGCGATTTGTACGTTAACGACGCCTTCGGCTCGGCGCACCGCGCGCACGCATCTACGGCGGGGATGATCCAGTTCGTACCACAGGCGGCCGCCGGGCTGCTCATGGACAAGGAGCTGGAGTATCTCGACAAAGCGACTAAGAATCCAGCGCGGCCATGCATCGCGATTTTGGGTGGAGCGAAAGTGTCCGACAAGATTGAAGTGATTGAGAACCTAATCAAGATCGTCGATTACATTCTAATTGGCGGCGCCATGGCTTACACATTTCTCAAAGCGCGCGGCGAGGCCGTGGGTAAGTCGCTGGTCGAGGACGACAAGGTCGCGCTGGCGAAAGAACTAATGGTGCGCGCCGGGGCCAAGCTGATGCTGCCGCGCGATCATGTCGTAGCGCCGGAGATCAAGCAAGGAGCTGAGCAGCACGTCGTATCGACAATTCCGGACGGCATGATGGGGCTCGACATCGGACCCGCAACGATCGAGGATTACGCCGCGGTGATCGCAAAAGCGAAGACCATAATCTGGAACGGGCCGATGGGCGTGTTTGAGGTCCCACCCTTCGATCGTGCGACGGTGGCGCTGGCGAACGCGGTGGCGGGCGCAGGTGCGATTTCAGTCGTGGGTGGCGGCGACTCCGAGAAGGCGATCAAATCTGCGGGCGTAGCAGATAAGATTTCGCACATTTCCACCGGCGGCGGAGCGTCGCTCGAGTTTCTGGCGGGAATCGAGCTGCCAGGAGTCGCGGCACTGACGGACAAGTAGGTCATGCTTCTAAAAAAGTAATGCCACGCCGCTAATCAACGCCGCTAAAAGGGCCCAGGCCGCGAGTAGCGAGTGATCGATCAGAAACCCCGCGATCGCCGGTGCGGAGATCGCCGCAACCGAGTTGAGCGATTGCGTGAGGCCGAGCACAACTCCCTGCTCCGACCGATCGGCGCGCTGCGTGATCAGGCTGGTCAGCGCCGGCCGATTCATGCCTGTACCGAGCGACGCGGCAGCGGCTACCACCAGCATCAACGGAATGGAGTGCGTGAATGCGAGCGCGGCAAGCCCGGCCATCGCGGCGAAAAATCCCGCACGGACCAAAGCGATTTCGCCGAACGCCTTCACCAGCCGGCCCATGAGCCCGCCTTGCAGAATCACACCTAGGAAACCCAGATACGCATACACGTAGCCAACCTCCTTCGCGCCGAACGGATGGCCGTTCCATGTGTATCGCCGCTCGGCGAAAAGGGGGAAGCCCGTCATAAACAGCGAGAACGTAAGCGCGAACGCGAAAAACTGCCACAGCAGCGGAGCGAGCGTGGCCTGGCGGAAGTAACGCAGATAGTTGCCCCAGTCGAGCACTGTGAACTTGCGCGGCTCACCGGCGGCGGGAGCGCTGGCGGGTAGCAGGAAATATGTTGCAAGAATGCTGGTGGCCGACAGAGCAGCGGCGGCGTAGATCGGATATTGATAGCTGTACTGGACCAGAAATCCCGAGATCGCCGGACCCAGCAAGAACCCCATACCAAACGCGATGCCGATCAACGCGAACGATTTTGCGCGGTCCTCGGGCTTTGTAACATCGGATATGTACGCTTGGGCGAGCGACAAATTGCCGGCCGTTGCACCGTCGATGATACGCGATAGGAACACCAGCCAGAGCGCATTGGAGTACGCCAGGATCAGAAAACCGATGAAGGTTCCGACCTGGCTGACGAGCAGGAGCGGCCGACGTCCTATGTGATCTGACATTCGGCCGAGAATCGGCCCGGCGATCAGTTGGCAAAATGCGTAGGTGGAGACGAGCAAACCCACGGTGGCCGGACTCGCGCCCAGTTTTTCTGCATAAAACGGAAGCAGCGGCAGGATGATCGTTAGCCCCAGGACGTCCACGGAAACGATCAGAAAAATGGCGAGAAGAGGCGATTTCAGCAAAAGTCAGTACGATGGTAACAGAGATCGCGATGCTTCACTGAATCGCATCGCGCGCGATGTATGGCAGATCAACTCTACCTTTCCTACAAGCTTCGAAACTTCAGCGCGCGTGACATGCTGCGGCATTACGAAAAAGTGCTGAGGATTTTTCCGTTCTCGCGCCTAGCGCGGCAGGCCTCCACTTTCAAGGTGCTGGCGGTGGATTACAACGAGCCGCCGCTGGTCGAGATCCCGTATCCGCCTCCGGTGCCGGTCGATGCCGCGCTCGCGGTCGCCAAGGACTTCGAAAATCCCGACGCGGCGTATCGGCTGGAAAGCTGGTGGGACCTATGGCAGTTCATCGGCGACGACTGGAAGCTGTCGCCTTCGCGAGTGGCGCTGTGTTGCTTCGGCCTCGAGTTCGAGCATGAAGGCGGCGACGATCTGACGGTGGAGTTCGGCATCGACGCACATTTTCTGCCGCAGCCGGACTTGCCGAACAGCCTCCGCATGGTCCAGTCGAACATCAAGAGCCTGCTCAAGCTGGTTCACGACTTGGACGACGCGCTGCCGGTGGAGACCCGGCGGCTTTGGTCCGAGTCGGGCGAGAACTTCGCCGAGAAACTGCAGGAAGCGCTGAGCGCAGCGATCGAGTAGGCGCGGCGATCGAGCGGACGCCCCGCGTCAGCGGCCCAGCACTTCGTCGATTTTGGGCGCCAGTTCCTTCGGTGTGAATGGCTTCTGCAGGAACCCGACGCGGCGCTGCAGTTCCTCAGGCAGACTGGCGACGAAAAACTCCGAGCCGCTGCAGATCAGCACCGGCAGCGCGGGGTGAAGCTCGAAAATCTTGGTAAGCAACTCTTCGCCGCGCATGTCGGGCAACCCCATGTCGGCGATGAGCAAATCGTACGAACCCCCTGCTCCAATCGCGCTCAGCGCGGCACCGCCCGTCTGGTGCGTATCGACGTCAAATCCTAGTCGCTTCAGGTGCTTTTCGAGCAGCACAGATAACTGCGGCTCATCTTCCACCAGAAGAATCTTTCGCGTGTCCACGTTACCAGATTGCCAGAGGCGCGTCGCCAGGGCTATATGCCATGCCGACGCTGACGCGGTTCGAGTCGATTTTGTAGAGCAGGTACTGAGTGCCGTAGTGGCGATAATCGTAGCGCAGTTGCAGATGAAACCCGCTCGCGATCCGGTACGTGATACCTCCGCCCGCCTGGACGCTCGTGTATGGCGGAAGTGAGTGACCCAAGGTCGCGAGACGGCTGGAGCCCGGGTTAAAAGTCGCTCTGACGCGATGCGCCCCGTTGTACGAGAATGTGCCGCTGGCCGCGTTCTGCCGCGACGTGAGATAAAGCCGTTGCCCGGCGAGACGCCGCTCGAATATCCGGCGTTCAGGGACGATTGGCGGAAGCGCCGGATTAGCCGCGCGTTTTCGAGCGGAATTAACAGGGCGCGTGAGAAAGTCACGGTTGCCGTTCCCTTCCTGATGATCGCGGCGATTGCTGGGTCGAGCGCCACTAGCGTCAGACGCGCGGAGTCTATCCAGCTAGGCACCGATCTCAACTTGAAGATCCAGATTTCGGGTCAGCGCGATCGAGTCGGCAAGTGTCACGGTTTCGAGGTGCGCGTTGGCGTACTGCCGCTGAAAATCAAAATTCATGTATTGGTTGGTAGCTGGCTTCAACCGTTTGGCGGCGAGTAAGCGGATAAGCGACTGCCGCAGCGCGCTGTACCCTTCGAGCCCGGCCAACGCAAGATCCTCGCGCCGCACGACAAATCCGTCGCCTCCGAAGTCGAAAGTAAGCCTGGGCGATCGCTGCGAGACTAAATCCACGCGCGACTCGGCGTAGTTCGTCGATTGTTGAAGAGCTCGTTCGTGGGCAGAGCAAAAGCACTAGTGTTCGACAGAGGCAGATAGGAGCACGCGCCGTTCGGATTCGCAGTGGTTCCAGCGATCTCCTGCAGGTTCAAAGTCAGGTAGCGTCGCCGAAGCTGCGAATAGCCGAGATCGAGGAACTGGTCCGATCCGTTGAACAACGAATAGGTCGCGTACTTGCGGAATTTCCCTCGATATTCAACGCTGAGCTTGGCGTGCCGCCAACGCCGCGACGCGATGATCCCGAGGGCGGACTCGACGCCGTAGTCACCCACTGCCTTCACAGCTCCATTCTGCGGAGGTGCGGTCGCGAAGGCCCGAATCGTAAACGCCGGCCATTTCGGCGAACAGTTGCAAATCGATCAGCTTGCCGTTTGCGTTGGGTAAACGGGCCGCGCTCTTCACCGAATAGAGATGGACTGGAGTTCGGCGAGTCGGCGGTCTGATCCGGCGCGTCGGAATCGTCTGTGTTTTGATTTAGTCCTGGCAGGCTTTGCGTCCGTGGGACAGGCGGCGAATCCTGCGCCGGAGCGAGCCCGGCTGCCAGCAGAGCGAGCGAGAGAAAACGCGTGGGGGATCTCGGGTAGTTGTGCTTCTCAAGTGTGACCCGAGGCCGAACGGCTGTCAAGCTATCATCGGCACGTATGAAATTTCTCACCGAGCATTTGACCTTCAACACCCGGAAGCATCGCGAGTACATCAACATTACCGATCGTGTAGAGGCGGCGCTGCGCAAGAGCGGCATTCAGGAAGGGATGATCTTAGTTTCGGCGATGCACATCACCGCCGGAGTCTGGGTCAACGACGCCGAAGACGGTCTCATCGCCGACATCGACGAGTGGCTGGAGAAGCTGGCGCCCTATCGCGACGACTACCGCCATCACCGCACCGGCGAGACGAACGGCGATTCGCACTTGAAAAGCTTACTGGTGCACCATCAGATAATCGTGCCGGTGACGGCCGGGCGGCTCGATTTCGGTCCGTGGCAGCAGGTTTATTACGCAGAGTTCGACGGACAGCGCCCGAAGCGCGTCATTATTAAGGTAATGGGCGAGTAAGAACGGGGTTTGCCGCCGATGAAAGGAACTTCGGCGGCCGGGCATTTGTCTAAAGGAGATATATATGACCCGAATTCTGTTTCTGGCCGGTGCCGTGTTGCTGTCCGCTTCGGCCGCGGACATTCCGATCCGTCAGGTCATCCTTTATAAGAGCGGCGTCGGCTACTTCGAACGAGCCGGCAGGTTGGGGCCGGGTGAGTCGGGCCGCCTGGATTTTAAAGCGTCCGACATGAACGACGTGCTGAAGTCGCTCACCGTGGAGGATCAAGGCGGAAAGGTCACAGGCCTGCGCTACGATTCGAGCGAGCCTCTGGACAAGAAACTCGCAGATTTTCCATTCAAGATCGACGGGCAGGCGTCGCTTGCCGTGTTCCTCGATCAGATGAAAGGCGCGCGGATCGAGATCAAGTACGGTACCGAGACGGTGAGCGGAGCAGTGCTGAGCGGGCGCCTTCAGGCTGCTGACGACAAGCATCCCGAGCGCGAGCAGGCTGTCCTGATGCTGGACTCGGGCGAGCTGCGCACGTTCGATCTCGCCGCTGCCGGCGCCCTGCGCTTCGTCGATCCGAGACTACAAAGCCAGCTCCGCGACTACCTCACGGTGGTGAACCAATCGCGCTCGCTAGACAAGCGTAGCCTCTACATCGATTCCTCGGACGCCAAGGAACGTCAGATCCAGGCCAGCTACATGGTCCCAATGCCGGTGTGGAAGTCGAGCTACCGGCTGATCTTCAACGACAAGACGGATCCGACGCTCGAAGGCTGGGCGATCATCGACAACACGACAGGCGAGGATTGGACAAACGTCGCGCTGGCGGTAGTGTCGGGCCGACCGGTGTCGTTCATCAGCAGATTGTACGAGCCGAAATATCTGGCGCGGCAGACCGTGGATCTGCCGGAAGATCGTGCGGCGGCACCGGTGGTATACGGAGGCGTGGTTGGCGGCGTGCCAACGGATGCTACGGCCCCGAGCCGTGTCCGCATTGGGGGCAACCTTGCTGGCGCGATGCCCCCCGCATCGCCACCTGCGAAAGCGCTCGTCGGAGACCGAAACGGTACCGTCGGTGAGTTAGAGGCGTTCCAGAGGTTGAGTACCGCGAGCGGGGTCTCGGTTGACGTTGCCGCGGCCGACCTCGGCGAGCTGTTCGAGTACCGATTCTCCACTCCCGTCACCGTCAAGAAAGATGAGTCCACCATGCTCCCGTTTCTGCAGCAGAAAATCGGCGCGCGCAAGCTGCTGATCTATTCTGAAAGCTACGGCGAGCATCCCATGAGCGCTGCCGAGCTCACGAATTCCACGGGCAAGACTTTGGATGGCGGACCGATCACGGTATTCGAAGGCGCGAGCTACTCGGGCGAAGCGCTGATGACCACACTGAAAGCTGCCGACAAGCGGCTCATCAGCTACGCGGTCGATCTTGGCACGCGCGTGACCACAGCTTACGATTCCGGCCGGAGCGTAGTTCGCGAAATCCACGTGAATCGCGGCGTGTTGACCGCGCGGTCGGCCGTTCAGGAAACCCGCACCTATTCGATCCGTAATGTCGACGCCAAACCCAAGACTCTGATCATCGAGCAGGTACAGCAGCCCGAGTATCACGTCCTCAATCCGAAGCCGACCGAAACCACCGGCACCGCGAACCGTTTCGAAGTAAAATTAGACGCGGATTCCACCCAGAAATTTCCCATCGTTCAAGAGCGCGTCTACGACACCACAACTTCGGTTTCGAATATAACGCGAGATATCCTCGCAACGTACGTCCAGAACAAGGCGATCTCGGATGCAGGACGGCGCCAGCTCCAACAAGTCATCGACACGGAACGCCAGATCGCCGATCTCGACAACCAGATTCGCCAGGCCGACGCCGACATCAAGACACTGGTGGACGACCAATCGCGTGTCCGGCAGAACCTCGAGAGTCTGAACCGCGTCAGCGGCCAGCAGGACCAGGTTCAAAAATACGCGCGCCAGCTCGCCGATCAGGAGAGCCAATTGGCCACGCAGCGCGACCGCGCAAGCGATCTGCGCAAGCAGAAAGCCACGCAAGAGGCGAACCTGTGGGACTTGATCTCGAAATTGGATTTTTGATCGCGCGGCTACAATGACTCTTTGAGAATCGCGCTCCTCGGATATGGCAACGCAGGCCGTGCTCTGGCCGCATTGATCCAAAAGAAACGCCGCGCGTTCCCTTTTCTCATCGTGGGGATTCACACGGCGCGTCACGGAACGGCGTACGATTCCAACGGAGTCGCGCTCGAGCCGGACTTTGGCCCGGCCGCGCGATCGGTGGATGAATTTCTTGACCGCGCCGCCAGCGACGTTGTCGTCGAGATCACGACGTTGAATCCAGCCACCGGCGAGCCCGCACTGTCGCACATCCGCGCGGCGTTCGCGCGGCGACGCCACGTCGTCACCGCCAACAAAGGTCCCATCGCGCATGCCTACACGGCGCTTCGCTCGGAAGCCCAGCGCGCCGGGGTAGCGTTTCGCTTCGAATCGACTGTTATGGACGGCGCGCCGATTTTCAATCTAGTCCACAAGACGCTGCCCGGCGTGAAGGTTCGCGGCTTTACCGGCGTTCTGAACTCCACGTGCCAGGTGGTGATCGAAGCGATGCGAAAAGGTGCGTCGATGGAGGACGGTATCGAAGCGGCGCGCCGGCTGGGAGTCACGGAGGCCGACGCGAGCTACGACATCGACGGCTGGGACACGGCGGCGAAGGCGGCCGTCCTGGCCAACGTGCTCATGGACGCGCGCGTGACACCCTTGGATATCGATCGCCGCGGCATCGGCCGCCTCACACCGGAGCGGATGAGCGAACTTTCCAAATCGCGCAAGACCGTCGCCTTGGTTTGTCGCGGCCGCACCCGACCATCAGGAATTCGGCTGCGCGTGCGCGCCGAAGTGCTGGATGACACCGACCCGCTCGCGTCCATTCGCGGCACGTCGAACTTACTGTTCCTCCACACCGATCTGATGGGCACCCTCGGGATCTCGGAAGTCTCGGGCGGCATCGAACAAACCGCCTTCGGTCTATTCAGTGACTTGGTCGACGTCGCGAAACTGAAATAGGAGCTATTCAGTCCGCAGCGCTTCCGCCGGGTCGAGCTGCGACGCGCGGCGCGCGGGAACAAAACTCGCGAGCAAAGCGATGGCGATGAAGAGCAGCGCGCAGATGGTGAACGTCCAAACGTCGGTGGCGCTTACGCCGTAGAGCAAACTGCGCATCAGGCGCGTGAGCCCGTAGGATCCGCCTACGCCGAGAATTACTCCCGATACGGCGAGAATCAGGCCTTGTCGCATCACCAACCGCAGCACCGCACCGCGCCCGGCGCCAAGCGCCAGCCGGATTCCAAGCTCCTGCGTGCGCTGTGCAACTGAATACGAGATCAATCCGTAAAGACCGACCATCGCCACGATCAATGCGATCAGCGAGAACACCGCCAACAGCATCGTGGTGAGTCGCGTTTGCGAAACTGAGCCTGCCAGGTGCTCTTCCATCGTTCGTATTTCTGTGACGGGCTGATCGGGATCGATCGCGCGAACCAGCGAGCGCACAGCCGGCGCAAGCGAAAGAGGATTGACGTTCGAACGGACGATCACGTTCGCCGATTGCGGCGCGACTTGCCTGATCGGATAGAAGATCTCCGGCGTGTTGATTACCGCGAGCCGTATATTCTTCACGCTGCCGGTCACGCCAACAATCTGCCACGATCTCGACGACGCGCCGATGACCAGATGCTTGCCGATCGGGTCCCGATTCGGCCAATAGCGCTGCGCCATCACCTGGTTGATCATCACCACTCGCGGAGCGCCGGCGCTGTCGCGCTCGGTAAAGGTACGCCCGCTCAGCACGGGGATGCCCATGGTTTCGAAATAACCGGGCGTGATGACTTGAATGGACAAGCTCGCCCGTTGCGCCAGCGGAACATCCGGCTGGCCCTCGGGCAACACGGAGCTGTAACGCCAGGGACGCAGCGGGATTCCCGACGAGATTGCAGCGGAACGGACCCCCGGCAGGCTCGAGATCTGCTTCAAGGCGCCATCGAAGAAACCCTCGATCTGGGCGCTGCTCGAATAGCGCGTGGGCGGGAGCGAGATATTCATCAGCAGCAGCCGGTCGGGATTGAAGCCGAGTGGCACGTGCTGAAGTTGGATGAAGCTGCGCATGAGCAGGCCGGCGCCGATGAGCAGCATCATCGACACAGCGATCTGCGATACGACCAGCAATCCGCGCACAATGCCACGCCACCGGCCGCCGCTCGATCCACGGCTTTCATCGCGTAAGACCGTTTGAACGTCGGTGCGCGATAGCTGCACCGCGGGCGCGAGTCCGAACAGAACGCCAGTAATCAGCGACGCCGCCAGCGTGAACGCGAGCACTTCGAAGTCGATGCGAATTGGATTGATGCGCGGGAGCGTAGAGTGCGGAAGGCTCGAGAAAATCCGAACGCTCATCGCAGCGAGCGCCGTGCCCAGCGCTCCGCCGATCAGCGCCAGCGACACACTCTCAGTCAGAAGCTGGCTGACCAGGCTCGCAGGCGTCGCGCCGAGCGCCGTTCGAATCGCGATCTCCTTGCGCCGCACCACGGCTCGCGCCATGAGTAAACTCGCCACGTTGGCGCAGGCGATCAACAGCACGCACCCCACCGCGCAAAACAACACCAGCACCGCATTGCGAACCGGCGCGACCATCAGGTCTTGCACCGGATTCAAACTCGTGTAGCGCCTCGGATCGGCGTCGGCTAGACCCGGGTTCTCGCGGAGGAACTGCGCATCGAGCACGCGCATTTCCGCTCTCGCCTGATCGAGCGGGACCGCCATCCGCGCGACCGCGATTAAATATGTCCCGCCGTTCGCAGCCTGCTGAGCTGAAAAGGAATTGGTCTCGTAAGCCCGCGTCGACCACAGATCGATGCTCCGGCCGAGCGGCGCAAATTCAAAATCCGGGGGCATCACGCCGATCACCATCGTGGGAACCGAGTCGAGCGTCAGAAATTGGCCAACCACGTTCGGGTCCGCGCCGAGGCGTTCCTTCCAGAGCGAATCGCTAATGATGGCGACCGGCTGCGCCCCCGGACGATCTTCGTCCTCATGGAACGCGCGGCCGATCACGGGATGAACACCCAGCACATCGAAGAAATTCCAAGCCACCCGCGCGGATGCAAGCACCTGCGGGTCGCCGCGGCCGGTGAGATTGAAACTATCGGCGGCAAAGGGGGCGAAACCGGAGAACGAACGGCTGTGGTCGCGAAGCAGGCGCGCGCGGATCGCGCTGAAG
Organism: Bryobacteraceae bacterium; assembly: GCA_035631275.1. Lineage (GTDB taxonomy): Bacteria > Acidobacteriota > Terriglobia > Bryobacterales > Bryobacteraceae > Palsa-89. Next base: position 12,987 of record DASQJA010000313.1, read on the forward strand.
GGCCGCCGATTGTCCTCACGCGCGTTGGTCACGATAACCAGCCGCCCGGAATCCTGATAAGGAAGGGGCCGAAACAAAAGCGCGTTTGCGATGCTGAAAATCGTGGTGTTCGCGCCGATGCCGAGCGCGAGCGTCAGGATCGCGATGGCCGTGAAGGCGGGCGACTGCGCGAACCAGCGCGCGCCGAAACGAACGTCATCGATGAGCCTAGCGAACATCCGGCGCTCCGAGAGAATAGAATCCGCGGCGCTCGATCAACTCTACCGGATGGCCGAATAGCTCAGTCAATCGCGCGCTAGTCAGCATTTCGTTCTTAGATCCATCGGCAAAAATCCGCCCGCAGCGTAAGAGGATCACGCGATCGATTTCGGGGATCAGGTCCTCAAGATGGTGCGTGACCAGCAGAATGCCTGTGCCAGTTTGCGCGAGTTTGCGAAGCGTCTCGCGCAGTTCGAGCATGGCGCGGAAATCGAGACTATTACTGGGCTCGTCAAGCAGGAGAGACAAAGGATCGTGCACTAAGGCGCGCGCGATCAGGATACGCTTGGCCTCGCCTGACGACATGGCGGTCATTGCGCGTTCGGCGACGTAAGGCGCTTCCACAAGATCGAGCACCGCGCGCGCTTTTTCGAGCATCGATGGCGTGACGTGATGATACGGTTGAATGCCAATGCTGCTGAAGAACCCTGACAGCACGGCTTCGATCCCTGTGATGTCGCGCGTGGAGGCCGCCATCAGGTCGTTCGAAACGATGCCGAGCAGCGGGCGCAGATCGAAGACGTTCCAGGTCTCGCGGCCCAGGATGCTAAGCGACGAGCCGGGCTGGATCAGCGGATAACACTCGCGCGTGATGGTTTTGATCAGGGTCGATTTACCCGAGCCGTTCGGGCCTAGGATGGCGACGTGTTCGCCGCTGAGGATACTCAGCGTGACATCATCGAGCGCGATTTTGTCGCCGCGCATTACAGAAACGTGACGAAAATCGAGCAGCGCCGGCACTGGAGAACTTTTTGGATGAGCGGATAACAAAGTCTCCAGTATACTGACCTTATGCAAAAACTTGTGGCGGCCGGTGTGTTTTTGTTTGTACCCGCATTATTCGGCCAATTATCGACAAATTCGGTGACCGTAACGGCGTCGAACACGGCGAACCTGCAGCCGGATCAGATTGTGTACTCGATCGAGATAGATTCTCCGCTGAACGCAACGTTGGATCAGGTAGTGGCGGCGGTGGCGAGCCTCGGAATCACGACGTCCAATCTGAGCTCGATCGATAGTCAACATTTGCAGGCGGTCGTAACCGGACAATCGGCGCCGCCAACCCTCTCCTGGTTCTTCTCGCTGGCTGCACCTACTAGTTCAAATCAGACGACGGTCGCGCAGCTCACCAGTCTTCAGCAAACGATCGCGAAACAAAACAATGGGCTGAAGATGAGCTTTTCGGTTCGTGGCACCCAAATCTCGCAGCAGCTCCAGCAATCGCAGCCCTGCATCCTGTCCCATCTGCTCGCCCAGGCGAGGACTCAAGCTCAGAGTCTGGCATCGGCCGCGGGTTTCAATCTGGACGTGATCCAGGCCATGTCGACCACGATTTCGACAGCGGTTTCTGGCCAGGGGCAAAGCTTAAGCTCGTTTCTTCTCAGCGCGGGATCGGCACCATGCTCGGTAACTGTGAAGTTCGGACTAAACCACAACCAATAGCCATGCGAAAACTCTCAACATTACTCTTCCTGATGACGGTTTCCGCCTTCGCACAGCTAGACGACAACACGATCACCATCACCGCCACGAGGCAAGCGACGTTGCAGCCGGATCAGATTGTTTTCAGCGTTTCCGTCCTAACGCCGCAGGCTGCTGGATTAGACGTTGTCCTCGCTATGCTGCCTGGCACCGGGGTCACAGAGGCGAATCTAGGCGAGGTCTATAGCAATTCGCCAAACGCGCTGCAGTGGTACTTCACGCTAGCAACTTCGTTCTTGGAGGCGAGCGCGACCGCCAAGCTCTTGACGCAGCTCGAGAGCCAGAGCAAGGGAGCCGTGTCGTTTTATGTTCAGGGCACGCAGGTTTCGCAGGCGCTTCAGCAATCGCAGCCCTGCTCGCAAGCTGCACTGGTGGCCGACGCGCGGAATCAGGCGCAGATGCTGGCCTCCGCCGCCGGGCTCACGGTCGGACCGGTGCTCGCAGTTTCCGATGGGAGCGCTATGCCGACGGCGGTTCGTGGGTACGTACTTGCGGCCACGTTCGTGTCGCTGATCTCCACGCCTGCGCCAACCACGCCGACGATCT
>DASQJA010000314.1:0-3450 GCA_035631275.1 Bryobacteraceae bacterium
GCGTAAGGATTCTTATCGAGAGTAGTCGTTGCGCGGGTCTGGTTGCAGAGAAAAACCGAACCGGTGAAGTAAATGCCCGGCTTGGTGATCGTCTTCGCCACTTCAAAGGCCTTCCGCAACTCGGCGACGGTCAGTTGGAGCGGCGCTTCGTCGGGCTGGTAAGTCACGCCGTATGGATAGTCTTCGCCCGTCTGGCTGATCTCGACATGGCAGCCCACGATGTGCGTCACCGGATGCGAGTCGACGAATGCGATCAAGCGCTTCATGCTATCGAACCACTTGTCCCAGAAACTGATGTAGCAGCGCCCGCGATAAAACATGTCGCCCGTGTAGAGTATTTGCGTGTACGTATCGTAGTAAGCGAATTCCGAAATCACATGGCCGGGACTGCCCCAGATCCAGATGTCGCGTCCACCCAGGTCGAGAGTTACACGTTCTTCCGGGTAGTTCGTCATCCCCCAAAATCCCAGCATCTCTTCATGGGTGAGTCCCATGTACCGCGTGTTGGGACGGTCGACGAACTGATTGTGAGCGGCGTAGTGGTCGGAGTGCAGATGGCTGAAGGCGAGGAGCAGTTCGAGGGCCTCAGGCTTGCGCCCGTTGCGAGCACACCATTTCGATATGCAATCGTCGATCGTTTCGCGCAGTGGCCAGTCGCTCGACAATTGCGTGAAGCCTTGATCGAGCATGAGAATCCGTTCGTTGCCGAAATATAGGTGCATGAACGGCGCTTCGTAGCTGTACGCCTTGTTTTGACGCAGGAAGACAGTGTGATCGTTATACCAGTGCACTTGAATGGGCGGATCCTGGTTGTCCATGCAGGAGGGCGATCCGCAGATCCATCGGTCCGGGAACGACCCAGGCGCCGGTAGGTTGCTCTTAAAGTCGATCCTACGGGGCGCGCTCGGTTCTGGCGTCTGTGCGTTGGACTCGGCGGAGAGAATCGCAGAGGCGATCGGCATCGCGAGAAACGTTCTTCGTTGCATGGTTAGAACGGCCTCGGCGCGGTGATGTTCGGGACACCGTCTGGAAAGACGGAAGTTCTCTGGTCTGGACTCACGCGATTCAGAAGGATAAAGTCCGGACGAACAAGAGCAAGCTCTTTGCCGACCACCTGCCTGGCGGACGCGATTGCATCATCGAGCAACTCCGGCTCCATTTGGAGTAAGCGCTCGTATGGCTTGTAGGTCGCAAAACGCGGATACGCTTTGCCGGGGACAAACTGCATCTCGACATGACCTCCCATCAGCCACTTCACGGGATGCGCCTGCATGTAGCGCTTCAGACGGATCAGTGAGGCTAGATAATCCTTGTCGTTGCCGATATTAATCTTGCCCGGGAAAATCAGATCGCCCGTGAAGAGAAAACGTGTGTATGGATCGTAAAAGGAGAGACCGTCCTTGTGTGCTCCGGGCGTTGGAATCGCCTCGATCACGCGGCCGCCGAGATCGATACGCGCGGCGCCGTTAGGCCACGAGTCGCTCAGGCGGTAGAACCGCTTCATCTCGGCGAGCGGCGTAGGCGCCAGCACCGTCTCCGGCCGCCCGGCGAACTGCTTCAGGCCTTGATTTTGTGCAATATCCTCCCCGGAGGTGAGCACTAGTGTCAGCGGAATCGACTTTTTCCGCCGTAATTGGGTCCAGCGCGTTGTGATCGCGTCGACCATGGCGCGAAGCGGATAGTAGGCCGCTTCCGCAGTCGCTCCGCTGTCGATCAAAAGCGCGGCGCGATTTCCAAACAGCAAGTACGTAAATGGCGCCTCCCAATGGACGCAGACATTCTGCCGCAGAATATACGTGTCTTCGTTATATTGGACCGCTTGAATGCGCGGGTCGCGATTGCGCGCGGCGATGTTGGAGCCGTAGATCCATTTGAAGGCGATATTCCCAGCCGTGGGACCGTCGCAGGCATAGTTGTGAAGCACTTCACCGGCAGGATGCAATGGCACGCAGGAGTCTGTGTTCTTCACGCCCGGCGTATTGTACTGAGCATCGGGATTCCCGTTCGGGTATTGCTGCGATGTTGCGGATTGCGGGTTGCCTGAGAGTGTTGAATTGTACTTATTTTGCGGCATGGGAGTCCAAAACTGCGAGGCGGGGCGGGGCCGTTTAACGCGGGCACGGATTCACGGAGTGCCGCGGCGGTGCTTTCAAGTCTACACCGGCTTTGGCAGCTTGCGCTACTTCTTCACGTGAGAAACCTGACGGGGGATAGCTAACCAGAATTCGCGCTCGGCTCGCAGTCAGGCTGGCAGTGGCGCTATCGAATGGGCATCACTTGCTCACCAAAAATACCGCGACTTCCGAGAGTAGATTAGCAAACAAGCGAACCTGCCGCGCGCCGCTGAGATAAATCCGCCTCTCGATCTGCCAGCGTTCGCGCGCAGCCAGAGATTCGAAGTCGTGGACGGTCAGGAAATGGATGTTCGGCGAATCGTACCAGTCGTGTGGAAACAGCTTGGTTTTGGGCGCGCGACCAGTGAAAAGATGCGAGAGCCTGACTGTCCAGTGGCCGAAGTTCGGGAACGCCACGATGGCGCGCCGGCCGACTCTCAACATCTCGCGAAGGATCTTTAACGGCGCTTGCGATTCCTGCAGCGTCTGGCTCAAGATCACGTAGTCGAAGGCCTGGTCGGGAAGATCCCCCAGTGCTTCTTCGATATCGCCGTGGTACACAGACACGCCGCGTGCGATCGCCTGCTGCACCTTGTGGCCGACGATCTCGACGCCACGCGCGTCGACGTGCTTGTTTTCGGCGAGCCACGCCAAAAGTTCGCCCTCGCCACAGCCGAGATCGAGAATTCGCGTGTTCGGCTCGACGATTTCGCTGATGATGGCGTAGTCGCTGCGGCCAAGGAGAGTGCGAACGAAAGATTGGGCCATTCTAAACGGCCGCGGACGCTTTCACTAGGCGCGCTCCCGTAGCGTGCTCGCAAGAAATCCCCGCACCAGCTCGGTTTGTTCATCGATCGTGACGAGAAAAGCGTCGTGTCCGTAGGTGGACGGCAGCTCGCAATAAGCGACGTCGCAGTTTCGCCCGCGCAAGGCGCGCACGACCTCGATTGACTGGTAGCTGGGATAGAGCCAGTCGGATGTAAAGCTGATCACAAGAAATCGCGATTTTACGCCGGCGAATGCGGCTCCGAGCGAACGCGACTCGCCCGCCAAGTCGAAATAGTCCATCGCCTTCGTGATGTAGAGATAAGAGTTGGCGTCGAATCGGTCCACGAACTGCGTGCCGCGATAACGCAGATAACTCTCAACTTCGAACTGGTTCTGATCGCGTAGCCGGCGCCCGAATTTTTCCCGCATGGATTCGTCGCTCATGTAGGTGATGTGGCCCACCATGCGCGCCACCGAAAGGCCAGCCGCCGGCGCATGCGCGCTGTAATAGTCGCCGTTGTTCCAGTTCGGGTCGGCCATGATTGCCTGCCTTCCCACTTCGTTGAAG
>DASQJA010000315.1:0-6164 GCA_035631275.1 Bryobacteraceae bacterium
ATGGCCAAGGAAAAATTTGACCGCACGAAACCGCACGTGAACATCGGCACGATCGGGCACATCGATCACGGCAAGACCACCCTGACGGCGGCCATCACCAAGGTGCTGGCCAAGCACAATCCCAAGGTGAAGTTCCGTTCCTTCGACTCGATCGACAACGCGCCGGAGGAAAAAGCCCGCGGCATCACGATCGCCGTTGCTCACGTCGAATACGAAACGGCCAACCGGCACTACGCGCACGTGGATTGCCCGGGCCACGCCGACTACATCAAGAACATGATCACCGGCGCAGCCCAGATGGACGGCGCGATTCTCGTTGTCGCCGCCACCGATGGCCCGATGCCACAAACGCGCGAGCATATTCTCTTGGCCCGCCAGGTGGGTGTGCCCTACATCGTGGTGGCGTTGAACAAGGTCGACATGGTGGACGATCCCGAGCTGCTCGAGCTGGTGGAACTCGAAGTACGCGAGCTGCTGTCGAAGTACGCCTTCCCCGGCGACACGCTGCCGGTGGTTCGGGTGAGTGCGCTGGGCGCCTTGAACGGCGAAGAGAAGTGGGAAAAGACGGTGGACGAGCTGATGGCCAAGGTGGACGAGTATGTTCCACTGCCGACGCGCGATGTCGACAAGCCGTTCCTGATGCCGATCGAAGACATCTTCTCCATCCAAGGCCGCGGAACCGTGGTGACGGGGCGAGTGGAGAAAGGCATCTGCAAGGTCGGCGAGGAAATGGAGATCGTGGGATTCCGCGATACACGCAAGACGGTGGTGACCGGCGTCGAAATGTTCAAGAAGCTCTTGGACGAAGGCCGAGCGGGCGACAACGTGGGATTGCTGCTGCGCGGCGTGGAAAAGGACGACGTGGAGCGCGGGCAAGTTGTTGCCAAGCCGGGCTCGATCACGCCGCACAAGAAGTTCAAGGGTGAAGTTTACGTGTTGTCGAAGGATGAAGGCGGCCGTCACACGCCGTTCTTCAAGGGATACCGGCCGCAGTTTTATTTCCGCACCACGGACGTGACGGGCGTTACGCAGCTTCCGGCAGGGACGGAGATGGTGATGCCGGGCGACAACGTGGGATTGGAGATCGAGCTGATTACGCCGGTCGCCATGGACAAGGGCTTACGGTTCGCGATCCGCGAGGGCGGAAGGACCGTGGGCGCCGGAACTGTGACGGAGATTTTGGAATAGTCAAATGAGCCTACGCGAACGCATCCGCATCCGCCTCAAGGCGTACGATCACCGGATTTTGGATCAGTCGACCAGCGAGATCGTCGATACCGCCAAGAGGACGGGAGCGCAGGTGGCCGGGCCGATACCGCTCCCGACCATCAAGAACCGCTACACGGTCCTGCGCTCGCCGCACGTCGACAAGAAGTCGCGCGAGCAGTTCGAGATTCGCACGCATAAACGGCTGCTCGATATTCTCGAGCCGACGCAGGACACCGTGGACGCGCTGATGAAGCTCGATCTGCCGGCGGGCGTGGATGTGGAGATCAAGGCTTTTGGAAAGGGCAAGTAGAATTCAGCCGACTGAATTCTGAACTCCCAGAGGTGCTTATATGGGCCCAGGAATTTTAGGGAAAAAAATCGGGATGAGTCAAATGTTCCGGCCGGATGGGCAGGTGGTGCCCGTGACTCTGCTCAAGGCCGGACCTTGCGTTGTGGTTCAACGCAAGACACCGACCACGGACGGCTACGATGCCATCCAGCTTGGTTTTGTCGAGTTCGCCAAAGCGTCGCGGATCTCGAAGCCGCTGAACGGGCACTTGAAAAAGGCCAACGCCGAGGGCGTGAAGTTTTTGCGCGAGCTCAAGATGCGTCCCGGCGATGACGACCTGAAACAGGGCGATCGCGTTCTGGTGGATCAGTTCAAGCCCAACGACAAGGTCGACGTCATCGGAACTAGTAAGGGCCGCGGCTTCGCCAGTCTCGTGAAGCGCCATCATTTCCGCGGCGGTCCCGAGTCGCACGGTTCGATGTTCCATCGCGCCCCAGGATCGATCGGCGCATCGAGCTTCCCCTCGCGCGTGTTCCCCGGAATGCGCATGGCTGGCCACATGGGAACACAGCAGGTGACGGTGCGCAATCTCGAAGTGATCGACGTAGTGGCGGAAGATAATGTCCTGGTGGTGAAGGGCGCTGTGCCCGGACCGAATGGCGGATACGTTCTGGTCAGAAGGGCGAAGAGGTAGATCATGCCGAGCGTAGAGGTGATCGACTTAAATAATGAAGTCGTCGGCTCAATTGACCTGGCCGATGATGTATTCGCCGCTCCCGTGAACGAGCATCTGCTGTACGAGGCCGTGCGCCACTCGCAAGCAGGGAAGCGCGGCGGCAATGCCAAGACTAAGACGCGGCACGAAGTTTCCGGCTCCGGCAAGAAGCTCTGGCGGCAGAAAGGTACCGGCCGCGCCCGCATGGGTTCGATTCGCTCGCCGCTGTGGCGTCACGGTGGCACCACCCACGGACCGCAACCGCGCGATTACAGTTACAAGCTGCCTCGCAAAATGCTGTTGGGCGCGCTGCGCTCGGCGCTTTCGGCCAAGCTGCGGGACGGCGAGCTCAAGGTCGTTCGTGAGTTCGCACTCGCCGATCACAAGACCAAGGCGATGCGCGGAATCCTAAACGGACTGGGCGCGCCGAAGACCGTGCTGCTGGTCGATTCGGGCGACAACCAAAATCTGGCGTTGAGCTCGCGCAATCTCGCCGGCGTCACGCTGGTCTCCACGCGCGACGTCGAGGTTTATGATCTGCTGGGCCACGCCGGCGTTCTGATGTCCGAACAGGCGGCCAAGAAATTATCGGAGGCGCTCGCGAAATGACAGTTTACGAAGTGATCAAGCGGCCCATCGTGACCGAAAAAGGCGTCTCGAAGAAAGAAGCCGAGCGCACTCTGTGCTTCGAAGTGGCGTCCGAGGCGAACAAGACGCTGGTGAAGGCCGCAGTGGAGAAGTTGTTCAAAGTGAAAGTCGCGGAAGTGCGGACTACGAATCAAGTCGGCAAGCTGCGCCGCCGCGGCCGGTTCTCCGGCTACCGTTCGAATTGGAAAAAAGCCTACGTGGTGTTGAAGGCGGGCGAAAAGGTGCCCGAGTACGCGGAGATTTAGCCATGGAGCGCACAGAGCGGGGCGCGCCCGCCAATATGAAGAATACGATCGCGACACGCTGCGTTGTGCGCGATTTTGATCAAGGAGACGATCAGTCATGCCGATGAAGAGTTACAACCCGACCACGGCGTCGCGCCGGTTCATGAGCATCGTCTCGCGTGAGGAGATCACCAAGCAAACTCCTGAGAAATCGCTGGTACGCGGCAAACAGCGTACTGGCGGCCGTAACAGCGAGGGCCTGATTTCTTCCCGCTTCCGCGGCGGTGGAGCGAAGAAAGCTTACCGCGCGATCGATTTCAAACGCGACAAAATGGGCATTCCGGCCCGTGTCGCGGCTATCGAATACGACCCCAACCGCTCAGCGCGCATCGCGCTCCTGCACTATGCCGACGGTGAGAAGCGCTACATCATCTGCCCGGTCGGACTACAAGTCGGGCGCACCGTGAGCTCGGGTCCCGAAGCTGACATCCTGATCGGCAATGCGCTGCCGTTGAAAAATATCCCGGCCGGCACCGTGATTCACAACATCGAGCTGCGGCCCGGAAAAGGCGCTCAAATGGCGCGATCCGCCGGCGCGCAGGCACAGCTCGTCTCGCGTGAGGGCGAAATCGCCCTGCTCAAGCTGCCTTCGGGCGAAGTTCGCCGCGTCCAAACCGACTGCATGGCGACCATCGGCCAAGTTGGCAATGTCGAGCACGAAAACGAGTCGCATGGCAAAGCCGGGAAGACGCGTTGGCTGGGCAAGCGCCCGCACAATCGCGGCGTTTCGATGAACCCGGTGGACCATCCGCACGGCGGCGGCGAAGGTAAGACCTCCGGCGGACGTCATCCCGTGACGCCCTGGGGCCAGCCGACACGCGGTTTCAAGACGCGTAACAACAAACGTACTGATAAGTGGATCGTGAGCCGGAAGGTGAAGAAGTAAGATGAGCAGATCGCTGAAAAAAGGCCCGTTCACCGACGACCATCTCGCTAAGAAAGTCGCCGACATGAACGACAAGAACGAAAAGAAAGTGGTACGGACGTGGTCGCGCCGGTCGACCATCCTGCCCGAGTTCGTCGGACACACGCTCGCCGTCCATAACGGCAAAAAATTCATCCCGGTCTACATCACCGAAAACATGGTGGGCCACAAGCTCGGCGAATTTTCGCCAACGCGACAATTCAAGGGACACTCGGTGAAAGCCGCCGCAGCGCCAGCCGCCGGCGCCACCGCCCAGACCGCGAAGCCATCCTAAAGAGGACTTGCATGGAAGCCAGAGCAGAAGCCAGATACGTTCGAACGTCGCCGCAGAAGGCACGGCTAGTAGTCGACCTCATTCGCGGCCGCTCGGCCAATGAAGCGCGCATCATCCTGCGCCAGACCAACAAACGCATGGCGCCGATGGTTCTGAAAGTTCTCGACTCGGCCATCGCCAACGCCGAGAATCGATCCAACGACGTCGATGTCGACCAGCTCGTCGTCACCGGCGCTTACGTCAATGAAGGGCCGCGCATGAAGCGCATCCGTCCGGCTCCGATGGGCCGCGCGTATCGATATGTTCGCCGCATGTCGCACATTGTGGTTGAAGTCGGCGACAACAAGGGCGAGGAGAAAGAATAAGTGGGACAGAAAGTACATCCTTACGGATTTCGTCTGGGCGTCACGAAGACTTGGCGCTCGCGCTGGTTCGCCCGCCAGGACTACGCTAAGCTCCTGCGCGAAGACCTCGAACTCAAGGATTCTCTGCGTGACCGTCTGAAGGCCGCTGGCGTCAGCTCGGTGGAGGTCGACCGGCCCGGCAACAAGCTCCGCGTGACCATCCGCACCTCGCGGCCCGGCATCATCATCGGACGCAAAGGCGCCGAAATCGAAAAGCTCAAACAGGATCTCGCGAAGAAAACCAAGCGCGAAGTCTTTATCGACATTCAGGAAGTACATAAGCCGGAGCTCGACGCGCAGCTCGTGGCCGAATCCATCGCTCTCCAGCTTGAAAAACGCGTGGCGTTTCGTAGAGCCATGAGAAAGGCCGTCGACTCCGCGCTCCGCTTCGGATGCAAAGGGATCAAAGTCCGCGTGTCGGGCCGGCTGAACGGCGCTGAAATCGCGCGCAGCGAATGGTATCTGCAAGGCCAGCTTCCGCTGCACACCTTGCGCGCCGATCTGGACTACGGTTTCGCGCAGGCCTACACCACCTACGGCGTGATCGGCATCAAGTGCTGGACCTACAAGGGCGAAATTCTGGAAGGCGCGCGGCACGACTCGATGCGCAATGAGCCGGAAACTCGCCGTCCAATGCGCGACCGGCGCGACCGCGACCGGGATCGCGATCGGGAGCGCCGTCCATCGGCCGGTGGGTTCCCCGGGGCCGGCGCACCTCCCGGATCGATCACGCAGGTCGAGCCGCCGTTGCAGGCCGTGCCGAGCGATCAGCCCGCGGTGGCCAAACCGATTCTGCCTCCCATGGCCCCGCCGCAACCATCCTGGAAGCAAGAATTCAAGCCCGAGCCGGCTTCGACTCCCGAAACCGCTCCCGACAAGAAGGAAGAATAACGGAGACCGAACGCCATGTTGATGCCCAAGAAAGTTAAGTACAGAAAACAGCAGCGCGGGCGCATGACCGGCAAGGCGTGGCGCGGCTCTTCGCTCGCTTTCGGCGACTTCGGCCTGAAAGCCATGCGCTGCGGTTGGATTACCGACCGGCAGATCGAAGCGGCTCGCGTCGCCATGACGCGCTTCATCAAGCGCGGCGGCAAGGTCTGGATCCGTTTGTTCCCCGACAAGCCGATCACCAAAAAGCCCGCTGAAACGCGCATGGGAAAAGGCAAAGGCGCGCCGGAGCAGTGGGTCGCCGTGATCCGGCCCGGAAAGATTTTGTTCGAAATGGAAGGCGTGCCGAAATCGACCGCTGAAGAAGCTTTCCGGTTGGCTGCTGGCAAACTGCCGCTGCCCACCAAGCTCGTTACCCGCGAGCACGCCGGAGAATAACGATGCGAGCTGACAAAGTTCGAGAACTCGATAGCACCGAACTACAGCGCCAGGTAAACGACCTCAAGGAGCAATCCTTCCGCCTGCGCT
>DASQJA010000316.1:0-9353 GCA_035631275.1 Bryobacteraceae bacterium
CGTAAAGATGTGCCGTCTATGAGCGCATTGTGACATGGCCGCCGTCAAAAAGGCGCTGACATTTATTCCGCGGCCTCTAAAAACAGCCGGGTTCTTCACATAGCACAGCTGCCGGTGGTCCACGTTCGGTACAATCGAACCCGCCCAGGTTATGACCATCCAAGATAGCGAGTACACCGACATTCCCACCGCCGCCGGACCCATGCGCGCGTACATCTTTCGGCCCGCGGCTTCCGGAAAATATCCGGGCATCGTTTTCTTCTCGGAGATTTTTCAGGTCACCGGACCAATTCGCCGCATGGCGGCTATGCTCGCCGGACACGGGTACGTCGTCATTGTCCCCGAGATTTATCATGAGCTGGAGCCTGCCGGTGAGGTCCTCGCCTACGACCAGGCGGGCGCGGATCGCGGAAACGCCCACAAGATCCAAAAGGAAATCTCAGCGTACGATGCCGACGCTCGCGCGGCGTTGCGCTACTTGAAGACGCTGGAGTTCTGCTCCGGGCGGTTCGGCGTCATGGGCATCTGCATCGGCGGACATCTTGCTTTCAGAGCCGCCATGAATCCGGAAGTCCTAGCAGCGGCTTGTTTCTATGCAACCGATATACATAAAGGAGGCCTCGGCAAGGGCATGCATGACGACTCACTCGCAAAAGCCGGCGAGATTCACGGCGAGCTGCTGCACGTCTGGGGGCGGCAGGATCCGCACATTCCCCTCGAAGGCCGGAATCTGATCAAAGCTCGTCTCGAAGAGGTTGGCGCGCTGTTCACCTGGCACGAGGTGAACGCTGCGCACGCATTCCTGCGCGATGAAGGCCCGCGTTACGATCCGGCTCTCACGCTCCAATGCCTGGGTCTGGCGTTTGAGCTGTTCCATCGCAGGTTGAGCGGAGGAGATTTGACATCCTCGGCACCCGCATCGGCCTGAGAATAGATGGGTGCCATTGCTAACTTGATAACAAGACCCGGAGCGCCCGTCGGTTCGTTGCTTTTAAGCCCTATGCCTGTTGGAGTGAATCGTCAACCACGTGAACCGTAATTTCGGCAACTCAGTGGACGAGTTTGCGCGTAAAGAAACCAAACTGTAACAAACCACGATACGCTAGGAGTGTGACTCGAAAGCTCAGCTTAATTGAGCCGCTGGCGGTTTTCGCGGCCATCATGGCGTATATCTGGCTGATACGCTTTGCCCACCCGTGGTTTGTGGTTCCAATCCTCCCAGCCGTCCTCTTCTCGCATTTCGCACGGAACGAGCGCGCCCGCTCACTCGGGTTTCGCATCACCCAACTGCGCGAATGCATCCGACGGTTCGGACCGGCACTGGTTGCCCTTGTCCTTCTTATGCTCGTTGGCGGCCGACTACTTGGTACGATTCGTCCCATCGGTCTGAACCGAGCCGCCCTGGGTTTGGCTCTTTATTTGCCCTGGGGACTGTTCCAACAATACTTGCTGAACGGCTATTTCTTAAAGCGATTCGACACCGCGCTCCCGCCGCGAGCTTCCGACGCGACAGCGGCTGCGCTCTTCTCAGTCGTGCACTGCCCGAATTGGTTTCTCATGTTGTTAACACCCCTAGCCGGCTACGCTTCGATTCAAATCTACCGCCGCCATCGAAACCTTTATTTTCTAGGAGTGGCGCACGCGATGATCGGCTTTTTGCTTTTCATGGTGCTTCCTGATACCGTGATCCACCATCTGAACGTCGGGCCGGCTCGATAAACCGCGAACGCGTTAAGGTTGAGGGCATGGAAGTTCATTTCACGCCCGAGCAGGGAGCGCAGCTCACGCACCTAGCCACTAGGTCAGGAACCGACTTGGAATACCTGATTAAGGACGCCGTGCTTCAAGAAGATGCCCGTTTCCGCGCCGCCGGGCGGGAAGGTATCGCGAAAGCGGATCGCGGCGAATTCGTTGAAGAAGAGGAAATGGACGCCCGTTTCGAAGAAAGCTGTACGACACGATCCGTTCGTTGAAACAATGGCCCGACCGTGGAGGGCCTGGCAGCGAGGAAGGCACTCGGGAAATTCTGTTTCCACGAATGCCCGATGTCAGGGTTTACCGCGTGACCGAAACGGTCATCGACGTCTTGCGGATCTATCACAGCGCACAAAACCGGCCTTAACAATATGCTCTATGAGCGCTGCGCACACGAGACTTACCGACGCTCCGCCCAAGCCCGCCATCGCGCTGACGGATTAGGCGCACTTCATACGCTTAGTCATACCAACGCAGTTTGTATTTGCAGGAGTGCACTTTACCTTCAACGTGCGATAGATCCCGGGCCGTATCATACCGTTGTGCCTGTCCGCCCGTTGAAATCGTTCTCCCGAACGCAGAAGAATTGCTGGCGGCCGATTTGAAAGACCTGGGCGAAATTCTACTGGTACACCTAAACAGCTATGACGACCGAGTCAAACAACAGGGCCGGCTGAATCAAGGCTATTTGCTCGCAATGCTCGAGAATGGAAACGTAGGGCTAGGAGCATTGCCAGGCGAGCCTGAATACGGTGCCGGACAGCCCGCTCTAACGCGACGGGCGATGGAAGCCTGGAATTGGCTCGAGAGGCAGGGCTGCTGATCGCTGACCCGACATGTCAGGGCTGGCACTTGATCTCCACAGAAGGGGCGCAGCTATTGGCGAAACACGCAGCCGGGATCGCGCGCCGCGCCACCACTCAAGTGGAAAGCTCTAGTAGCGACAACGGCAACTCGAAGAGTAACAAAGAGGAGCCATTCCGTTTTCAGATAGCATTGTCGTTTCCTGGTGAATACCGGACGAGAGTTGAGAAGATCGCTTCGGGCCAGCGCCAAAACGATCGGGCAGAAGAAAGTGCTCTACGAAAAATGGCACAGGGCCGAATTCGCGCGACCAAACCTAGATGTCTACCTCCCGAGACTCTACCACGAACAGTCTCGCCTTCTAGTCTTCTTTTCTTTGCAGCGAGTACGCGCATAATCCGCGCATAAAAGGAGTGGTGCGGGCAAGAATGGCGAGCCGGCCAGGACCTCCTTAGAAGGAATGACTGACCGGCTTATGCTCCTTCGGCTGGACCACGCAGAAATTCCAGGACTCTATTCAACCGATGGCTATCTCGACATCAGCCAACTCACCGACAACTAGGTTGTATGCGACATCTTGAAGCGCCTGGAGACGCTTGTCCCAGCCGCCGTAGAGACTGAACCGCCGGCAGAGACTGGGGGCGACGTCAACGCCGAAGGCTGGTCTGGTGCGCTTGGAACTATCATCGCCAGAGGAAATTAACATTCATATCAAGGCATCCCATGAGCCAGACACGGATTCAGACGGTCAGCGCATTTGCGTTGTCAACGGACGCGAACGCGCGCTGATGGAGTGCAGGGCGACGATAGAAGCTCCAGACGTTCGACTCTAGGAGGAAAGTGTTTCATCCCGAGTGCTCCGGGAATGCCCGGCTCGTACCATTCAATGCGATTCGTCCTGATTTCGAAAGGCTTGGCTTGTATTCATCAACACGCGAGAGAATCGACTCGAGATCGGGACTTCAGGAATGCGTCGTCCACTCGACTGGCCGCCTGGAGATCCAAGCCAGGTTCAACTATGCTTATTGTCCATTCGCGTGGACGCGGAGTTCATTACAGAAAAGCAAGTCCGCTCAGCAATCGCAGCGCGCTTCCGAATATGCGTGGAGTGGACAAGCCCGACCACGCTGAGGATTAGAAAGCCTTAAGTCGATGCACTTTGCTCGCGTTACCCGCAAGTACGCGGCCCCCGAATGCTAACCTGAACTTTAATGCCCGATTCCCTCACCATCACCCTGCCCGACGGCAGCGAAAAGCAGGTTGCGCCCGGCAGCCGGCCGCTCGACGTCGCCCAGTCCATCAGCTCGCGTCTGGCCGACGACGCGGTCGTTGCGCGCGTTAACAATCAACTCTACGACCTCACCCGCCCGCTCGAAACCAACGCCAAGCTCGAAATCCTCACCTCGCGCAATCCCGAAGCGCTCGAAGTCTATCGCCACTCCACTGCGCACCTGCTCGCGGCCGCCGTGCTCGAGCTCTTCCCCGAAACCAAGCTCGGCATCGGCCCGCCCACCGACGCCGGCTTCTACTACGACTTCCAGCGCGACGAGCCTTTCACGCCCGAAGACCTCGAGAAAATCGAAAAGCGCATGTGGGAGATCCAGGCCCGCAATCTTCCCTACGAACGCAAGCTCACGTCCAAATCCGACGGCCTCAAGAAATACGCCGACGACTGGATGAAGAAAGAACTCATCCTGGAAAAAGCCGACGAGACTTTCTCCGAATATACGCTCGGCCCTCACTTCATCGATTTCTGCCGCGGCCCGCACGTGCCCGTCACCTCGCGCATCAAAGCGTTCAAGCTGCTCTCCGTCGCCGGCGCATATTGGAAAGGCAACGAGCACAATCCCAAGCTCCAGCGCATTTACGGCACGGCCTTCTTTAATAAGAAGGATCTCGACGCCTATCTCGCGCGCCTCGAAGAAGCCAAGAAGCGCGACCATCGCAAGCTCGGCCAGGAACTCGACCTCTTCAGCGTCCAGGAATCCGCCGGCCCCGGCCTGATCTTCTTTCATCCCAAAGGCGGCATCGTCCGAAAAATCATCGAGGACTGGATGCGCGATCAATACCTCGCGCGCGGCTATTCGCTCGTCTACACTCCGCACGTGATGCGCCGCAAGCTGTGGGAAATTTCCGGCCACGCTAATTTCTACAGCGACAACATGTTCACGCCCATGGAGCTGGACGACGCCGAATACCAGCTCAAGCCAATGAACTGCCCCGGTCACATCCTGATCTACGCCGATCATCAGCGCAGCTACCGCGAGCTTCCAGTGCGTCTCGGCGAGCTCGGCACCGTCTATCGCTATGAGCGCTCCGGCGTCATGCACGGCCTCCTGCGCGTCCGCGGATTCACGCAGGACGACGCGCACATTTTCTGCACGCCCGAACAAATCGAGCAGGAAGTGGTGAGCTGCCTCGAATTCGCCACCGACACTCTGAAGAGTTACGGCTTCGACGACTACGAAGCCGAGCTTTCCACCTGGGACGGCGGTGCCAGCGGCAAGTACGACGGCACGGCCGATCAATGGGCGCTCGCCGAAAAGGCACTCAAAAGCGCGGTCGACCGGCTCAATCTTAGGATCAAGATCACGCCGGACGAAGCCGCATTCTACGGCCCGAAAATCGACGTGAAACTGGTCGACGCCATCGGCCGCCTTTGGCAGCTTTCCACGGTCCAATTCGACTTCACGCTGCCGCGCCGCTTCGGCCTCGAGTACATCGCCGAAGACGGCAAGAAACATCAGCCGCTCATGGTGCACCGAGCGCTCTACGGCTCTATCGAGCGCTTCTTCGGAATCCTGGTGGAGCACTACGCGGGCGCGTTTCCGGTCTGGCTCGCGCCGGTTCAAGCCATCGTGCTGCCCATCACCGACCGACACATCGAATACTCGAAGAGAGTGTTCGATCAGCTCACCGCCGCCGGCATTCGCGCCGAGCTCGACGACCGCAGCGAGAAAGTGAACTTGAAAATTCGCGACGCGCAGTTACAGAAGATTCCCTACATGTTGGTGGTCGGAGATCGCGAAGCCGAGAACGGCACCGTCTCGGTTCGCAACCGCAAGCATGGCGACCAGGGCGCACAACCGGTCGACCAGTTCCTGGTCTCGATCCAAAAACTGATCGAGACCAAAGCCCGGACTGACTAGTGCTCGCGATCATCGCAGCCGCGTTACTCGCCGGATCGCTCGTCTACTGCGTTCTGGTCGTGATCGCCGCGCGAAATTACCTCTCGCAAGAGATCCCGGCGATCGAGCGACCCGCGCCCATCAGCGTGCTTAAGCCCCTCTCAGGAGTTGATGAGGGGCTTGAAGCCAATCTCCGCAGCTTCTTCGAGCAGGACCATCCCGACTTCGAATTACTCTTCGCCGTCCGCGAATCCACCGATCCCGCCGCCGTGATTGTTCGTGCTCTGATCGAGAAATTTCCCAGTCGCCAGGCACGTCTGGTCATAACCGGCGACCCGCCGTACCCGAACGCGAAAGTCTACAGCCTCGATCGCATGGTCGCCGAAGCGCAGCACGAAGTACTGGTAATGAGCGATAGCGACATCCGCGTCGAGCTCGGCTTCCTCCGCTCCATCGCAGCCGAATTCTGCGATCCGCGCGTTTCCATGGCCACATGCCCCTATCGCGCGGTCGCCGGAAAAAGCTACTGGTCGCAGCTCGAAGCCGAAGGCATGAACACGGATTTCCTGGCCGGACTTCTGGTCGCGCGCATGATCGAAGGCGTGAAGTTCGCCGTCGGCCCGACCATAGCGGCGCGCAAGAAGGCGCTCGCGGCAATCGGTGGATTCGCTAAGCTCAGAAACTATCTCGCCGAAGATTTCGTAATGGGCAAGTTCGCCGCGCAAGCCGGAATGGGCGTCATCCTTTCTCGCAAAATCGTTGAGCATCGGATCGGCAGCCAGAATCTGCGCGCCAGCATCGCTCATCGCTTGAGATGGGCACGCAGCACGCGCCGCTCTCGTCCGTTCGGCTACTTCGGCCAGCTCTTCACGCATCCTCTTTTACTCGCGCTGCTGGTCTGCGCGGTTCAGCCGTCGTGGTGGCCCGCTCTCATCGCCGCCTGCTTGCTGCGCGTGCTGGCCGCTTACGCAACCTGCGAGTGGATTCTGCGGACTCCGCCGCGCTTCCATCTGCTCTTGATCGAAGACATCCTGCAATTCACCTTCTGGCTCGCCGGCTTCTTCGGCAACACCATCGAGTGGCGCGGCCGCCAGTACTTCCTGCATCCCGACGGCCGCTTCGAGCCGCGATCGCGTTGACGCGATTTACTTCGGCAGGAACGTCAACGTTTGCTTCGCATCCACGTGCTGGAACTGCATCGGGAAACTACTGCCCGTGTAGTATGAATTCCACTGGTCCTTATAGTGCGACGAGAGGAACTGCCCCGATTGGCCGATGGTGATGTTGTTCAAAGATCGGTCCCAATCGCCTACATCGGCAATGAATCGCATCGAAGGACCGAGCGCGAGCGTCGTCTGCTTGATGGTTGTGGAGGAGCCGCTCATCTCGACGGGGCCAACGTTAAAATACGGGCCAAGTAGCGGAAGCTTGTCGCCCACCGGGTGACGGATGGTGAGCTGATTGAACGTCCCGTAGTTCCAGCGCTTCACGTGGCTGCCCTGCGTTTTTCGCCCATCTTCGATGCCGTTCGAAAGCGCGCGCAGCAGCAACGAGTCCTCGTCCTGAAACCATCCGTGCGCGCCCTTGTCGAGAATATCTGCGAGCACGGCCGGCGCCATCTGCGGATTGTACAAATCTGCCTTTCCAGGCGACGCCGATTCCGCCATTCGTTTGCGCAATTGCTGATAAACGATCGAAATCAACATCGGCGCCGCAGTGTGCTTCTCCATTTGGCCGTTCCAGCCTCGCAGCACTGTGACCGCATCGCTCAGATTCGGATCGCGTTTCGAGCGGTCGTACGCAGCCACGACCATCTTCGCAAGATGATCGAGAAACGCCGAATAAACATCTTTCTCGACCACGAGCATTTGATCCGGCTTCCATCCGCCGCGCGAGGTCAGCAGGCTGCGAATCTCTTGCGAGCGGTACGGCGAAGCAAAGCTGCCGTGAACACGATATGGATAGTCATCCGGAAACGGATTTTGATTGGCGGTGATAACCCAACCCTGCGGCGGATTGTAGAATGTTGGCAACTGATCGAACGGAATGAATCCGTCCCACTCGTATTCGCCGGAACTCCCGTCCACCGGAACGTCGCCGTCGTAGTTTTTCCGAATCGGAAGTTTTCCCGTAGCATGGTAGCCGATGTTCCCGTCGACGTCGGCATACACGAAGTTCTGCCCCGGCCCGGGGAATCGCGCGAGCGCCGCGGTAAATTCGGTCCAGTTGTTCGCGCGATTCAAATCGAGAAACGGAAACTGAAACGAGCCTGGCTCCGCCGCACTCCACCGCAGCGCTAGGAGCCGATTGCCTTCCGCGATCGTGACCGGCCCATGCCGCGTGATCCACTGCCGAAACTCGATCGGCCGCGCTCCTTTCACGGCGATCCACTCGGTCTCCGATCGCGCCTGTTCTACTTGCCCTTTGAACAAATACCGGCCGCTGCGCGGATCCAGACGCTCGACGTACAAATCCTCCACATCGAAGCCGAGATTCGTGACGCCCCAGGCAATCCGCTGATTGTGTCCGACGATCACGCACGGAACGCCGGGAAGCGACACGCCGGTGACATCGAGTCCGGGCGCGCGCAAGTGAACCTGATACCAAGTCGATGGAATGCCCCACTCGAGATGCGGATCGTTAGCCAGAATCGGTTTGCCGTCGGCTGTGTGTTTTCCCGAAAGCGCCCAGGCGTTCGAGCCTGGTTGATAGTCTCCTCCAATGCGCGAGGGAAAAAGGAAGTCGACCTTTGCCCGGTCGCCGGTCTCGAGCATCGCGGCCTTCTGCAATTCCTCACGCCAGGTTGTCGTGAGGTTGCGATACATTTGCAAGCCACAGAGCAGGCTATCTGCGATGGTCCAGAGCCGCGGATCATATTGGAGCAGCGTAAATTCGAGCGGGAGTTTCCCACGATGAGTCTCGATGAAGTAATTCACGCCACGCGCGTAGACCGCGAGAACCGAGCGGTCTGAGTCGGGCAGCGTCTTATAAATCTCTTCCGCCATGCGTCGCATACGCAGGCGGCGCGCTTCGCGGTCGAGTTCGAGCGCCGACGGTCCGACAATTTCAGACAATTCTCCCGCCGCGAGCCGGCGCAGTCCATCCATCTGCCACAGACGATCCTGTGCTGTGACGTAGCCTTGCAGGAAGATCGCGTCCTCCCAGGAGGCGGCCTGGATGTGTGGGACCCCGATCGCGTCTCGCGCGACGGTGGCTTTTTCGGAGACCGGCGCGGTGATCTCGCCCGATGTTCGCGCCAGCGGGCGATAGGCGATCCAGTATGCCGCAAAGAGGACCACCACCAGCAAAACGGCTATGCTCAAGTTGATGTACTTGACAACTTTTCCACGCTGCATCTGGAAAATTCCACTGTACTCCCGCGGAAGCGACTCCCGCTGAGGCATGCCCTACCGGTTCATCGTCCTGATTGCCGTTCTGCTGCTGAACGGATTTTTCGCCGCGGCCGAAGTCGCGCTCGTTTCGGTGCGCAAGAGCCGGTTGCGCACTCTCGCCGAAGAAGGACAGGCTGGTGCGCAGGCGGCCCTCAACCTGCTCGCCAATCCCGCGCGCCTGCTCTCTGTGACGCAGGCGGGCGTGACACTCGCGAGCCTGGGGCTGGGATGGGCGGGCGAGAACAGCATGTATAACCTGATTTTGCTCGCATTC
>DASQJA010000317.1:0-8255 GCA_035631275.1 Bryobacteraceae bacterium
GCGGGACTGCCTGGGCAAGATTCTGGTGCATGGAAAGACCTCCGGACGCATCGTGGAGACCGAGGCATATCTGGGCGTCGATGATCGGGCGGCGCACGCCTGGCGCGGAGTGACGGATCGAACGCGCGTAATATTCGGTCCGCCGGGGCATGCCTACGTGTATTTCATTTACGGCATGTACGAGTGCTTGAATTTTGTCGCCGAAGAAGAAGGAAAGGCCGGGTGCGTTTTAATTCGCGCCCTAGAGCCGCTGACGGGGATCGCTGTGATGCAACGGCGCAGGCCGGCGGCGAAGCGGATCGAGGATCTTGCTTCTGGACCGGGCAAGCTCACGCTGGCGTTGGGCATCACGCGAAGGGAGAACGGTGCGGATCTGACCCGGAGTGCGCTTCAGGTGCGACGACTGAAGAACGAAGAACCGCACGAAGTCCAGGTGACGCCGCGCATTGGGATCACGCACTGTGGCGATTGGCCGCTACGCTTTGTGATTGCGCGCAATCGTTTCGTGAGCTGCTAGTCCTCGACAAACTTCCGCAGACGATCGATCGCCGCGTCCCAATGCGCCGAGATTTCCGCCAAATACCGCTGAGCGTCTTGAAGCCTGTGCGAGTCCAGTTCCCAGATGCTCTCGCGCCCGCGCCGCGAGCAATGGACCAGTCCCGCGCCATTGAGGACATGCAAGTGCTTGGTGACGGCCTGTCGCGTTACGGAAGAGCCTTCGGTAAGACTGGTGATCGAGCGCGGGCCGCGCGAGGAGAGTTGGGCTACGATGGCCAAGCGCGTTTCGTCGCCGAGCGCGGCGAACACCGGTGCCGAGCTTCTTGGTCTATTGTGCAGTCTGGGCGGCATGAGTCAGATGTTTTTCGATCAGCTCGATCACCGTGGCCCAACCCTGCTCGTTGGCCGTGAACGCCTTGGCGCGGCGTGCCAGCGGGATTTGGTCGAAGCCGGACTCGGTGACCGTGAGCATCGTTCCCTCCGGAATTTCTTCCAGGACGAATTCGATCAGAGTAGTGGGTTCGGCGGAGTAATCGATGCCCCGTTCCACCGCGAAGGGATGCCAGCGGAACGAGAATAGCCGCTCGGGCTCGATTTGCGCGACCGTTATTTCGAATGGGTGGCCTTCGTAGGGTTTCTGATGCTCGGCGACTGCGGCATCCACCGATGTGGGGACGAGCACACCGCGCAATAGTGTGTTGGGGACGAACGGCCCGTCGAATTTCACTCCGAACCAGTGGCCGAACTCTGTCGAATCGGTCAGCGCCCGCCAGACTCGTGAACAAGGGGCGCGCAGGAGAATTTTCTTTTCGATCCGGTCTGTGTCCATATGCAACCATATGATTGCATATCTTGAAAATGAATGCAACCGAACAGTTGCATATTGCGGCGGGCGGGAGCTCGCAACTAGTCCGGATTCACCGCAGCGACGATGCGCTGGATCATTCCGTCCATCGCGCGGCCCTGGTGCCAGTGCCAGACGAAGACGATGTCGTGGTCGGGATCGATCCAAATGATGTTCGATCCGTTTCCGATGGCCGCGAAGCTGGTTTTGGGGCCGCTGGGCCACTGCTTCTGCTTGGTGTTCAGCCACCAGAGGTAGCCGTAGTCGGGGCCGTGCATGCTCGGTGTGGTGGCTTCGTCGAGCCATTTTGCCGACACGATCTGCTTCGATCCCCACTTCCCGTGATTCAGGATCAGCAAGCCGAAGCGCGCCAGGTCTTCGGAGTTGATCCACAGGCCGCCGCCCCAGCGCGTGCCGCCGCTCACCGACCACATGGTGCGGCCTTTGATCTCGACGTTCGAATTGTTGTACGGCACCCATTTCCACTCTTGCGATGCGCCGATCGGGTCCATGACTTCGCGCTTCAATACATCCGGGACCGGCTCGCCGAACATGCGCAGCAGCGACAACGAAAATCGATTGATGCGGACGTCATTGTATTCGTAGAACGCGCCCGGATCCTGAATCGCACGTGGCTTGCGCTGGCCATTGCCGAACTGTTCTTCGCCGACGAAATCCGCATTCTTGCCCCACATCACGCCCTCCCATTCGCTCTCCTGCTGGAGATGATTTTTCCAGGTGATCTTGGCGTTGTGCGGAGAATCGTAGCCGCCGTCGTGGATGTATTTCGCAACGGTATCGTTGACGTCGTGAATCAGGCCTTTCGCTACGGCGATGCTGCACACTGTGGAGAGAAAGCTTTTTGCGACGCTGTAGACCGGGTCGCTCGCTTTCGTGTCGCCGAACTCAGCTACGATGTAGCCATGCCGCAGAATGATGCCGTTAGTGGCGGCGCGCTGTTTGGGCAAGGGGCCTAGCGGCACGCCGAAGGTGCGGCGCTGATCGCGCTCGAAGTCCCAGTTGCTTCCGTTTGCCTCGGCGTATTCGATTGCCGCTTTCAGCTTAGCCCCGTCCATCCCGACTTCGGATGGCGATTTCTTTTGCCAAGTGCCGGTTGGTGGAAAGTATTTTGCGTCGCCGGCATGGAGCGACACAACGAAGAGCGTGAGGATCGGAGCGACGGCGCACAGCGAACGAATCCCTTTATTCATGACAAACCAGTCTGGCATAAATTCTAGTCGCGATGAAGGCGTCCGGGACGTTACCCTGAATCGTGATGAGAGTGGTGATCAGTTTTCCGAATCGGCCGAAGCCCGGTCCCTACGAGCAAGCGCTGCGCCAGGTAGGGATCGAGCCGGTTACCGTCTGGCCGGATTGCTCAAGCGATTGGACTTCTGCCGACGGATTGGTGCTCACAGGAGGAACCGACGTCAACCCAGCGCGCTATGGGCGGCAGTCAGAGGAAGAAACGCAGCAGCCCGACGACAAGCGCGATGAATTCGAATTCGAGCTCCTGCGGCACGCGCTGTTGGAAGCCCCTATTCCCGTGCTCGCGATCTGCCGGGGCATGCAGTTGTTCAACGTGTTTCACGGCGGCACGCTGATTCAGCACCTGCCGCCGGACGGGCCGCACCAGTTGAAGCAAAAAGACGCGGTGGCGCATACTGTGCGGGTTGTCGCGGGTACAAGGTTGGCGTCAATTCTAGGCGCGGGCAACCATGACGTGAATTCGAGGCATCACCAGGCGGTGGACCGAGTCGGCAGCGGTCTGATCGTTTCCGCAGTGGCCCAGGATGGCGTGATCGAAGCGGTGGAGAGACCGAACGGACCCTTCGCCGTCGCGGTGCAATGGCATCCTGAGGATCGGATTTTGACGAGCGCCGGCGATCGCAGACTCTTTAAAGCCTTCGCGGAGGCGCTTACCCCGCAGGCCGCACGTCTTTGAGCGTGGCGGCCCAGCCACCCCACCCGCGACTTTCTGAACGGCATCTAACTGCAATCTAGCTTTCATTAATCGTCACCACCTCACTGCATCGCAAAGCGGCGGAGTGGGCCGCTCTTGAAATCGCTTACAAGCGTGCGTCCCACGCCAGCGGAGCCGCCTCCTTCGGCATCGCCGCAACCGACCACCTACCTCCTTGCCGGTCCAAAGCTCAAAGTCAGCAGTGGCCTTCCCCTCGCGACTTACCACGGCATAGTTCTCCCCGCTGAGATCAAAGCCAGTGAGATTTCGATCAAACTTAGTACATTTCGACTTGGACCCTCGTAATGTCCAATCTGGTTGCGGTCCAAGGAGAACTCAAAATATTCATCGAAACGGGTGAACCACCCAACGCGATCATTCGATGAACGGAGGAAGGGTCTCCTCATCAGCGCTCCCCCCTCGCGCGTTTAGGATGACCGAACTAAGCAGCTTGCCAAAGGTGTCAAACCGTCGAAGAACTTGCTTCGCAAGGTCCCTCGTAGCGTCGTCATTCTTCAGAATCCCAATAGTCCAAAGTGTGCCGTCCGGTGCGAATGTAACTACGTGCGGACCGTAGGGCCAGATTCGCGTTAAAATTTGACTCTTCCGGTCTGAGCTAATCTGGGCCAGAAACGCTGTGTCGCGAGCGTCGGCGGTAAGCGCGCTCGCGACAATCGCGATCTCCCCTTTCTCGGAAGCAGCTACGTCAAAAACCTTAATCCAGGCGCCATCCGGAAGCGTAAACAGAGTCTCATTTCGCCAACCGTCAACACCGATCGTATAAAGGACGGGCCCGCTTGACTGGTCGTTATAGACTCCAACGAGTACGCCATGCTCCCAGCGAGGCCTTTGGCTCCCTCTCCAGGCAAACCGCCCCGTCTCTACGTCGCGATCGAGCGTGAGGACGCGCTTCGCGGGCGGCTGGAACTGAAGCCTTCGCGGAGGCGCTCACCCCGCAGGCTGCACGTCCTTGAGGGTGGCGGCCCAGCCGCCCCAGCCGCGGCTTTCCGAATAGGGATCCTCTTCGACCGTGAATGCTGCGTCCGCGCGGGCGCCAGGAGTGAACTCGCCGGCTCTCGCGGCAAAGTTCCACGCCGTTGCGAGCAGATTGCGGCCATTCTGGCGCAGATGGATCTTGAGGTGTCTTTCCTTGAGACCAACCGGCGGCGCAGCGATCTCCGCGTTCGCAATTGCGAGCACGGGTGCGGGGTTTCCAAACCCGAAAGGCGCCATGGAGAGGATCTCCTCGACCGCCGGTCCGCTGGTGAGTTGTCGTAGATCCACCAGAGCGTCGATCGCGAGCTGTGGACGAAAATCCGCGGGTGTTAGCCGATCCGCGGCGTAGGAGTTCAGGCGCTCGCGAAACTCGGCGACGCGTTCGCTCGACAAGCTCACGCCCGCTGCCTGACGGTGCCCGCCGAATCGCGTGAATAGATCGGGCATCGATTCCAGGGCGTCCAACAGATGAAAGCGTGCGATGCTCCGGCCGGAGCCCTGGGTCTGCCCGTTTTCGTCGCTGAGCACGAAGACGGGCCGGCAGAAGCGCTCCACCAACCGGCTCGCGACGATGCCCACGACGCCGCGATGCCAGCCCTTGCCCGAGAAGACAAGTGCGGCCTGATCTTCGGTGACCGGGAACTTCGAGCATTCGTCCAGGACCAGGCGCACAATGTCAGCTTCCGTCTCTTGGCGTTCCTTGTTGAGTGAATGCAGTTCTGAAGCGAGCTGGCGTGCACATTCCAGGTCCTCAGTGAGAAAGAGGCGAATGACGTTTTCGGCGTCGTCCATCCGGCCGGCGGCGTTCATGCGCGGCGCGATCTGAAACGCGATCTGGCGGGCGTTGAGGGCGCGGCCATCCAGCATGCCTGAGACTTCGAGCAGCGCGCGAAGGCCGGGATTGCGCGCGCGCTGCAGGCCTTGAAGACCGTATTTGACGATGACCCGGTTCTCACCGAGCAACGGCACTACGTCGGCGACGGTTGCGATGGCAACCAGCTTAAGAAACGAGCGCAGCATTCGCTCCAGCTTGTCTGTGGGCCAGTCGAGCGTCGCAAGCAGTGCGTGAACCAGCTTGAACGCTACGCCCGCACCGCACAGGTTCTTGTCGGGGTACGCGCAATCGTGGCGGTTTGGATTCAAGACCGCGAGGGCCGGGGGAAGCTCGGCTTCAGGAAGGTGATGATCTGTGATGATGACGTCGATTCCAAGTTCTCGCGCGGAACGCACTACTTCTTGCGCGCGGATTCCGGTGTCGACGCTGATGATAAGCCGCACCCCCATCGCAGCGGCCCGCTCGATTACCTCCGAGCGCATCCCGTAGCCGTCCTTCAGGCGATGCGGTACGTGATGGCTGGCCTCGCCGCCCGCAAGCTCGATGGCTTTCTTGAGGATGACCACCGAAACCGTGCCATCCACGTCGTAGTCGCCATAGATGAGGATTTTTTCTCGAGCTTGGATCGCGGCGCGCAGCCGTGCGACGGCGCCGGACATACCGGTAAGCAGCAACGGATCGTGGAGATGATCGAGAGATGGCTTGAGAAAACGGCGAGCCGCGTCAGGCTCAGCGAGGCCACGGCTCACAAGCACACGCGCGGTGATCGGATGCAGGCCAAGCGCCGCCGACAACTCGTGTGCCGCAGGCGCGTTCTCCTCCGGCATCAACCAATGGGCGTGCAGACTAATGGGCGCTGGCTGCGTGGACATTTCGTGCGAGCGACATCCTAGTTCTTCGAAAAATAGCCGGGTAGCGAACCGTCGCCGCTTCCATCATCATCGGTGGAAAGCAACAGATGAATCTCTTCCAGCGTATCGCTGAGATCCCGATACCAATCGGTTTGGAGATCGAACAGGAACATGCAGCCCTCATGATCGAAGGACAATTCGATCTGGCATACGAAGCCATCGTAGATGCGCGCGGATTTCAGACGCTTCTCGAAATCGCGATACTCCTCACGCGCCAAATTGCAGTCGGCGAGCTGCTCGATGGCGTCTTCGATCTCTTCGGCGGCGAAGGTCCTTTGATGAAACACCATCAGCTTCGCCCCCACGGCTTTGGCAGCTTGTATGAATTCTTCGTATTCCGGATGCTGGTGGCTATCCCAATAAACGGTCTTAATGTCGTCGAGCGCCCGCGAACGTCCGTAAAACATCACAATGCCAGCCTGTTCCAGGCCATGTTGGATGTCCGATTTGAGTCCTTCTAAGTTTTGTTTCATTCTTGCGGTTATTCCGATGCAGCTTTCTTTAAGACTTTCTTCTGATCCGTCATCACCAGTACGTCGTTATACAACGACAAGTCCCTGGCGGAAGGCGTAACGATGGTGGCTGGTCCGATGTAGATCTTTTTCGATTCTGACACTGCGGCGCGGACGTCGCTTTCGCAGACGAAATCGACCACCTCGACTGGCGGAGCCGTCGGCGCGGGTTCAGGCGGCGTCTCGGGCGCTTTGGGTTGCGTTCGTTTTGCCTCGAAATTGCGTTTGGCGAGATAGCGCTCGACGGCAGCGACAATGGCATCGCGGTCCGGCGCAGATCCGGCTTGGAGCATCTCCGGGTTCTCAAAAGCTTCTTCCGCTTTGCGTGTCATATAAGCGAGCCTCTTGATGTTGATGAGGTGCAGCGGTCCTATATTATCGCTGGTGCTGTTTCCTGCAACGGCGCCGCAGCCCAGCGTCATCGCGGGGAACACATTCGTGGTGATCCCGGTGGAGCCTTGCGGCGCGGACGTGTTGGCGAGAATGCGGAAGGCGGGCGTGCGCAGCGCGAATTCGCGAATGCGGTTGTCGTCGTTGGCGTGGATCACGGCCGTGTGGCCCAATCCTCCGAAGCGAAGCAGTGCTTCGCAAGCATCCAGAGCGGCGCGGAAATCCGCGGCGAAATACAACGATAGGACCGGAGAAAGTTTCTCAGCCGAGAGCGGGTGCTGCTTTCCGACCCCTTGAATTTCGACCACGAGCGCGGGCGTGTCCTCAGGAACATCGAAGCCCGCCATGTGCGCAATCTTCGGCGCGGCTTGGCCGACACATTCGGGATTCACGGTGAAGTCTCGAGTAAGCAGGAGCTTGGCTAGCGCTGCGGTTTGCTTCGCGTCACAGAGAAAAGCTTGGCGGGCTTTCAGCGCAGCAACGATCGGGCCGCGCAGGCGCTGCTCGGCGACGATGCACTGTTCGCTCGAGCAGACGGTGCCGAAATCGAAAGACTTGCCCGCGAGAACTTTCGCCACGGCATCGTCCACGTCAGCCGAGCTGTCGATGAGAACGGGAACATTGCCGGGACCTACTCCAAACGCCGGTTTGCCGCTTGAATAGGCGGCCCGGACGATGCCGCTGCCGCCTGTGGAAAGAATCACGGCGGTGCGAGGATGCTTGAGCAGCGCGGTTGTTCCTTCGATGGTCGAATTGAAAACGCACTGCACCAACCCCTCTGGGGCGCCGGCATTCAGCGCGGCGCGTTGCAAAAGTGCGGCTGTTTCACATGTGCAACGCTTGGAGCGGGGGTGAGGACTGAGCACGATCCCATTTCCGGATTTGAGCGCGATCAAAGTTTTGTAGATTGCCGTTGACGTCGGGTTGGTGGTGGGTAGGATCGCGGCGACTACCCCGACCGGCACGCCGATCTCAACGATTTTCTGCTCCGCGTCCTCGCGCAACACGCCGACGGTTTTCAGGCCGCGCATCGCCCGCGGAAGGACATCGGCGGCGAGCAGATTCTTCGCCAGCTTGTCTTGGGCGCTGCCATAGCCAGTCTCTTCCACGGCAAGTTCAGCGAGACGGCGCGCGTTGCGGCGCGCTTCGGCGGCGACTAGCTCGACAATGGAGTCGATTCGCTCCTGCGTGAAGTCGCAGTACTTCCGCCAGGCTGCATGGGCAGCTTCAACCTTGGAGCGAACCTCCTGAACGGAGATCAGATCGGTGTCGTGCAATTGCGCTGACATGCAACGGAGAAGAGACG
>DASQJA010000318.1:0-10445 GCA_035631275.1 Bryobacteraceae bacterium
GTTTTCAAGCCCATTCGCTTCATCTCTCGCACTGCTTCCGCCGCTTCCGAGCGCAGCACGTCGGCGATTCGGATCGATCCCAGTGCGCGCCCTCCGGCGGCCACCAGCACCTCTGAGAATCGGTCCGCTTGACGGTCCGTCACCGGTAGCTCGATGCCGTCCTGTCCCAGCAACGCACGCGTGCCCACCAGCGTGCGTCTCCGGTCGACTTCGCCAACGATTCCCTTTCCGGGAGAGTATTGAAACGCCGAGGGCTCGCCCAACGACAATGACCATTCCGTTGCTTTCTTGACGATCGCTTTAGCGAGTGGATGTTCGGAGAATCGCTCCGCCGTTGCTGCGATACGAATTACCT
Organism: Bryobacteraceae bacterium; assembly: GCA_035631275.1. GTDB lineage: Bacteria > Acidobacteriota > Terriglobia > Bryobacterales > Bryobacteraceae > Palsa-89. Next base: position 356 of record DASQJA010000318.1, read on the forward strand.
CCTGCGGGCTCGCGCCATCATAAACATCGACATCGAAGACTTCCGGCGTGCCGAGCGTGAGCGTACCGGTTTTGTCCAGCACCACCGTATCGACAGAGCTCAAAACTTCGAGGAACAAACCGCCTTTGACGATCGCGCCCGATCGGGCCGCTCGTCCGATCCCGCCCAGAATCGCCAGCGGCGTACCCGCGGCGATACCGCAGGCGCCGGCCACTACGATCACTGAGATCGTGGAGCGGGCATCGTGTGTGATCAGAAATGTCAGCGCGGCGCAGCCGAGCGCGAAGTAAACCAGATATCCGGCCAACCGGTCGGCGGTGCGTTGTATGGGTGCTCGCGAACGCTCGGCGCGTTCGACCGCCTCGATGATTCGCCCGAAAGCTGTGTCTCTGCCGATCCTGTCGGCCCGAATCTCCAGAACGCCGGACTGATTGATGGTGCCCGCGAATGCATCCTTCCCAGCGATCTTTTCAACCGGCATTGATTCGCCCGTGATGGCGGACTGATCGACAAACGAGTGCCCATTCACCACCGTTCCGTCAACCGGAATGCGGCCGCCGGGGCGCACCAGAATGACGTCGCCCAGTTTCAATTCAGAAAGGCCGCGCGCAGTCACCTGCCCGTCGGCCCGCACCTCGGCGGTCTGCGGAAGCAGGTCCAGCAATTCGCGGATCGCTTTCCTTCCGCGCCCAACGGTCATCCCCTCCAGGATCTCGGCAATCAAGACGAACACTGTGATCAACAGCGCGGTGAAGAATTCGCCAATTGCTGACGCAGCGATCAGCGCGATCGTCATGGAGAGTTCCATGGTCATCCGCAGCTCCAGCAGGTCCGCGATTGCCTCTTTGAAAATCGGGTACCCCCCGATCAGCACTCCGGCGATCGCCACCATGTCGATTCCGCCTGCGCGCGGAACCAGATGCAGCCAAACCAAGAGGAGAAGGGCCGCAACAAACGCTACTCGGCCCCACTCCTGCCAACCTGTGCCGTGATCGTGGTCATCGTGCCAGCCGTCATGGTCGTGCTCATGCTCGTGGTGCTGATGTTCGCGGCCGTGATCCGTGGTGTGGTTCTGGAATGCTTCATTTGCCTCGACTAGCTTCAAATCCGGCATTAGTAATTCCTTTCAAATTTCACCGAAGGTAGGTCTTTATGACATCGATCAGCTCTTGTGTCGCGCGCGCTTTTTCAGATTTGGGATTATCGTCGGGGTCGATTACGTGAAACCGGATGTGACCGTCCAGCACCTCGGCCATCAACGCATTGATCGCGCCGCGGCACGCCGAGATTGTGTGGAGAATATCCGAGCAATCTGCACCCCGCTCGATAGCACTTTCGATGGACTCAACCTGTCCGCGAATGCGCCGCACCCGGTTGAGCATTTTCTTTTGATCGCGAAGAATATGGGCCAGAAATAGTCTCCTCTTCTGTCCTTTATAGCATACCCCGGTAGGTATATTAGGAAGCTCCGTGCTGGCGTGCGTGGTCCCGGCGACCAGAGATCGCAAAATGGAAGCTCGTTGGTGGCGCTGGCGCTACCAATCAAGGACTGCCAGCCGTTTTATTGCGATGTAGGAGTTGCGGCCGTTCCCACTGCGGGAGCCGTGCCGTTCGACGAAGGCTGCGGTGTTGTACTCGGCTGCGATCCAAACGGCGAGTTCGGTTGCGCCTGATTCTGCTGCTGTTGCTGCAGCAACTGATTCTGCATCGCCGCGCCTGCGCCTACCGCTGTCTTATCGTTCTTGATATCGTAAATGAATTCCCACTCTTTGTACTTGGTATGATCGCTGATCTTGTGGATGCCCTGCCCCTCGGCGACTCCGCCCACCCCGGCAATTCCAGTCATCCCACCCGTCACAGCATTCGTGTTGATCGATGACGGAGGTTGCCGAGGCGTCGTGAGAATCTGCTGGATCAAACCTGCGGCAGGATTCGGGCCAGGTGCGCCGGGAGTCGCTCCCGGCACAAACGGAACGCCCGGTATGCCAGGAGCGCCAGTAGTCTGAACTCCCTGGCTCGTGATTCCGGGCGGTACAGTGTTTGGTCCCAGTTGAGTCCCCGGTTGAAGTGTGTATCCTGGCGGCAATTGCGGATTCGTGGGATTCGTCGGCTGCCCTGGTAACCCCGGATATTGCGGCGTCTGCTGATTGAACTGCTGCGGCTGCGAGGGATCCTGTGGCAGCGGATAAATCGGTTGCCCCGGAATCTGCGGCGCTCCGGGATACGCCGGCTGTCCAGCCTGCCCCTGTTGACCCGTTTGTCCGGCAGTCATCTGGCCTGGAATCGTCTGTCCGGGATAGGCGGGTACCGGAAATCCCGGCTGTCCAGGGTATTGCTGTTGCTGCTGCTGTCGCGACGGATCCTGCGGCTGCGATGGATCCTGCGGATTCGGATTCGCCGGCAGCTCCGGCCCTGCGCCGATCGCCCGATCGCTCGGCCGGCGCGCAGCCATGTTCAGCCCTGGACTCACCGGCAGCCCGGTCTGCGGATCGATCTGCGGCGCTCCTGGAATCGCACCCGTAGTAGATGCAACCGCTGCGCCCGCAGGCTGCCCTGTCCCTCCCGCGCCAGTCCCCGACGCATTCGTCCCGTTCGGTCCGTTCTGCGCTGGATTGGCCGGCTGAATCGCCGAATCGGTCAAGTTGCCGCCCGGACCCACGTGCACTAACCGCCAATCTTTTCCCGTCAGCGGATCTTTATAGCGGCGCCGCAGAAATCGGATGTTGCGCGCCGTCTCCAGATCGTCCAGGTTCTGCGGATAGGTCTTGTACTTCCGGTAAAAGAGCTGGATAGCGCGCTTATACTCGCTAGCGCGATCGATCGTCATCTGTTCTTTCAGCCGCTGCGATTCGAACGCCACTCGCGGCATCTCGTAATACATGCTGATCGCGATCACCGCCGCCATCACGAAGACCAGCAACATTGCGAAGCCGGACTCCTCGCGCCGCCTTGTGCCCTGGCGTCTCACCCGTTCAACTCCGCTTCGAGCGGGAGCGTCTGCTGATTGTTGCTCTTGAAAGTCGTATCTTCCACCGTCGCCGAATTCACGCCAATGCGGATAATCTTGTATCGCTTCTTGATCGTGTCGCCCTCTGTGGCGATCACGATATCTTCGCCATCCAAAAAGAATGCGCGCTTGTCGGTGCCGCCCTTGGTCTGATTCACGAACCCGTAAAACTTGAGGGGAATCGGCGGCGCTTTCGGAGGAGGCGGCGGATCGGGAGGATCCGGGGGCTTCAGGGGCCCGCTGAACAGCGGCTTCGGCTTGATCGGTGCAACATCGTGCATCGCAGCGACAGGAGCTGGTGGCGCGGCCAATATCTCGAACAGCGACCGCGTTCCTCCTTCGATCTCCACTTTCCGCAAGGCCGCCAATTCGTCCAGATGCAGTGTCGGATCGACACTCGAAGGATCGACGCTCTTGGGAACCGTGGGCCGGAACTCGCGCGGTCCAAGATTCGGAGCGCCCTCCGGCCTCTTAGCAGCGGCGCGTCTGGACTCTCCCGGTGCGGCAACACCCACCGCCGGCGGAGCTGTTCCCGGCGTGGCCGAGACCGTTGATCCCGGATTGCTGCTCGAAAAGTAAAAATACGCCGCCACTGCCAGCAACCCGCCCAGGATCGCGAGCTTCTTTGGCTCCGCCCCGACCTTGCTCGGCTTCCAGTTCATGGCGTGGCCGTGTCCTCCGTCACAAACGTGTCCAGCTTCAGCATTACGTTAAGCTTCGAACCGTTCTGTTGCGGCGACGCGTTCAATGCTTCCACCACCAGCAGCTTGTCCGATTTGTCCAGCAGATTGATGAAGTGAATCAGGTCCTGATAGGTTGCCTCAAAATTCGCGGTCACTTGCATCATCTGCAAAGCATCGCTGCCATCTACTTCCTCGATTGGAAACGAACTTTCCTTGGGGGTGATCTTGGCCTTGCTAGCCAGATCGTTCATCTCGGCGACGATCATCGAAAAAGCCCGCCGGCGCGGCAGAAAATAACTTCCGAGGAACTGATCGCCCTGTACGCGCCCGGTCTCGATCTTGCTCGCAAGCAGTTCCGTCCGCTTTAGAAGATTCCGCTTTTGGACGATCGACATCCGCATGTTCGCCGCTTGCTGCCGCAACTGCGCCGCCGAACCGCCCACCGGCCAGATCACGACGTACGCCGCAACAACATTGGCCGCAACCAACCCCCCCACCGCCAGACGCAGCAGCGCCCTCGGATCGCTGGGAGGCCAGATGCTAAAGTTTCTGGGCATACTTGACGCTCACATGAAAGCGGTAGAACGGATCGGTTTGCGACGGCGGCGCGGAATTCAGCACCGACGCCGGTCCGAATTGCGGCGAGGCCTCCAGCCGCTTTAGAAACTCCAACACCGGCGGAACTTCTTTCGCCCCGACGAACATATCCAGCAGCACTTCGTTGTCGGTGTTCACTTCCGGCAGCCGCACCGACATCAGCCGTACATTGTACGGCATTACTTTCTCGAGATCCGCGAAGATTCTCGTCCAGCTGATGGCCTTGCGTTCGATGAGCGTGTTCAGAAAAACGCTGCGCTCGAGCACCGCCGCATTCTCCGGCTTCCTGAGCATCGCGTTCAGCTTAGCTTGATCGGAATCCAGCTCGCGGATCTGTTTGTTCAACCGCGCGATGGTCTCGTGCATCTGCTTCGCTTCGCGCCGTTCCGAAGTCATGCGCAGCAACAGGAATCCAAGCACCAGCACCAACGCGATGGCCGCTCCCGCCAAACCCACCAGAGCCGGCCGGTCACGCCGGAAGGGCTCGGTCGATAGATTGATTGGTACACGGATCGCCATGTTCTAACTCGCCACCGATTCCAGATAGCCGAGCAGTCCAGCGTTGTTCGCGTTCGGTGTCCCGAACTTCGATCGTAGCGGCTCGACCGGCGCGCGCCAGTCGGTCTGCCAGCGATGTGCCAGCGCCAGCCGCTGATCATCGAAACCGCACAACCACACCCGCCGCAGCGTCGCCTTCAGCTCATCTTCAATATATGCCACGGTGGGCTGCAGAATCGAATCGATCTCCTCGGCAAGGTCTGTGTCCAGCTCGATGCAGCGCGCCAGCTTGATCAGACTGCCTTGCAGCACGATCAACGACAGCACGCGGCCACTCAACTTCACGAACATGCTGCTTTCATCGGCATCCACGAGGTTCAATGCCGCGAGCGTCGAGGTGGTCACCATCCCCGGCTGAAACCCGAGCCCGCGGAACGGGGCTTCGTAGCGCGTCACGATCTCCGACGCCACAATCGCGGCCAGCACCTCCACTTTTGTGTCGTCGGCGTCCTTCTTCCGTGGTTGGATCGCGTAGCTGACCACCGCGGTCTCCGCATCGAACGGTACACCCTTTTTCATGCGAAACCGCAGCAGCGCCAGCCGCTCCTCGTGACTTTCGGGAAAAGAATCGAAATCGAGCACCGCCACGCGCGCGCAATAATCCGGCAGGATCAGTGCTGCGCGGCGCCTTTGCTTTCCGTTGGCGCGAACAGCCGCCCGAATCCGTTCTTCCACCACGGCTGGCTGCTGGATATTGTCGTGAACCGGCGACGCCTGCACGACCCCGGCATGGAATGGCGTAAACCCGGCTTGTCCGGGCTCTGCCACCTCGACGAACGCGAGCCCGCGCTCGGACAGCTCGAACACGTGCGTCGGCGGCGGGTCCTTAAACAAATTTGCGAACGAGCCCATGGCGAATTGCGGACGTCATCCTTCGATGAACGTGACCTTGTTGATCTCCTTCAGCGTAGTGATGCCCTTACGCACCTTCTCCAAGGCCGATTCGCGCAGGAACGTCATCCCTTCGTCGCGCGCCACGCGCTTGATTTCCGTCGCCGGACGCTTTTCTAAGATCATCTGGCGGATCCGCTCGCTCAAGTCGAGCAGCTCGTGAATCGCCGTGCGCCCGCGAAACCCGGTGCCGCCGCATTCGAAACAGCCCGGCCCTTCATAGAAGGGCACATCGCGCCATTCTTCCGGATTCAAGCCGCTCTCGAACAAATACGAGTCCGGATATTTCACCGGCGCCTTGCAATAGGCGCAGATCACGCGCACCAGCCGCTGCGCCAGAATGCAGTTCAACGCCGACACGAAGTTATACGGCTCCACGCCCATGTTCAGGAATCGGCCGAGCACATCCAAGACGTTATTCGCGTGAACAGTGGTGAACACCAGGTGACCGGTGAGCGCCGCGTTGATCGCGATTTGCGCCGTCTCCTGGTCGCGAATTTCGCCGACCATGATCTTGTCGGGGTCGTGGCGCAAAATCGACCGCAGGCCGCGCGCGAACGTCAGACCCTTCTTCTCGTTCACCGGAATCTGCGTGATGCCCTTGATCTGATATTCGACCGGATCTTCAACCGTGATGATCTTGTCTTCGTCGTTCTTGATCTCGCTGACCGCGGCGTATAGCGTGGTCGTCTTACCCGACCCGGTCGGCCCCGTCACCAGCACCATCCCGTACGGCTCTTTGATGTACCGCCGAAACTTCATGAGATCGATGTCCGAAAATCCCACCACTTCGAGCGACAGCTTGGCGAACTTCTCGCTCATCGATTCCTTATCGAGCACGCGCAACACCGCATCCTCGCCATGAATCGTCGGCATGATGGAAACACGAAAGTCGATCAGGCGCTTCTTGTATCGAACTCGGAACCTGCCATCTTGAGGCACGCGGCGCTCGGCGATATCTAACTCGCTCATGACCTTGATACGCGAAATGATGGTCGAGTGCCAATCCTTCGAGATCGGCGGCATCGCGTAGTGCAGTACGCCGTCAATACGGTATTTAATGGCTACTTCCTGGTCGCGCGTCTCGATATGAATGTCGCTCGCGCGCCGCTCCAGCGCGTTGAAAATCGTCGTGTCGACGAGCTTGATCACCGGCGCGATATCGTTATCCGCCGTCAGCTTGTCGATCGACAGCGTCTCTTCAGGATTCTCTTCCTCGCCGATGACGTCCAGCGTGAAGCCTTCCGTCACTTCTTCCAGCACGCGCTGCGACTGCTCGGTTTTCTTGAGCAGATCGGAAATCTGCGAGAGCGTCGCCACCTTCACTCGCAGCTTCTTTTGCAGGAGCACCGACAACTCATCGATCACCGCTGGATTGCGCGGATCGGCCAGCGCGATATCCAGGTGCCGACCCTCTGACTGAATCGGCACGAAGTTGTAACGGAACATCAGATCCACGGGCACCGAGTGGAAAATGTCGTGATCGATCCGCGCCTCGCGCAGATCCACGAATTCGCAGCGATACCGCGCCGCCAGCGCCTTCGACTGCGCGATCTCATCTATCGGCTCGGTAAACCGCGGTTGCTCGAGAGTCGCCATCGGATTTCCTTAATGCAGACTGTCTGCCAGCGAGAAAATCGGCAGGTACAACGCCACCAGAACGAAGCTGACAAACAGCCCCATGAATATCATGATGGCTGGCTCGATCAGCGAGAGCGACGCGGTCATGCGCGTGTTCACGTCGTCTTCGTAAAACTCCGCCACGCTCGCCAGCATCTGCGGCAGCGCCCCAGTGGACTCGCCCACTTCCATCATGTCCACCGCGAGCGGCGGAAAAATCTTGGTCTCAGCGAGCGAGGCCGACAGCGCCCGCCCTTCCTTCACCATCTGCGCTGCGTTCGCGAGCGTCGACTTCAGTAGCTTGGTGCCCAGCGAGCTCGCGCTGGTCTCCATCGCCTGCAACAGCGGAATGCCGCCTACCAGCAGCGTGCCCATGACGCGCGAGAACTGAGCCACTTGGTACTTGATCCAGATCTCGCCCACCAGTGGCAGCTTCAGCCTCCAGCGATCCACCACCTGCTCACCGCTCTCGGTCTTCGACCAGAAACGGAAGGCCACGACCGCGACGATCAACGCCGCAAATGCAAAAACAATGTAGCCGCGCGCCGTTGTCCCTACCGCGATCAGAATCTCGGTCGCAGCCGGCAGTTTCGCCGCCATGCTGTTGTAAAGTTCGGCGAACCTGGGCACCACGAACGTTACCAGGAACACCATCAGCCCGAGCACCAGCACGATCAGCAGGCTCGGATAAATCAGCGACATCAGCAGCTTCTTGCGAACGGCAAGCGCAAGCCGCTGATATGCAATAAACCGATCCAGCACCTCGGCCAGTGATCCGCTCTTCTCGCCCGCCATCACCGAGGTCACGTAAATCGGCGGAAACACATTCTGCCGGGCAAAAGCATCCGAGAGCAGCGCGCCGTTTTTCACTTCCTCGCGCACCGCCTTGATGTATGGCGCGAGTTTGGCGTCCGTCAGCCGCTCCGACAGCAGATCGAGCGCCTTCAAGATCGGCAACCCTGCGCGCACCAGCGTCACGAACTGCTGGTTGAAGATCAAAAACTTTTCGAGATTGATCTTCTTCTTTCCGCCGCCCGCCAACCCCGCGATCGCATGTCGCGGCTTGATGGAATAAATCAGGAAGCCCTGCTGCTGATAGCGATCCCGCAGATCTTTTTCGGAAACCGCCTCAGCCACTTGCTGATGAACTTCGCCGCGAGGGTCGGCGTACTTCAGAACGAACTCTGCCACCTACGCGCCCCCTTCGTCGACCACCGTCGCGCCCTGCGGCGTCTGGAACTTGAACAGCGCCTCGTTCACGGCCGGATTCAGCTTCTCGTTCTCGAACTGGAATGTCAGCACCGATTGATCCTGCCCGTTCACCACCAGCCGCCGGATCTCGTAATCCGGCGTGATCAGCATTTCGATCTTGTCGTATTGAAGCTGATCGGTCTTCGCCTTGGCCGCTATCACAAAATTCCCGCCCTCCGCCTTCAGGCTGAAATCACGAAACTCCTTGCCGAAATCCAGCTTCCCCAGCAGAAATGCCAGCGGCGCGCGCATATCATCGCTCGCCTTGAGCTTGGTCTTCTGCACCTGATGCGTCTCGGGTGTATAAAGATAAACGTCCTTGCCGTCGGAGAGAAAAAACTTGCCAGCCGGCGCCGTGTAATTCCAAAACATCCGCCCCGGCTTGCGCAACGTCAGATCGCCGGACTCACTCTTGCGCGCCCGCCCCTGAACGCTATACGATTCCGTGAACTGAACTTCCAACGTCTTGGCGTGGTTATACCGCTGCTCGACACCCTTCAGCAGCGTGTTCAAATCCGAATCCGCCGCCCCAAGCGGACGTAAAGCGCCTGCGAGCCCTGCCGAGACGAGGCACACTAATACCGCAAATCGGGTCACAATATGTCTGACGTAACGCAGTAGCCACATGTGCATAGGAAGTTCCGCCCGCAAGGGTGCGGCGGCCTGATTATTTCGGTAAAGCAACGACGCCGACGCCCTCCGTTTTGCGGGCTGTTACTCAAGAAAGCCGTACCCCCCGCAGTCGCGGGCCGTACTTCCATTGTAAACCATTGATTTTACGGACATAATAGCTAGGTGCCCCGCGCACCCGCCACCGAAGACGCTCTCAAGGCGATTCTCGCCATCCGCACCACTCCTGAGAATTACGATCTGAAGCGCGATCTTGGACCTTTTCTCCACCACAAAAGCAACCATGTAATCGCCGCAGCCGCATCGACGGTCGAGCGCCTGGAAGCCGCTGCCCTCGCCCAGGATCTGGTCGACGCCTTTCTCACCCTGATGCGCGATCCGGCAAAACGCGACCCCGGCTGCAAAGCCCTGCTCGCCATCGCCAAGGCGCTAGTCACGGGCGATCAACCCACTGCGCAGGTCTATTTCGCCGGCATCCACCACGTCCAGATGGAAGCGAGCTTTGGCCCGCCGGTCGACGCCGCGGCGGAACTGCGTGGTGTCTGCGCCCAAGGCCTGGCGCGCATGCTCTACCCGAACGCGCTCGAAGAATGTGTCACGCTGCTCGCCGATCGCCAAGTCGCCGCTCGCGCAGGAGCTGTCCGCGCTATCGCCGATTCGGGCTCGCGCGAAGGCGCCCTCCTGCTGCGCTTCAAAGCTCTAAGCGGCGATGCGAGCACTGAAGTAATGTCGGAATGCTTCTCGGCCCTACTCAGAATGGCCCCCGCCCCTTCGCTTGAATTCGTCGCGCAGTTTTTATACGACGGCGCCGAGGAGATCGCCGAAGCCACCGCGCTCGCACTCGGAGAGTCCC
>DASQJA010000319.1:0-6040 GCA_035631275.1 Bryobacteraceae bacterium
TCCATGGCCCGCGCTCGCCAGGCGCTCTGTCAGGACAATGTCATCGGTATCGTAGTCAACGGCGCGCGCTTTGGCGAGCTCTACAACAAGTACACCTACTATCATTCCGACGCCGGCGAGCACAGTTAATGTGGCGCACGCACTCGTGCGTGCCGCGTCGTTACTCGTGCCGACGACGGCGCCATCACATCCAAATCGCCTCCGCGCGGCAAATTCAACTGCAACCGAATACTAGCCGTTCATTGCGCGTACGGGCTGAACTGCAGCCACCGGATCCTTCGGCATGACGATCCAAGCCACGATGTACAGCACCAGGCCGAACAACGGCAGCGGCCAAACCAACATCACGATCCATAAAATACGAATCAGCGTGATATCGACGTTCAAGTATCGCGCAAAACCCGCGCACACGCCCGCGACCTTGGCCTCATGCATCGGTCGCGATAACCGCTCTTGGCGTTCGGGCCGCGGAGCACGGCCTGTCGAGAGCCCGCATTCGCAGCAAAATTTATCGGTGTCCTTCGTCTCAGTCCCACATTTTGTGCAGAACATTTTCGTTTCTCCCCAATCATTGAAGAAAACGCTTCACGCTCCCCGTTTGTTCCGTCAGGCTTGCGGCGAAATCTTGCCCAGAATGACTGGCTTGGATGCCCCTGTCGCCGATGGAAGATTGCTCGCGCGCCGCCGGTGCGTCTGGTATGCCAGCAGTGCGAACAGGATGGCTTCCTTGGCGTCGACATCGATGCCGAACTCTGCCGACGTGGTAAGCTTCGCTTGAATCAGGGCGCGCAGCCGCTCCATCAGAAACCGGTTGTGCGCGCCGCCGCCAGAGACGATCACTTCGCGCGTGCCCGGGTAGCGCGCGATGGCAAGCGCAATCGTCCGCGCAGTCAGTTCCGTCGCCGTTGCGATATCGATCCTGGTGCTGCGAACGAAGTCGGCGCCATATTGCTCCCGCCCGCAGGATTTCGGAGGCTTGCGCTCATAGTAAAGATCAGCTAACAGCCGATCGAGCAGTGCCTGGTTTATGCGGCCGGCTCGAGCACGCTCGCCGTCGCGATCGAATGGCGGCGCAACTGCGTCCATCACCATGTTGCCCGGCCCGGTATCGAACGCAATCACGTCTTCGGGCTCCCCGCCCGCCGCAATGACCGTGATGTTGGCGATGCCTCCGATGTTGAGCGCCACGCGCGCGATAGAAGGATGCCGAAACAATTCGTAGTCGAGAAACGGGACGAGCGGAGCGCCTTTGCCTCCTGCTGCCACATCGGCGGTGCGAAAATCCGAGATCACTTCGACTCCGGTGCGATCGGCGATCACCGCGGGTTCGCCGATCTGCAATGTGCTCGCGACCCTGCGTCCCAGAAATTCCACCGGTTCGCCTTCGTGAAAAATCGTCTGGCCGTGCGAACCGATCAGGTCGATCGTCTCCAGCCGGACACCGCACTTCATCACCGCTTCGGCGAAAAGCTCGCCGAGCAGAAAATTGAGTCGCGACGCGGTGGGAACATCCGGTACGTTCAAGATCGCGTCATGAACATCGGGAGGATAAGGAACCGTGTTTGTTGCGACAACCTGGATGCGCTCTCCGATATCGACGACTGCGACGTCGATGCCGTCGGCCGACGTGCCGCTGATCAGGCCGGCAACTCTCATACAGCGGGCCGTCTCAATTGCGCTTCAGCTCCTGCTGCAATTCGTTCAGCAATTGCAGCGCTTCGATTGGCCGCAGTTCGTCGACTTTCAGATTTCGGATTCGCTCGGCGATTGCATGGTTCACCGCCTCAAAAAGTTGGATCTGCATCGGACCCGGCGGTTGCGGCGAAAGCTCTTCGGTCACGGCGTGCTCGGAGCGTTCGTGCAGCGCGAGAATGTCGCGGGCGCGCTCGATCACCGAAACTGGAAGACCGGCCAGGCGCGCCACCTCAATTCCATAGCTCCGATCCGCACGGCCCGGCTCGACCTTGCGCAAGAAGATCACCTGATCGCCCGCTTCCTTGACGGACACATGCAGGTTGCGAACTCCCGGCAACTGATCGGCCAGCTCGGTGAGTTCGTGATAGTGTGTGGCGAACAGGGTACGCGCCCGGATGCGCTGATGGATGTGCTCGATCACCGCCCAGGCCAGCGCGAGTCCGTCGTAGGTTGCCGTACCGCGGCCGATTTCGTCGAGCACCACCAGACTGCGTTCGGTCGCGGTATTCAAAATGACGGCGGTTTCCGTCATCTCAACCATGAAGGTCGACCGGCCGCGCGCCAAATTGTCCGATGCCCCGATGCGCGTGAAAACCCGGTCGACAATCGAGAGAGTGGCCGAATCGGCCGGGACAAACGATCCCATCTGCGCGAGGATCACAATCATCGCGGCCTGCCGAAGATAGGTCGACTTGCCACCCATGTTCGGTCCGGTGATCACTTGGATGAACTGATCGGGATCGAAGTACAGATCGTTCGGAATGAACCGCAAAGCCTCGTGTTCGGCCAGCTTCTCGATCACCGGATGACGCCCTGCGACGATGCGAACTTCGGAGGAATCAGAAAACTTCGGCCGGACATAGCGATTCTCCGCCGCAACTTGCGCGAGGGAGCAGGTGACATCGAGCTCCGCAATCGCCGCCGCCGTCTTGCGAATCCGCGCGGCGTGCTGAGCGGCGAAGAGCCGCAGATCCTGAAATATCTCGCGCTCGAGCGCCAGCATCTTTTCCTCGGCGTCGAGGATCTTGCTTTCGAGCACTTTCAGTTCCGGCGTTGTGAATCGTTCGGCGTTGACGAGCGTCTGCTTGCGCTCATAATCGGACGGCGCGTGGTGCAGGTTCGCTTTCGAAATCTCGAGGTAATAACCGAAGACGTTGTTGAACCGAACCTTCAGCGACTGAATGCCGGTGCGCGACCGCTCGCGTGCCTCAATCTCGGCAATGTACTGGCGGCTGTTGCGGCTGATATCGCGCAGTTGATCGAGCTCGGGATGGAAGCCCGGCCGGATCGTTCCGCCATCGGCTAGATTTGCCGGCGGCTCCTCGGCGATCGCGGTCAGAACGCGGTCACGCACTTCAGCAATCTCATCAAGCTCGGAGTGAATCTGCTTCAAACGAGCTGAAGTAAAGCCGGATGCACGCTCGTTGATCTGTGGGACCAGCGCTAAAGACCGTCCGAGCGCGAGCAGCTCGCGCGGCCCAGCGGTGCCGAGCGTCAACTTCGCGAGCAAACGCTCAAGATCGAGGACGCCGCCCAACAGCTTCCGAATCTCCGACCGTGCGATGGTCGCCTTCGAGGATTCTTCCACCGATTCCAACCGCGCCTCGATCTCCTCGAGTTGCAAACATGGCCGCAGAAGGCGATGCCGCAACAGGCGGCCGCCCATTCCGGTCGATGTCTGATCGAGGACGTGAACCAGCGTCGAGGACCTGCTTTCACCCGCGAACAACGGTTCGAGTAACTCCAGATTTCGGACCGTCACCGAATCCAGCACCATCGAGTCGCAGCGATCGTAGAACGACGGCGGCTCCAGATGATCAAGCGCGGACTTCTGCGTCTCACGCAGATAGTGCAAAATAGCGCCGGCCGCCGAGACTGCCAGCGACTTGCCCGCCAGCCCGCATCCGTCGAGTGTCAGCAGGCGGAAATGCTCGCGCAAGGTGCGATCGGCGTAGTCGAGTCCGAAGACCCAGTCGTCAATCGGCGACTTGAAACCGGGGAGATTCTCCGCGGATTCCGCCGCCAGCACCTCGCGTACATTCAGATTTTCGAGCGCCGCCCGAAGGTCGCTCAGTTCGAGCTCGGTGGCGCGAAATTCTCCGGTAGAAATATCGACGTGCGCCATGCCCGCGCGCGTGCCGTTCCGCGCGACCGCAGCAAGGTAATTGTTCTCGTGCGATCGCACGAGTCCGGATTCCATCGTTGTTCCCGGTGTGACGACGCGCGTCACTTCGCGCTTCACCAGCTTCTTGCCAGGGCCGGCTTCCTCCATCTGGTCACAAATCGCAACCCGGTAGCCTTTCTGGATCAGGCGCGCCAGATAGCCTTCAGCCGAGTGATACGGCACGCCGCACATTGGAATCGGCTGACCCTTCTCTTTGTTACGCGCGGTGAGAGTGATCTCGAGCTCACGCGCCGCGGTGACCGCGTCTTCATAGAAAAGCTCGTAGAAATCGCCCAGCCGGAACATGAGAAGGGCGTGCGGAACCTGCTGCTTGATCGAGTGATACTGCCGCATCAGCGGCGTCGTGGGGGAGGACGACGAGGCGTCGGGAGGCGGCGCGCTGGGCACTGCCGCAGTCTGCCCGGGATCAGGCATAGATGCCGCGAGTTTTGAGCGCGTATGCGACGCGATCGATCGCGAGCATATACGCGGCCAGCCGGTTGGTTACATTGTGCTTGTCCGCATATCCGACCACGTCATTGAAGCTGTTCACCATGATTTCGTCGAGCCGACCGTTCACGAGCTGGTCATTCCAGAAGAATCCCTGCCGGTCCTGAACCCACTCGAAATACGAAACAGTGACGCCGCCGGCGTTTGCGAGGATGTCGGGCATCACGAAAATCTTCTTGTCGCGTAGAATGAGGTCCGCCTCGGCGGTGGTAGGGCCGTTGGCGCCTTCGCAAATAATGCGCGCTTTGATGCGCTCCGCGTTGGCGGACGTGATCACGTTCTCTCGCGCCGCAGGCAGTAAAACTTCGCAATCGAGGAACATGGCCTCATACTTATTCATGTCTTCGGCTTCGGGGAAACTTGTGATGGAGCCGGTTTCCTGGCGATGTTTCAGCAGCGCCTCGATATCCAGGCCGTGCGGATTGTACACTGCGCCATCATATTCGATGATACTGATGACCTTGAATCCCGAGCGCGCCATCAGCTTCGCCGCGTTACTGCCGACGTTCCCAAAACCTTGCACGACGACCCGCGCCTCTGACGGCTCGATTTGAAAGCGCCGCAGCGCTTGGAGCGTGACCACCATGCAGCCCCGGCCGGTGGCTTCGGTTCGCCCTCGCGATCCACCGAGCCAGAGCGGTTTCCCCGTCACGACCGCGGTGCTCGCCTGGCGCTTGTGCATGGCGTAGGTGTCCATGATCCAAGCCATGGTCTGCGGGTTCGTGTTGACATCGGGCGCCGGGACATCGCGATCAGGTCCGATGATGTCCATAATTTCGGAGGTGTAGCGGCGCGTAATGCGCTCTAGTTCGCCATCGGAGAGCACGTTCGGATCGCAAATGACTCCGCCTTTGCCGCCCCCGAACGGGATGTTGACCACCGCGCATTTCCACGTCATCCACGCAGCCAGCGCGCGCACTTCGTCGAGCGTGACATCGGGAGCAAAGCGGATGCCGCCTTTTGAGGGACCGCGCACCACCGAGTGCTGCACACGATAACCCGTGAAGACTTCGAGGCGTCCGTCGTCGAGTTGCACGGGGATATTGACGGTGAGCTCGAGAGAAGGCGTGCGGAGTACCTTGCGGAGCCCGTCGTCGAGAGCGAGAAGCTCGGCGGCTTCATCAAAGCGCGCTTCAGCGGCGAGCCATGGATTGATCTCGTTGTCGACGGAATGGGGGGCCTGCAGAATCATCGAGGGTCTGCCTCCGCATTCATTGTAACTTTGTGGGTCACATCATACGTTTGCGCGGGAGGGGAATCCCGGATTGGTCGCGTGGGGAGCGGGCGGAGCGCAGTGTGGTGCTATCAATTCCCAAAAGAAGCCAAAAAGCGTGTCCAGGCCGACATTCGTGCTGATTAGAACGGAGATGACGCATATCGCGTTTTTGCGGCGGAGGTGCAATAATCTTAAGAATTCAGAAAAAGGTGGGAAACGCGGACGAACTGAATTTCACTCTTGCATATAGACTACAGGGGAGCTCATGTGGAAATTCGCTTGTTGATTCGGTGGGAAAAATTCGCCTGCTTCCTATACAATCGTTCGCTGGGGTGAACCATGGATCACGCTATCATTATCGGCGGGAGCATGGCCGGGTTGCTTTGCGCGCGGTCGCTGGCCGAGCATTGCGGCCAAGTAACGATCGTTGAACGCGATTCCTTTCCGGGTGCGGT
>DASQJA010000320.1:0-4447 GCA_035631275.1 Bryobacteraceae bacterium
TCAAAAGCTCGGCGAGTACGAAAAACTTTCGCACGAAGTTGTCGCTACCGAAGCCGCGCTGCGCGAGAGTCTTTTTGGCGAACGCTCTTATGCGGAAGTGCTGCTCGCGTACTGGGGAGCCGAACCGGTGGGATTCGCGCTCTACTTCCATAACTTTTCGACCTTCCTCGCGCGGCCCGGCATCTATCTCGAAGACCTTTTCGTCGACTCAGAACATCGCGGCAAAGGGATCGGCAAGGCGTTGCTCGTGAATCTGGCGCGCATCGCCGTCGAGCGCGGCTGTGGGCGACTGGAATGGTCCGTGCTCGATTGGAACGAGCCCTCGATCCAGTTCTATCGCAGCCTTGGAGCGGCCGCGAAAGATGAATGGACCATCTATCGCGTCACCGGCGGGGCGCTGGAACGGCTGGCGACAATGAGCTGAATCCGCCGCCCTATTTCTCAGGAGATTTTTGCGATCCGAATGAGATCGAGGTGTCGGCTTCGAACTTCCGGTAGCCGTCGTAGGTCACGTCGTTCTTGATCAGGCGCGACCCTTCGCGCGAGCGCAGCTCGAACTCGAGGGGAAGCAGATAATCGGAGCCGCCGATGCGCGTGTATTCGTAGTCCAGCACCAGGGCGATTTCCTGAACGGGAAAGCTCGCCGGAATGTCGTCCGGGTGGAGCGTAATCCGGTGCACAAAGTGCTTCCGTTCATCGATAAATATCAAACCGTGGTAGGAAGTCACCAGGTCGAGTTTCTTCATCGGAACCACGACATGATAATCGGACTGCGATGCCGGCACACGATAGGAATAAACATGCATCCTGCGGCCCCGCAGCGTGTAGTATCGCTCCCAGGTAAACTGCGCGTTAGCTTCCGGCCAGAAGATCCCCTTCAGGATGGAGCCAAACTCGCCCGATGACGTGGTCCCACCGACTTCGTGGTGCGAAAGATTCGATGGAACTCCATTTATTTCGAAAACTTTATAGTCTTCCTTGTGTTCGAAGTAAGTAAGGCGCTCGACGATGAGATCGACGGGACGAAAGCCGCTCTTTCCGCTGTAGTCGATGAAGCGCTGCGTAGTCTGCGTGCAAAGGAAGTTGGGAAGGCTTTGTTCGTGACGCAGTGCGAATTCGGCGGCGTCGGCGAGAATCTTTTTTTGTTCGGAGGAATCAGGATCGGCGGACGGCGTTTGGCCCCGAACGCAACCAACAAGCACTAGCAAGGCTAGGAGTGGCGCAGACCGCATACGACCATCATAGGCTTAATCAGATCGCTTCAGCGTGCTGGGATCGCTAGTATGAAATTAGCAATGGCCATCGAAATTCGTCAGCTCGGAACTGCCGACGCGCAGGCCTTCTGGAACCTCCGGCTGCAAGCGCTGGAGACTGAACCGCGTGCATTTGGCTCTTCTTCGGAGGAGCACCGTGCCATCTCGGTTGATGCAATTCGTAAAAGGCTCACCGCCGGGGAGGGAAATTTTGTCCTGGGCGCGTTTGTGGATGGGGCCTTGGGCGGAAGCATCGGATTTGCGCGCAACGAGAATCGCAAGGATTTGCATAAGGGCCGGGTGTGGGGGGTGTACGTAAAGCCCGAGCATCGCGGCTTGGGTATCGCGCGGAAGTTGATGGATGAACTTCTCCATCGCGCATCTTTGCTGGACGGCCTAGAGCAGGTGATGCTGACGGTGGGCGTGGAACAAACCGCTGCCCGGCGGTTGTACTTGTCATCCGGATTCGAGGTTTTCGGCCGCGAGCGGCATGCCCTAAAGATCGGAGACACGTACGTGGACGAAGACTATATGGTCTATGAGATTCCCCGGGCGGCCCCCATCAGCATCGAGCAGCAAAACGCTGAGCATCAGGTCCGATAATTTGGCACGCTAGATTCTGCGTGCCTCACGAACACAACTCGACAATCAACGGCGCCGATGTCACCGTTTGGGAGTGGCCTGGCGAAGGCCCAGCGGTTCTATTTTGTCATGCCACTGGAATGCATTCGCGCGCATGGGATCAGGTGATCTCGCATCTCCCGGGACGTCACACATTCGCGATTGATTTTCGCGGACACGGCCGTAGTTCAAAGACGCCTCCATATCATTGGCGGACCTTCGGCGAAGATGCGGCGGCGCTAGCGGACGCGCTTGGGCTCCGGGGCGCGGTCGGCGTGGGCCACTCCATGGGCGGGTATGCAGCGACCCTAGCGGCGGCGAAACATCCGGCCGCCTTCGGGACGCTGCTGCTCATCGATCCGGTGATCCGGCCGAAGGAACAATACATCGGCCCGTGGAAAGCGGCCCAATTCGTCGCGCGGCGCCGCGATCAATGGAGCTCGCCCGAGGAGATGTTCGAGAGCTTCCAGGATCGGATGCCGTTTGCGACCTGGGATCGCCAGGTGCTGCGGGATTACTGCGAGTACGGCCTGGTTCCTAACGGCGCAGGCTTTCGCCTGGCGTGTCCGCCTTCCGTGGAAGCGGAAATTTATGAATTGGGGGCGCTGCCGGAGGCCGACATTTCCGCTGAGGTTTCCCAGGTCGAGATTCCAGTAGAGATCGTGCGCGCGCCGAAGGTGACGGATCCGAGGCAGGTCATGCGCGGTTCGCCCACCGATCCGGCTCTCGCAGCCCGCTTTCGAAGCGCCAAGGATCTGTATCTGCCCGACAACACGCACTTCATCCCGATGGAATCCCCCGCGCTGGTGGCCAACCTCATCAGAAACCTAACACCTGACACCTAGCACCTGTCCCCTCGATAATAGGATCGTGTCCATTGAAGAACAGCTTGCCTACCTCAAGAGGGGTCTGGCCGAACTGATCCGCGAAGAAGAGCTGCGCGAACGGCTCACGGAATCGCAGAAAACCGGTCGCCCCTTGCGCGTGAAGGCCGGCTTCGATCCCACCGCACCCGATCTGCATCTCGGGCACACCGTGCTGCTGCGCAAAATGAAACATTTTCAGGATCTCGGGCACACAGTGATCTTCTTGATCGGCGACATGACGGGAATTATCGGCGACCCCACGGGCCGCAACACCACGCGCCCGCCCATGACGCGTGGGCAAATCGATGAGAACGCCGAAACCTACAAGGCGCAAGTGTTCAAGATTCTCGATCCGCAGAAGACCGAGGTGCGATTCAACAGCGAGTGGCTTGCGCCGCTGAAATTCGAGGATGTAGTTCGGCTCTGCTCGAAGTACACAGTGGCGCGGATACTGGAACGCGACTATTTTGCGAATCGCTATAAGGAAGGCGCGCCGATCTCGATCCACGAGTTGCTGTATCCGCTGGCTCAGGCCTACGATTCGGTGATGCTGCGCTGCGATGTCGAAATGGGTGGCACGGATCAAAAATTCAATCTCCTGGTCGGCCGTGAAATCCAGCGCGAATCAGGCCAGCCGCCGCAGATCGTCGCAACGACGCCCGTTCTCGAAGGATTGGACGGCGTCGAAAAGATGTCCAAGTCGAAAGGCAACTACATTGGCGTGAATGAGCCACCGAAAATCATGTTTCGCAAAGTTATGAGCATCAGCGACGAGCTGATGTGGCGCTACTATGAGCTGTTGACCGATAAGACGACGTCGGAAATCGCCGCCCTACGGGCGCAAAACGAACCCATGGCCGCAAAGCAGGCGTTGGCGCGGCAGATTGTCGCCGATTTCCACTCGGCGCAAACGGCGCAAGAAGCGCAGGACGCCTTTGACCGCGAAGTTCGAGAGGGACAGCAGCCGGCGGACATCGAAACGATGACCGTGTCGATTGAATGGGGCTCGAGCCTGCCCAAAATTGTTGTCGGGACCGGGATGGCAGATTCGCGCACCGATGCCGAGCGTAAGATCAAATCCGGCGCTGTGGAAATTGACGGCGAGAAGATCACGGCGCTCTCATACAAGATCGAGCGGCCCGTTGTAATGCGCGTCGGCAAGAAGTGGAAACGGCTCGAGCCTGCCAAATGACCCGACGCCCGTTCGTCTGGAAAATCCGCGATCGTGAATTACTCACCGGCGAGCGCACGCTGATCATGGGCGTGCTCAATGTAACGCCAGATTCTTTTTCCGACGGCGGCCACTACACTGACCCCGATGCCGCTTTCGCGCGCGCGGTCGAACTCGAAGAACAAGGCGCCGACATTATCGATGTTGGCGCGGAGTCCACACGTCCAGGATCGAAGCCGACGGAGGAAGCCGAGGAACTGCGCCGTCTGATTCCGGTATTGAAGCGGCTGCGCGGCAAGCTAGCGGTCCCAATCTCAATCGACACTTACAAGTCGGCGGTTGCCGAGAAGGCGCTCGATCATGGCGCGCAGATCATCAACGATCCGTCCGGGCTCACCTTCGATCCACACGTTGCGCGCGCCGCTGCCAATCAAGACGCCGGTCTGATCCTGAATCACATGCGCGGCACCCCTGAAACGTGGGCCAAGTTGCCGCCGCTCAAGGACGTGCTCGGTGCGATCCGGCACGATCTGGAT
>DASQJA010000321.1:0-2998 GCA_035631275.1 Bryobacteraceae bacterium
ACCGATTTCACGCGGCGGAACGCGAAGGGTTCGCGCGCCGACGCACAGGCGGAAATCACTTCAGACCAGATTTGCGGATCGATGCCGCAGGGATTCGATGCCAAGGGCTATTCCACGCGGCCATGGAAGATTACTGCTTACTTGCATGATGGCCAAAGATTCGATTTAGGTAGGCGCACGATGGAAGTAATTACAACACCGGGGCACACGCCCGACGCGATCTCGCTGATTGATCGCGCGAACGGACTGCTATTCACGGGAGACACGTATTATCCGGCGCCGATTTGGCTGTATCGACCAGAAACCGATCTGGAGGCTTATCGGGCATCGATCCGGAAGCTGGCAACTTTGGCGTCGCAGGTCAAACTGGTGCTGGGAGCACATAATGTTCCGGTGGCGCCGCCCTCTGTTCTTCCTCGATTGGTGACGGCGTTTGATGCAGTCCGCGCGGGCAAGGCGACTGCTATTCCCGATTCGCCCGGCAAGGTCATCTACAGAGTGGATGATTTTTCTTTTCTGATGCGGGCACCTTGATTTCGAAAACCACAACTCCGGGCCTCACGGCCCGGGACAGCCGAGGATGGCTGTCTCCACACTTCCCGCTGGCGGCGGGTTAGCGGAGTCCGTCTTCTCCTTTGATTTGATCCTTGGTGAGTCCCCCTACTCGAGGCAGTGGACGGCCACTGTCTGTGACAGCAACTGCAACCATGATTTCGTTGGCGCGCGGAGCGTCATTGAGGCGAACCTCCATACCATCGAAGTGGCTGCGCACGAAGGCGGCATCTTTGTGGCCGAGGGGAATGTCGAGAACAACGCCAAGACCGCCGCGCTTTTTCGAGGATGGAATCAGGGCGGCGCCTTTGCCGAGCACCCGGCGGACCGGGGTGCCAAGTTTCGGATGCAGGATAGCAGCAGCGTGTTCGAGTTCTCCATTCTCACCGACGGCGGCAGCTTTGCCGTAGCTCTCGGCCGACGGTCCGGGAATCCCCAACGCAGCGACTGCACGAGCGGTGAGCAGTTCGCCGAGCTCTTCGCCGATCGCCATGAGTTCTGACAAGTCTTCGACATACTTGCTTGCACACGGGTTCTCGATCACGGCAACGGCGGCGGCTTTTCGCGTGGGAGGAGAAATTTCGCGGTCCATCTCGGTTCTTGTTTCTTCTACGAACGTGGCAAGCTTGCGGATCTTCGCTTTCATCTTTGTAGTCTTACCTCAGGCCGTCTTCCCCTTTGATCTCGGATGCTTTGAGACCGCCGACGCGGGCATGAACGCGGGGGCCAGTGGTCATCACCAGGGCGAGCAGTATCTCGTCGGCTCGTGGAGCGTCGTTCACGCCGACTTCCATCGCGTCGAAGTGGCTGCGCACATAGGAGGCGTTGACGTGGGTGATCGGGACGTCGAGCCGCGTGCCCGGTCCACCAACCTTCTTTGTCGAGGCGACGATCGCTTTGGCGCCTCCGAGGATTTCGCGCATCGCATATCCACCGGGGACGTGCCAGAGAGCCCCGTGCTCGAGTTCGCCCGCCGATCCGACGATTGCGCCTTTGCCGTAGCCTTGGACCAGTTTCGCGTCACCGCCGAGCGCGCTGACCAAGTCTTTCGCCATCTCGAGGCCGAGCGGCTTGAGATCGTCCATGAATCCGGCGATGTTTGCGACATACGACCCGGCATATGGATTTTTGATGACTGAGATTGCCGCTGCACGCCGAAGAGGAGTTTCCGTGATTCGGCCGCCCTCGTGAAAGATTTCTTCGACGCAGGTGATTTTCTTGCGCACCACCACCTCAGGCATGAACCAGGCTCCTTTCGGCCTCAAAGAGCTTCAAACGATCGATTGCTTCGACCACTCGGGTCACCCCCGCCAGGTGAAGTGCTGCGGCCCGAATGAGACCGACGCGACGTAGTCGCTCGGCGGCCAGGACGCCCGCCGAGAGCGCCTCATCGATTTCGGTGCATGACAAATCTCCGACCGCCTGCGTAACCCGGCGACGGCCTAGATCGCTGTCAGGTGCGAGTTCGCATGCTGGAACGCGAACGATCGCCGGATGTTCCGGTAGATCGACAGCATTGGCAATGATCGTAGCGGCAGCGTCAGCAGCCGCGGCCCTATCCGCGACCACGGTAACGGCGTCTGCAATACCAAGAGAAAAGCTTCGCCCGCGCCAGCCGCTGGTCGCGATGCCGCGCACCGGATCGTCGAATCGCAACCTGCTCGCGCCGAAAAGCGAGAGGCCGCCCGGACGCTCCACCATGCCAATGGTGAATCTTTCACCGGGGTTTAAATGTAAAGCGATATCGCCGCCGTCGTTTACGTATGCGCGATCGAGGTCGGTGGCTGCAATCATTGAAGCGAGCACTTCCTCGGCAACCGATCCTGCTACGGCGGCCATCGGTGTGATGAAGAATTCTGTAGCATAGGGCAGCGTCGCGGCCATCATTCTTCGCGCCACGCGTCCGCATGGCCACTTGGATTCGGGCACGCAGGGTTGACGCAGGAAGCTAAGCTCGCTACACAGCTCGTCGAGAACTGTTTCGAATCGTGCGAAAGCCGCACGATATGCTGCCGTGACTGCTTGCGGTGCTCCGAACGCCTCGACGATCAAATCGATGGGCCCATCGTGCAGATGGAGGCGTCGGCCGTCGGGCAGCATTCGCATTTGCAGGCGACGATTCATTTCTTTCCAGCCTCCGCCTGAAGTGGCCATGGATTATCGGTGCGCGCTGTAACGCGGCGACGCCCGTCTTGATGCGATACGACAGAGCTGAGCGGGCGCACGCTTTCCATGTAGCCTCCGAGCGCGGAGTAGTCCACCAGCTTCAATGTGAACTCGATCGGCGCCACCAAAGCCGGCGTGGGCACGTACCCAAATGCGTTTTGTGGCATGCGGGTTATATCCACCATAAACGTGATTCCGCCGCCGGGCCAGACGTAGACAGGAGCTCCCCCACAGGTAATGCGGGTCAGTGCATCGCGAACAGAATGCGTGAGCTTGACAG
>DASQJA010000322.1:0-2683 GCA_035631275.1 Bryobacteraceae bacterium
CACCGATTCGAACGTGTGGAAGAACAGGATGAGGATGCTCGTCCACGCGCTCTGCACGATGATCGCACGCGCTGGGGCTCCAGAGCTCGCGCCGATCGCAGCGAGCAGGCGCGGAGCCAAGCGGTCCCGCGCCATTGCGTAGTACACGCGCGGTCCGGCGAGCACCATCGCGCTGGCCGAGGACAGGATCGCGAGCGCGATCGTCGCTGCGACGAGGCGCGCGGCACCGGGGCCGAACAGTGCATCGGCGGTGGTCTCTCCGATGGCAAGCACACCCGCCAGCCTCGCGACCGGGAGCGCGTAGAAATACGTCGCGTTGAGTGCAACGTAGAGCGCCGCAACCACCGCGGTTCCGCTGAGCAATGCACGTGGAACTGCGCGCGAAGGATCACTGATCTCGCCTGCCAGATAGGCGGCCGCATTCCAGCC
Source organism: Bryobacteraceae bacterium (assembly GCA_035631275.1). Lineage (GTDB taxonomy): Bacteria > Acidobacteriota > Terriglobia > Bryobacterales > Bryobacteraceae > Palsa-89. The sequence goes on from DASQJA010000322.1 coordinate 430, forward strand.
ACTGTACGCGTACAAGACAAGTATCAGGGATACCGCGAGGCTGCCGTGCGCGCGTGCCGATGATGTGAAGTTCGAAAGTGAGCCGCGGCCTATGGAGAATCCGGCAGCCAGCATCAGGACGATTGCGCCAACCGTGCCCGCGGTGAGAGTCGTCTGAAGCCGACCGCCCGGACCGACTCCTAAACAGTGCACCGCAGTCAGGACCCAAAGAGCCGCCAGCGCGACCACGCGTGCATCGACACCGGCTCCCGCAATCCCGGGTGCCAGCCGATCGAGATAGCCTGCAAGGCCAAGTAGCGCCGCGGCGATTGCGCCGCTGAATCCCGCGAAGAACGAGGTCCATCCGCTTAGGAACCCCAGCAGTGGCCCGTACGCCTGGCCCAAGTAGATGTACTCGCCTCCAGCTTCGGGAAGCGCGGCACCGAGTTCCCCGTACGCGAGAGCGCCGCACAACGCGATCATCCCACCCGCCATCCAAGTTGCGAGAATTTCCCAAGCCGAGCCAAGGTCGCGTGCCATAAAGCCGGTCGTGGTGAAGATGCCGGTACCGACCATGTTGGCCATGACGACCGCAGCCGCGCTGCTCCATCCGATTTTTCTTATCAGACGGCTACTTAAGTCCGCGGTCATGATCGACACGTGCGAAAGCGAGTCGACGCCCTCGCGCGTAGCTCAATGCGCCGCGGCGCTGGATATGGTCCCGGGCTTTTCCATCACCACCGAGTAACTTGTCAGCGGCCATTTCGAAGGATAGTTCGGAATCTCCTGGACCAATCGGAACCCGGCGCCGGTGAGCTGGCTCTCGAGCAGCGGTTCGGCGACGCCGTGGCCGCCAAAATTCCGCCGCATCGCATTCGTAGTCCAGAAGGAGAACAGCCAAGTCGGGTACAAGTCCGAAATGAATAAGCGTCCACCCGGTTTGAGTGCGGCAAACATGCTCTTATCGCTGGCAATCGGGTCCGTGAAGTGGTGGTAGACGTCGGTCATGTAGATGGCATCGCAGCAGCCGGGAGCCAGTCCCGTGTCGGTGTCGGTGGCCTTTACGACTGTGACGTTCGCGAGCCCGGCCGCGCTGGCGCGCTTGGGGATCTCGATCAACTCGTCGGGATCGATTTCAGTGGCGTAGAGGTGACCTGCCGGTCCCACTTTCTCAGCCATCCGCACTGCCATGTAGCCGTGACCTGCTCCGATTTCTGCGACCGTGGCGTTGGGCTTGACATCGAGCAGCTCGGTCATCCGGTCCGCCAGCTCCGGGCTGTCGGTTCCCCAGGCCCACGCATGCGCGGTCAGAGGCCATGCCGTGATGAGAACCGAGATCGCCAGGCCGGCGACCGCCGTACGGGCGCGGCGGCTATAGTTCTTGGTTCGCAATATCGATGCTGTTGTCATGGCTGACGCTCCGATTCTGACCGACGATGGACAATCGCATAGTTCAATCGCCACGAAGGCCTTCGTGGATGCTTTGTCTTTCGCAGCGCGGTTCCGCAGTTCAGGATCGCTCGTCACGCGATGCTGCTTGTGACCATTGGCGCATTCTCTATAAATCACCGCAGGACCGGCGCTGCACTGCAAGCAGTTTTTTGCTGACACTGCCCCCGCAGAGCTCGCATGCATCCGACATGGGACCAAGCCTCTTCGGCAAATGCCGAGTACGACCGCAGAAAATGTGCCTACTGACTCTACGGCGTGTCGGCACCGCTCGGAAGCGGGCGTGCGCTCACGACAGCTGCTTCTTATGGCCGAGGGCCCGTGTCCTGAAAAACCCAGGCGCCGCCCCGGAGGGAGACTCCGCTGAAAACGCGAGGTGGCAACCAGTAGATTTGGTCGAACGACGTTAAGTCTGGAATTGAGCGAGAATGCGGCTGCGCAATGGCTCTTCTTGCAATTCGGACAGCGGCCGGAGTAGCTGATAAACCTCTGTGACTAGCCGTCGCACCTCAAGATCTTCGAGCTGAAGCTTATCCAGTGCAGCAAAGTAGCGTGCGCGCTCTTCCAGTGCTGCCGGCCGTTCGCCGCGGGTCTGAGGGAACGCGAAATCGAAAGCGGCCGCCAGATCCCACGGAGTCCTGTTCAAATTAGCGGCTTTAGAAAAAAAGGGGAAAGCAAGCCGATCCAATCCGCTTGATTGCTCTGCGCGTTCAGACAGAAGCTGGTGCAATAGTTGCGCCTGTCGTGCAGCTGCGCTCATTCCTTGAGCGTAGATCGGATTAAAGGTGCATAGTGCATCCCCGATCACTAAGAACCCCTCCGGAAA
>DASQJA010000323.1:0-14102 GCA_035631275.1 Bryobacteraceae bacterium
CAGCATGAATGCTCGAGTTCATGGTGATGAAGAATGGCTGCGTGATCAGGGGCAAGGGCCTGCCATTTCCGCCCGCGGAGTTCAGAGGTCCGGTGAAGAAGCTGAAGGATTGCGAGGTGAATAACGCGATCTCGAAGTTGACGATTTTCTGTTGTTCGGCGGTTGTCGGCCTCGTGCCGTTGCCCTGCGCGTGGCCGACGGTGGCGTCAAGTGACTGGTGGGCCAAGTCGCTTTGGAGCGACGCTGGATAGTTCGTGTAGACGATTTTGGTTGTGCCAGTGAGCGGAGTGGATTCGCGGCCGTCAAACATCACGGTGCTTAAGAACCGAAGATTCGTGGACGGCAATGCCCGGCGGTACTGCGAGATTATATCGGTCTCGCTGCAGACGTATGGATTGCTGACGGCGGTGACCGCGTAATCCGCGCCCGAGGGAACCGCTTTCGAGCCAGACACCGACATGCCGTCGCTCGGCTGGTGGCACGAGCCACAACTTCGGCCGTTGGTTCCCAGCCTTTGGAAGAATAGCCTGTTAGATCGATTCCTCCGCCGACGGTGCGGTAGGTCAGACAAGCGCCGCCTGGGTTGAGAAACGAAGTCCCGTTAGGGATGAATGCCCGGCTCGGTGACGGCGGAAACTGGCCGGTCACCATTCTAGAAACTACGACAATCCCGGCGAGAATCAGCAGAGTTGCTATGGCCGCGCGTGCCTTGGAAAGAAACATGGCGCATAAATTAGACCAGCCCCAATTCCGGCCTTTTTATCGCGATCCAATTCAGAAGTGTATTTAGAGCTTTTATCGTTTCTCTCGAAGAGAATTGCGGCCGGGTTCTCACAATGGCTCTCATTGTGGTTAATCCACGCATGTTTTTGGCGCGATTCGCGTTAGTTTGTGGAGAGCGCTGCCAATTGTCGTTCAATAAAGGCGTTGTTGGGAAGCTTAGTACTCCAGTGTCCCCACAACTCGCGGCGCCTGCGGTCGAGCTCGGCCGCGGCTTCGTTTTTGCCGGCCTTCCTTTCGAGCGCTGAAAGAGCGGCTTCGATTCCCGAGATCCTGTTTGCGTCTCTCAGGTCGGCATCAGGCGACGGTTTCGAGGCGAGTATTTTGTCGAGAAGTTCCTGGTACTTTTCGATTGCATTCGAAATCATCCCGCTGCCGGCGTAATGATCGGCCAGCGCGCGCAGAGCAAAGCCGGCTTCATCGCCGGGACGAATCGATTGAGCAGGCCACGCCTTTAGTTTCGTCAGAAGATCGAAGGCTGCATCGATTCTCTGCTTTGCCTCAGTGTTACGGTGCAGTGCCCGGAGAGCGTAGGATGAATCCGCGAGAAGGCGCACGCGGTCGCGCGCAGATTCATTGTTGTTAATCTCGGCGGAGCGGCGTAGTCCGGCATCGTACACCTCAAGAGCGCGTTCGGGATTCGAATGACGCAAGATGTCTCCCAAGTCGCGGGCCGCAGCCACAAAGCGCGCACGGCTGGCATAATCCGCTGCGTCGCGTCGTACCAGGCGGTCAGACAACTCGTAAGCCCTCTCGAAGGCTTTGACTGCTTCGGCCGTCCGGTTGAGATTGATCTCGCCATCTTCGCCGAGGATACGGCCTTCACGCCAGATGACCACAATGAGGTTGTTTTGGCGCGCATAGTCATCTGGGCGCGATTCCTGGAAGGCTCTAGCTTCCTGCGTGATTTTCAATGCCTCGTCCAAGTCGCCGCGAAAGCGCAGCGCGTTCGATAACATACTCAATCCGGCGGCAACGTAATCGTTTCGCTTGGCCTGGCGCCCAATATCTACGCCGCGCCGCGCATATCGAACCGCGTCGTCGAACCGATGCAAATTGGAATCTTCCAGCGAGATGTTCAGATACATCCGGCCGATATCGGGATCGCGTTTTTTTGAGTCATTCAAACGCAACAACGTTTCCAGACGTTCTGCGGACCGTTGCGCAAAGCCGAGTGCCTCGTCATTGTGGCGCAAGGTATCGGCAATGATCATGCGATCGTGGGCGATTTCAGCCGATGTAAGAAGCGCAATTTGATTGAGCGGCGCGGTATTGAGAACTCTGCCGATCATCGCGTCGGCTTTCGCCAGGCTCTCGCCGGCAGCAGAAAGCTCGCCCAGGTTGCTATTGCCCGGGACTCCCTGAACCTGCGCCACGGAGAGATAGGCGGATCCGATTTCGAGCGCGAGATCTTTATCGTTCTGAGCTTGCTGTCCCAAACGCTCGAGATACTCAAGCGAAAGCGCTACCAGAGCGTGCCGCGCTTTGGTCGCGCCAGGAAGATTGCGTATCTCGTCGTCCAGCTTAAACATTTGGTTGGATAAATCTCGCACCTGCGAAAATCGCTGTTGCGCAATGACTCGCTCACGGTTGGCGATGAACAAGCCGAGAGCAAGACTTAGGATGACCGCGGCCGCGGCAGTCGCGGGCATCCAGTAGCGCCGCAGAAATTTTCTCGCGCGGTACCATCCAGTGCCGGCGCGAGCCTGAACGGGCCGATTGTCTAAGAACGCCTGGATGTCTTCGGCGAATGCATCTGCAGTGACGTAGCGCTCTTCGGGTTCCGCCCTCAACGCTTTCTGAACAATACATTCGACATCTTTGGGCAACTCGCTGGCACGTCGCCCGGAAGCGTTCGCAGCGGCGATCTTGAGCAAGTTTGAGAGGACGGCGCCAAGCGAATAAATGTCCGTCGCCGTATTGTGCGCTTCGCCCCTGATTTGTTCGGGACTGGCATACTCGGGCGTAAGCATCCGCACGAGTGTGCGTGAATCATTCTTGTCGTCGATGATTTTCGCGATGCCGAAATCTAACAGCTTAGGCTGGCCAGAAGCGTCGATGAGGATATTGGACGGTTTGAGATCGCGATGGATAATCAGGTTGCGATGAGCGTAAGCCACCGCATTGCAGACCAAACGGAAAAGCTTCAAGACCTCTCGTAAGCCGCGCGAACAGCAATAATGGTCGATTGCAGTGCCGTTGACATACTCCATCACCAGATAGGGACGGCCGTCGGCGGTGTGGCCTGCGTCCAGCAGACGAGCGATACCGGGATGGTTTAAAGAAGCTAAGATCTGCCGCTCTTGTAGGAACCGCAACTGGAACAACGGCGGGTCTGTTCCGGCATGAACCAACTTGATAGCTACCTGCTGCTCCACTTCGCCATCCGTTCGCTGGGCCAGGTAAACGCTGCCCATACCGCCGTGGCCGAGCAGGCGGATGACACGATAATTTCCAAGCGTCTTGCTTGCTAGCACGCTGTAGCTTGCCTGGAGGACATCTTCAGCGGTTTCGGCGATTTGCTCGGTTAGCGATCCGGTTTCCGCATCGAACTTGAGCAGAGATTCCACCTCGTTCCAAACTTCCTGGGATATCTGACGGCTGGCATAGTAATCCGCCCGGGCCGAAAACGGAAGATCAGCGACTTCGTGGAAGAGCGAGATGATGTCTTCACGCATGCCGGCGCTCGCAGCTTCGCGCTAACAGAAGTAAGCACATTATGTCGAATTAGGAGTAGGTGTTGCAATTGATTCAATCGCTCAGGTGCGGGCTACTAACAGGCCGACAGGTGACAATATAAGTCAACCGATCATGGCTGTGAATGCAGCGGACCTCTTACATCGCTGGCGACAGGGAGATAACCGGGCGCTCGATGAGCTAATGCCCTTGGTTTATGACGAGTTACACCGCCTGGCGCATGCGGTGCTTCGAAATCGATCGAATCAAACTTTGCCGCCTACGGCCTTAGTCAACGAAGCATATTTGAAACTGCTGCAAGGATCAAAACCGCAGTTCGTTGACCGCGCCCATTTTCTCGCGGTCATGTCTCGCGTTATGCGGCAAGTATTGATCGATCACGTTCGAAGCTCCGCCGCCGCAAAGCGCGGGGGGCCAAATGAGCGGGTTACTCTGGATACGGCGGTGGAGTTCGAGCTTGGCGGCGCACCACAGCCTCTTCGGATGTTAGAACTCGATCGCGCATTAGGCGCCTTGGAGATCGAGAATCCTTCGCTCGCTCGAGTTACTGAGGCGCACTACTTCGGCGGCATGACCGCGGAAGAGATTTCTGCAGTGGAGGACCGCTCCCCGCACGCTATCCGGCACGATCTGCGGCTGGCCCGGGCGTGGTTGCGCAGAAAACTGAATCAGTAACAGAAGGTCGTTGACCGGCAACGCCTACTTCAGATCGGCGACTTCCGAAGCTTTCACTTCCTTGGCCGCTCCGTTCGCTGCCCAGCGCAGGAAGCCGATCAGATCGGCGAATTCTTGCGGCGTATAGTCGACCGAGCCTGGCGGATGCTTCCAGGTTTGGTCGCGCTCGACGGCTTTGATCTCGGTGTTCGGAAACTTCCTCAGCACCGGCGGCATTTGGCTAAGGTCCCAGACCTCGGTCGCATATTTCCCATGGCTCCCTAACCATGGCAGGAAATTTGCGATCGCCGGCCTTTACCGACTGGACGTACGTCGTCATGGTCATTCGTTCGTCATGGTCATTCGTATGGTTGACACGATGACGTGCGGTGTTCCCATCGATCCCATCGTCGTCAAGTCGGGGGCCGACGGCCGTGCCGTATCCCGCCATCTCGTGACAGGTGGCGCACGCGTTTCCTTTCTGGAGACTTCACGAACAGATCGAGTCCTTGTTGGACCTGTTCGGTTGGGCGGACTTTTACCGTCGGCGGAGAATGACGGCACCGTCGCCGCCAAGAGCATGGTGGAGAGGCTCTGCGCATGTTGTTTCACCCGGCTGCGATGCCGCTGCAATCGGGTTACTGCCATTACTCGATAAGAATCCTGGACTTCCCGCCGCGTCCAGCTCTGAGCTGCGCCGATTCAGCCGCTTTGACGTCCCCTTGCGCTGGGCAAGCCGCGTTGTCGTAGATTGGCCGGGATCGATCAGAGTGGTGGTTTCCAACCGCTCCGTGGAGCCGGCCGCCGGACAGTAAGTGCAACAAAAGCAAGGCAGTTATCCAGTGGACAGCGGCATGCATCTATAAAGGCAGGAGCTTCGCTTTGGTATGCGGAGAGAGACAAGAAGAAAAGGAGGGTGGAAGCAATGAGAGACACTAGGCCCATCCCACTCGTCGTTAGGAACGTGGTCAGCGGACTGTGTGTGCTGCTACTGGTTTTGTTCCCAGGTGGAGCAGTGATGTTCGCGCAGGACGCGCAGTATCCGGGCGCAGACCCGCAGTATCAAGGGCCGCCGCCGACACAGCCAGGCGCGCCATCCGCGCAAGGGCAGATTCTTACGCCCGATCAAATCAGCAACCTGGTAGCGCCAATCGCACTTTATCCTGACAACCTGCTCAGCCAGGTTCTCGCGGCATCAACCTATCCGTTGGAAGTGGTCGAAGCAGCGCAGTGGTTGCAGCAGAATCGGAATCTGACGGGCCAGCAGCTTATCGACGTCGCACGGCAGCAGAATTGGGATCCGAGTATTCAGGCCATGGTAGTCTTCCCCGATGTGTTGAATCGTTTGGCGTCGGATGTTCAATGGACGACAGCTCTCGGCAACGCGTACTTGGCTCAGCAGGCCGACGTGATGGCCGCAGTGCAGCGGTTGCGCGCTGAAGCGCAGGCTTCTGGCAAATTGAACTCGACCGCGCAGCAGCAGGTGACCACGCAGACCCAGGACGGTCAGTCTGCGATCGCGATCGTTCCGACGAATCCGCAGGTAATTTACGTGCCGGTGTACAACCCCGAGTACGTCTGGGGTCCGCCGGTGTGGGGCTTCTATCCTCCGCTGTATTATCCGGCGTTCGGGTTTGGCTTCGGCTTCGGACCGGGAATTTTCCTGAGTGGATTCTTCCCTGGGTTCGGACTTGGATTTGGGTTCGGTTGGGGTTGGGGTTGCAATTGGTTCGGCGGCGGGATCTTCGCGAGACCATTCTTCTTTAACCATTACGGGTTCCACCCTGGATGGGGCGGATGGCACGGCGGCGCGTGGGCGCACGTTCCAGAGCATCGGATGGGAGTCCCTTATGCGAACCATGCAGTAGCGTCGCGGTTCGGCGGTAACTTCGATGCGCGCGGTGGTCTGGGCCGGGCTGGCGCGGAACGCGGATTTGCGAACGGCGCTGGCGCTCGCGGCAACGGCTTCTCGCGTGGCAATGGCTTTAACGGATCGCAATCATTCGCGCCGGGCAATCGGGGTGCGGCTGGCAACTGGCAGCATTTCAATCAACCGGGTGCAGGTGCTCGTGGCACGCAGCCCGGTTTCCATTCCAACGCCCCTGCTGGCGGTGGTTTTCATTCGACGGCGCCCATCGGTGGTGGTTCACGTCCGACAGGGCCGATGGGTGGCGCTAACGGATTCCGCAGCGGTGGCTCGAATGCGTTCCATGGCATGCCCAGTGCGCCTAGCGCACCGACCTTCCGGTCAGCCCCACCCGCGGGCGGCAACTTCAACGGCCGCAGTTTCAGTGCGCCTGGCACCTTCGGTGGCGGTAGCTCGGCTCCGCGCAGCTTCAGTCCTGCTCCTCGTAGCTTCGGCGGCGGCAGTCCTGCTCCGCGAAGCTTCGGTAGTGGAAGCCCTGCTCCTCGTAGCTTCGGTGGCGGAAGCGCGCGTAGCTTTGAAGGCGGTGGTGGTGGCGGCGGCTTTCATGGCGGTGGGGGTGGCGGTGGATTCCATGGTGGCGGCGGTGGCGGACACGGCGGTCGCCGTTAATTGAGTCGGTGTCTCCTGTCTAGATTGGTTGATCCTGTCGCGCCGGTGGAAATGACCGGCGCTTTTTTTTAGGCCTGCCTTTTACGCCTGGAACGAGGCGCGAGTCGGAATGCGGACCAGGATGTAGCCGATGGCGACGAATCCCATCAGCGACAGCCAGCCGCCCCAGGCCGGGTAGAAGCCGAACGTCGCGATGGCGGGCATTCCGGCAAGAAAAACGACAGCGAGCAGAATTCCCACGATCGCTTCTCCGGCGATCAGCCCCGATGCGAGCAGTGTGCCCTTTTCCTCGATGATCAGCTTTTGTTCGGTAGTGCGCTTGGCGGCGATGCGATCGACGATCCACTTGAGGACGCCGCCGACGAAAATCGCCGACGAAGTATCGAACGGGAGGTACATGCCGACGGCGACCAGCATGGGCGAGCGCGCGCCACATAGCAGCAGGCCAATGCCGAAGGCTGCTCCGATGGCAAGCAGTCCCCAAGCCATCTGACCGCCGACGATTCCTTTGGCGAGCTGCGCCATGAGCCCGGCTTGCGGCGCGGGAAGCGCGCGACCACCGATGCCTCCGGTGCTCAGGTTCGCTTCGTGCAGCGCGATGATCGGTCCCATCAAGAAGAACGCGAGCAGGATCACGGAAATGATCTCGACCAGCTCCATCTTCCAAGGCGTGCCTCCGAGCAGATGACCCGCCTTCAAGTCCTGGATCAGTGAGCCTGAGACTGAGCAAGCCACGCAGACCACTGCCGCGACACCCAGCACCGCGGCGACACCCGAGAGTCCTTTGACTCCGATGGCGATCATCACGAGCGCGGCGAGAATCAGTGCGGCCAGCGTCAATCCCGAGAGCGGCTGGTTCGAGCTGCCGACCAATCCCACGAGATACCCGCCAATGGCCGACAGGAAGAAGCCTGTGATGGTCATGACGATCGCGGCGATGACGGCCGCTCCGATCCCGCGCGTGAAGTAATAGTAGATCGCGGTGATCGGAACTAGCAGCGTGATCGTCGATAGCACCACCCAGCGCGGCGGGATGTCGCGCTCGGTTCGCTCCACGGCTTTGCCTTCATGCGCTGCGGCGGCGGAAGCTTTGAACATGCCGCGCAGCGAGGCGCCGAGCGAGTCGCGCATCGAGAACATCGTGTTCGCAGCGCCCACCAGCATTGTTCCGACCGCGATCGGGCGCACGACGTTGTACCAGACCGTGTACGCCTGGATGCTGTGATCCTGCGTGCCGATGCGGCGGCCGAGGTCGGGATCGAAGAAAAGCAGAAGCGGGATGAGAATCCACCAGGCGATGATGCCGCCGGCCACATTGATGGAGGCGAGTTGCGGTCCGATGATGTAGCCGATGCCGATCAGCGCCGGCGAAAGGCTCGGAGTCGACCACGGGACTCCACCGAAGTGCGTGACGTCGCCGATGGGTTGCTTTTCGTAGTTGAAGTGCCGGATCAGCGATTTCGGAAACGCCAGGAAGCCTTCGGAATATTCGCGGAAAATTTGGATGCCGGCGTCAGACTTGAGAATCTGGATTAGGCCGCCGAATCCCATCGCGCCGAAAATGTAACGAGGCGCGTTTGAGGCCGACGCTTCACCTGCTTTTACGATTTCGTAGCTGGCGACGCTTTCGGGCCAGGGCAGCGGGGCGTCGACGCACAGCGGCCGGCGGAGAAGAATGATGAAGAAGACACCAATGAGGCCGCCGGCGAGCAGCACCATGGTTGCTTCCCAGTAGTGCGAGCGGAGATCGGTCCAGAGACGCTGGCCGTCAAGCTCGACCATCATGAAGGCGGGGATGGTGAAGATCGCCCCCGCGACCAGCGCTTCGCCCACGGACGCCGCGGTTCGTGTGATGTTCTGCTCGAGCAGGTTTCCGCGGATGGCAGGAATGCGGAACAGCGCCATCGCGATCACCGCCGCGGGGATGGTGGCCGCAACCGTTTGTCCGGCGCGCATGCCGAGGTACGCGTTGGCCGACCCGAATACGAACGCGAGAAACAGTCCGAGAGCGACCGCCTTGAAGGTCATTTCGGGCGGTGATTGCTGGGGGGCGCTTTGCACTATTGGCATGCCAATAAGAGAATGTCAGTGGCAGCGTGTTGTAGCGCACGCACTCGTACATGCCGTGTCGAGACTCGTCTCGACACGAATTCAATTGAACAGGGACATAAAATCGACATGATTGTCGACGCTGCACGCACGAGTGCGTGCGCCACACACGACTTGCTCGCGTTTTGTTCCCGAAATGCCACTAGAGCATGTTAGCGCAGCGATGTCGCACAGGTACGCGTACGCGACTAATGCACCGGCTCGGGGATCGCCGCCCCATCCGCGCGCGGATCGGAGGCTGCGAAATTCGTGCCCGTTTTCGAGTTGTGCAGGATCGCCTGGCCGCGGCCCATCGCCTCGACGTACTCGCGCCGAATGCGCACGATGTGCCCGCGCTCGGAGAGCTGCTGTAAGGTCAGCGCCGGCATGCGCGACTCGATAGAAACCTCGCATCCCGCTGCGTTGTCCTTAGCGAAGCGCGGCGACTCCAAGGCTTCTTGAATGTTCATTCCGTAGTCAACCAGGTTCGAAACGAACTGCGCGTGCGCGAGCGGCTGGACAGCGCCGCCCATGATGCCGAAGCCGATGTGCTCATCGCCTTTTTCCATGAAGGCGGGAATGATCGTGTGGAACGGCCGCTTGCCGCCAGCGAGAATATTCGGATGATGCGGCTCGAGCGTGAATTGCGCGCCGCGATTCTGCAACTGGAACCCCATCCCTTCCACTGTCACTTTCGATCCGAACGAACCAAAGATGCTCTGAATCCAGCTTGCAATGTTGCCGTCTTTGTCGACGATCGTCAGGTACGTCGTGTTGCTCCCCTGTGGATCGCCGTTGGCGACCTTGCAATTGGCGCGCACGGGATCGATCAGCGCAGCGCGTTTCTGCGCGTATTCTTTCGACAAGAGCTGCTTGACCGGGACATCGTACGTTCGCGGATCTGCATCGTAGCGGTGCACGTCGGAATAGGCCAGCTTCATGGCCTCAATGCGCTTGTGCATTTCCATCGGGCTGAACGCTCCCAGTGCGGTCGGCGGCTTGGTCTCCATGATGTTCAGCATTTCGAGCGCGGCCATGCCCTGGCCGTTCGGCGGAAGCTCGTAGACGCGCCAGCTGCGATAATCGATCGAAAGCGGCTCGACCCACTCGGGTGCGAACGAAGCGAGATCCTCGGCAGTCATCGTGCCGCCCAGATGCTCGGAAGTTTGCACGATGGCTTTGGCAATCTCACCTTTGTAGAACGCGTCTGGACCTTGCTCGGCGATCAGGCGCAGCGCATGCCCGACGTCAGGGTCGCGAAAAATGTCGCCGGTGCGCGGTGCCTTCCCGCCCGGCAAAAACACGCGCGCCGATTCCTTGTTGCCATTGAGCTGGCGGATCAGACCCGCGCCATCCCAAATCTCCGCGATCCCCTCATGCACCGGATATCCTTGCTCGGCGAAATAAATCGCGGGCTGAAACAGATCCTTCCACGGCAGCTTGCCGTAGCGCTTGTGAATCTCCCACCAGCCTCGCACCGCGCCCGGAACCGTGACACTGTGGATGCCATCGAACGGCATGCGCGTGATCCCTTGCTTTTCGAGGAACTCGGGCGTGAGAGCTTTGGGCGCGGGCCCCGATGAATTCAGCCCGGTGAGTTTGCCGGTCTTCGCATCCCAATACATCACGAACAGGTCGCCGCCAATGCTGGTCATGAGCGGCTCGGTGACGCACAGCACGACGTTCGCCGCGATGGCTGCGTCCACTGCCGTTCCGCCGCGGGCGAGCATCTGAGCGCCCACTTGAGACGCCAGCACCTGGCTCGTGGCGGCGATGCCGCCCTGACTGATCACCATCGACCGGCCGTAGTCGCGGCCCATACCGATGACTTCGTGCGGCGCGGTTCCTTCTTGGGCGCGCAGCGTCAGGAGCACAAACAGAGCGAGTCCGACAGCCCGGCACGTTTGATTCATGAGGCTAAGTATACATTGCGGTACACTGGCGGGCATGAGGCGAGCGTGCGTGCTACTGGGGCTGCTTCCGATGCTTGCTTCCGCGCAGAAAATCTTCCCGCCGCTGCGCATCGTCGGGAATCTTTACTATGTCGGCGACAACGATCTTGCGAGTTACTTAATCGTGACGCCAAAGGGCGACATTTTGATCAATACCGGCTACGAATATTCGGTGCCGGAGATCCGGTCGCGCATTACGACGCTGGGGTTTCACTTCAACGACATCAAGATTCTGCTCGTTACACACGCCCACAGCGATCACGCCGCCGGCGAAGCAGAAGTGAAGCGGGTCACTGGCGCCAAGATGTACGCGATACAGGAGGAAGTGGAGCTGCTTGAGACCGGGGGCAAGACCGACTACCTGTTCGGCAATTCCGGATGGTTCCCGCCCGTGAAAGTGGATCGCGCGTTGAAGGACGGCGAGAAGATCGAGCTGGGCGGCAGTACGATTACCGCCTATCTTCATCCCGGTCACACCAAGGGCAGCACGAGCTATGCAATGGAGATCGCCGACGGCGGAAAAACGTATCACGTGCTGATCGCCAATCTGGGAAATATTAATGACGGAACCGTCTTGCTCCACAACCCGAAATATCCGAAGATTGTCGAGGACTACGCGCACACGTTTCAGGCACAGAAGGAGCTGCCGTGCGATATTTTCTTGACTTCGCATGCCGGGCAGTTCGCGCTCCTGCGGAAGTGGCGGCCTGGAGATCCGTACAAACCCGATCGATTCGTCGATCCGGATGGCTATGCGCGCGCGGTGGATCGCGCCGAACAGCGTTACCTTCGTCAGCTTCAAGAGGAGCGCGACGAAGACAAAGCCTGGAAAGATCACCTGAAGTTCAAAGACACCTTGCAGCAGCAGTTCTGAACGAAGTGCGCGTCCTTTACTGCGTACACCAGCCACCGTCGATCAAAATATCGGTGCCCGTGATGAAAGACGCTTCCTCTGAACACAAGTACCGAGCGAGTTTGCCGACCTCCTCGGGTTTGCCCCATCGCGCCAGCGGCACGCGGGTGGTGAACTGGGCGCTATGGACTGGATCGGCGGCCAGGGGCGCGGTCATTTCGGTGATGAACGGTCCGGGACTGATGGTGACGACGGTGATCTTTTCTTCCGCCAGTTCGAGCGCCAGCGCGCGTGTGAATCCCAGCAATCCGGCCTTCGATGCCGAGTAGGCCGTGCGCATCGGCAGCGACACGTGGCCAAAAATCGAGCCGATGTTGATCACGCGCCCGTAGCCGCGTCCCTTCATTTGTGGTACGAACGATCGGGACATGAGAAATGCGCTGGTGAGATTAGTGTTCAGGACGGTGTTCCATTCCTCGAGTGACAAATCGAGACAGGTTTTCCGCACCACCATGCCGGCGTTGTTGACTAGGATGTCTGCGGGGCCGAGCTTGGATGGCACATCGTGCGCGAGTTGAAGAATCTGCGCTTCGTCGGAAATATCGGCGCGAAAGACTTCAGCTACTGCGCCTAGCTCGCGCGCTTCTTTTGCGACCGCGCTCAGTTGTTCTGCGTCGCGCGAGACCAGCGCCAGTTTCGCTCCCGCTCGCCCGAGCGCCAATGCGATCGCTCTTCCCAAACCGCGGCTTGCGCCGGTGATGACAGCCACCCGCCCGTCGAGACTCATAAGCGCTCATTGTAGCGAGCGGTCATTCGAGCCGCGGGTGCTAATCTCGAAATATATGCGGTTTTTCGGCGTCCTCACGACGATGCTGTTGTCCTCTGTCTGCGCCAGTGCTCAGCCAGATGTGCGCGATATCCTGGGCAAAGTGAGTGCGTTGTACAAGAGCGCTACGCAATACGAGATTGTTGCCGAATCGCGAAGTGCCGATCCGACTTCGAACGCCGGCTCGGGCCTCGCACGGTTCATTTTCCAGGCCCCAAATCGCTATCGCGTCGAGGGCTCGGATTCGAACAATTCCGAGACCGGCGCCGTGATCATCGATGACGGCTCGATGATCTGGCTCTACTTCCCGCAATCCAATCAATACAACTCGATTCCCGTAGCCGCGCTGAAGGACGATGCGGCGGGTAACCTGCGCGACTTGCGGCCCGAATCGCAGGACGAATCGGCGATGTCGCGATACCGTCACGCCGAGTCGAGCCAGGAATCAAAGTACCTGCGCGATGAATCCATCGCGTACTCGGGCGCGCAAACGGACTGCTACGTCGTATCGGTTTCCAAAGAGAAGGGCGGACCCGCGCACACCTGGTGGATCGAGAAGAAGTCCTACCGCGTGCTCCGAGATGACGATCAGGAAGCGAGCGTCGTGTTTGCCGAGGTGAAACTCGGCGGACCGATTTCGGAAGATAAGTTCAAATTTGTTCCGCCGGAGGGCGCGCACAAGGTCGAGTTCCAGCAATAGCGCGCTTCGAGATCAACTAAACTGGATTTCGCGTTGCCTCGCCTCTAGCGCCGCCGCACGGCGCGTTTCCTTTCGAAAAATGGGCCGCTTTAACAATGCTCGTGCGGCCGCGCTTGCGCCCGTAATCGAGCCCGCTCCCGCGGCTCCGATAGTCGTCTCGGGGTTTGCGCACGATTCAAGTCTTGTTCAGCGCGCCGGACTTGCGCCGCTGTGCCCCTTCACCATCTCCGCTTACGCGAACGAATTTGCCACGCGCATATTCCACGTCAAGGCTTACGTCTCCACGGTGTCATGGGTTTTGCTTCCGTTGCTTTTGATCGGGAGCGGAAACATTTCGCGCCGTTTCGCGATCGCATCGCATGGCTTTGGACGCTATTTCTGGTATGGATGCTGGTCGCAACGCCTTTTAGCGTCTGGGGGGCGGATCGATTGCGCTTTTGCTGGACAATGTCCCGCGCGGCTGGATTCAGTTTTTCTATTTCGCCGCCTTCGCCAGTTCGTAGAAACATCTGCGGCGGCTGATGTTCTTTCTTGCTACGGCCGAACATTTTGCTTCTGCTCGACTGCTTCTGAGCCGGATCGATGGCGAACGGTCGTCTCGAAATTCCCGACAGCATGTTCTTTCGGAATGCGAACGACCTGAGCTTACAGTTGATCATAGCCGTTACTCAGCTCCTGTTCCTCCTCTACCAGCGCCAGATCTGGGCGCGAGCGATGGGCATGCTGGGAATGGCCGGCGCACTGATCTGCATGCTGGAGACCGCCGCGCGCGGAGCGTTCATCGCGATTCTGCTCTTTATTGCCGTGGGCCTCGCACTCGCTCGCCGGCGCACAAAGCTGATTCTCGCGGGCTTACCGGCCGTCGTCGCTCTTCTCGTATGGTTGGCCCCGTCCGGAGTCTTTCACCGTTTGACGCTCTATGAGCCGGAGGACGTGACGCGCTTCTCCAAACGCCATGGAGCAAGCCGTGCTGGGATCGCAACAGCAGCGGCTCGCGCTGCTTAGCGAGAGTATCG
>DASQJA010000324.1:0-3778 GCA_035631275.1 Bryobacteraceae bacterium
CCAGTCGATCGACCAGCAAGCGAATTCGAACCGGGTTACCATCAAGTACGACACGCTAAGCCCGCAGACGCTCGAAGCCTCCACCGACGACCCGCGCGTACAACAGTTGCTCCTGCTCGCAGCGCGCAACCAGCGTGATGCCGGCGTCCGGCTCGGCTCCATTGACATCCTCGGCAAACAGCCGGAAGATAACGCGGTTCGGGAAGCGCTGATCTACGCGCTCCGCTATGACCGCAATCCCGGCGTGCGGCTGAAGGCGCTGGATGGCCTCAAAGGTTACGTGAAAGACGATGTGCACGTGCGCGATGCGGTGCTGGAAGCTCTAATGCATGATACCAACGCCGGCGTGCGCGCCGAGGCGATCGGTTTGCTGGACCCGGTGAAGGCCGATTCGAGCGTGCGCGACACGTTGCGGGTGCTGGCGGAGCGGGACCAGAACAAGTTCATCCGCAGCGAATCCAAGCGGTATCTGGCGAGCACGCCCAATCTGGACTAAAGGAACGACAGCGATTCATGAACAAGTATCCTCAACTCGCGACGCTGATTTTAGCGGCCGGCCTGGCCGCGGCGGCGCAAACCACCGATCCCAAATTGTACCGGGGCGCCGGGAATGAATGGATTCAGGAAGTCCATGGAACTCTTGCCGCAGCCAAGGCGCTGAAAGTGATTTCGACCGCCGGCGCCATCCACATCCAAGGAGCCCAGCAAAGCAATATCACGTACATCGCTCGCGAACACGTGCGTGCCGGCTCCGAGCAAGCGGCGCGGCGGGCGCTCGCAGGTCTCAGGTTCAGTGCTGGCTCCGGAGAACTAGCGTGGCTGAAGGCGGAATGCGATGGCTCGACCAATCGCTATACGGATTTCGAGATCCAGGCCCCGGTTCAAACCGCGCTAATCAAGCTGGAAACCGAGGGCGGAGCGGTGACGGTGAGCAATGTTTCAGGCAAGGTCATCGCCAACACCGGCGGCGGCGATATCAAGCTCGACCAGGTCGGTGGCACGATCGTTGCCTCGAGTGGCGGCGGCAACATTGATATCGGCAAGGTCGGAGCGGACGTAAAAGCGGAGACCGGCGGAGGCAGCATTCACATCGATTCCGCCGGCGGGCAGATCGCGGCCAAGTCGGGCGGCGGAAACCTGAGGATCGGAACCGGCAAGGTGATGTGGCTGGAAACTGGTGGTGGCCGAATTCAGGTCGACAAGTGCATCGGCAAGATCAAAGCGGAGAGCGGCGGCGGCGGCATCGAACTCAAAGACGTCATGGGACCAGCCGAGATCCAGACCGGCGGAGGCGGCATCAAGGTCGGCCCGGTGATCGGCGGGATTCGCGCTGAAACTGGAAGCGGTCCCATCATTGCCACGCTGGCGCGCGGAGGTATCGCATTTACAGAATCGCGCTTGGAGACTTCCGTCGGCGATATCGTTGTGTATATTCCTGACGGTTTGGGCATCACGATCCGCGCGGCGGTTGAAGCGGCGCGAGGCCAGGGGATTCAGACCGAGTTTTCCGAGATCAAGGTTCACGGATCGAATGATTATGGGCCGCGCGAGTTCTATGCCGAAGGCAGCCTCAACGGAGGCGGTCCGGTATTGCACGTCCATACTTCGACCGGAAATATCTCGTTCAAGCGTAAGGCGAAGGAGTAGCACGGGCTTCGTAAGGAGAGGAATACGTCCATGCTTCGCACACTCACAATCGCAACCATGCTCGGTGGAATGGCCGTGCCGGCTTCGGGTCCCAGCGTAGTCGCGCAGCCAAACACGCAGTTCAACACCGCGCCCAATGTCTTTTTCTATTCTTCTGCCGGCCGCTCTTATCTTGGCGTGGACATCCAGGACGTCACCGCGGATCGCGTCAGCGCCTTGAAGCTGAAGGAAGAGCGCGGCGTGGAAGTGACCATGGTGGACCAGGACGCTCCCGCAGGCAAAGCCGGCGTCAAAGAACATGATGTCATCCTGGAATTCAATGGCACCCCAATAGAAAGCGACGAGCAGTTGCGGCGGATCATCCGCGAGACTCCTCCCGGGCGCACGGTGACGCTCGGCATCAGCCGCGATGGCAACCCCATGAAGATCAGTCTGCAGCTTGCCGATCGTGCCAAGATCATCGCCGATTCCATGCCCAAAGTCGTTGTTCCCAAAATCCCTCGCGTTCAGATTCCCGAGATTGAAGTCCCCAACTACACGTACCAGCTGCAGGTCCAGACATATTCTTCGGTCTTGGGTATTCAGACGGAAAACCTGAGCCGCCAACTAGGTGAGTTCTTCGGCGTAAAGGATGGCGAGGGCGTTTTAGTCCGCTCGGTGGAGAAAGGCAGTCCCGCGGAGAAGGCCGGGATGAAGGCCGGCGATGTGATCGTTCGCGCCGACAACGAGAAGCTCTCAGACCGGGCCGATCTTTCCCATATTCTGCGCAGTCATCGCGAAGGCGGCAAGCTTTCCCTGGTAGTCGTTCGTGACAAACGCGAGCAGACCATCATGGTCGATCTGCCGCCGCGCCGTTCGAACGGATCGTGGTGGGACAATCTCGACTCCGATGAGCTGAGATCCGTTTGGGGCGACATCGAGAATATGATCGATCGGGATGAGCCGGAGTTTGATCACGTGCGGGAGATGGTTTCGGACCGCGTGCGATCAGAGCTGGCAAACGCCCAGCAGCGGGTTCGAGAGGTTCAGCCGCAGATGGAGCGAGCGATGCGCGAGGCACAGCGCCAATTGCAGCGGTCAAGAACCATGCTGGAAGAACAAGAGAAATCCCTGCGAAACCGGCTGAACAACTTCATTTAGCTTTCATCACGCCCGCTCGCTCCTCAGAGCGCAAGGCCTTATCGCGAACGAATCGCCGCAGCGCCAAAATCGCGCCGGCCCGTCGCTCGTGCCGACGGTGGCGGATGCAGCGCCAGCAGCGTCTGGGGATCGAGATAAACGCCTTGCCAACGCACAGCGAAATGCAAATGGGGCGCCGTAACGCGCCCCGTATTTCCGCTCAAGCCCAGAATCGTGCCGCTCTCAACTTTCTCGCCTTCTTTCACGTTGATCTCGGAGAGATGAAAATACATAGTCAGCAGGCCTTGACCGTGATCGATGAAGACACAATTGCCCTCGAAGTAAAGATTGCGGGCTAAAATCACCGTGCCGCGATTGGCAGCCCGCACGGTTGTCCCGACCGTCGCGTGGAAGTCGAGGCCCAAGTGAGAGCTCTTCTTGATCCCGTTGTAAGTGCGCGACGATCCGAAGACGGCCGTAATATTCGAATCAACTGGCGCCAGGAAGCGGCTGTCCCAGGCAGAATCGGGTGCAATCTCCGAAAAGACTTTCTTTTTCAACGCCTGTTCTTCTTCGATCCGCGCTTCCACTTCCTTCGGCGGCTGAACATACTCCGGAGCCACGCTGATGGTGGTGGTCGGATAGTGCTTGGCGACAACCGGCACTTCGCTGGCAAACCGCAGGTCCGCCGCGCCCGGTTCTACACCTTGCAACTGCAGCGGATATTTGCCGCCGCGGGCATCCAGCGAGACTCCCGCAATGGCGTACCAGCACTTGCAGCCCTTTTCGAAACGGAAAGAAATCTCGTGACCCGACCAGGATCCCCGCAATGCTGTTAGGGTGGCCGGCGCGGTTACACGGAACAACACGGCGGAGCCGTTTACCACGCGCCTTGGCTCCCATCGGATGTTCCAGGCTGCGCGCGGCCTGCTCTGCGAAAAGCCACACAGCGATGCAGAGACAAGAAACGCGACCGCGACTTGGACACGAAGTCTCATTCCAAAAATCCCTG
>DASQJA010000325.1:0-2070 GCA_035631275.1 Bryobacteraceae bacterium
TCGGGTTCACTCCTGGTGCTTGAGGCTTGTGTTTCCGTGTCCGTAAACGAGGGCTGTTTTGGTTGTTCCACGCTGCACCCAGTCTGCCGCACGCGATTGAAGGGCCGTATAGAAGAACTCCGAATGCTCTCGCTGCTTGTGACGAACAGCTTCGGGACTGTCGAACTTCAGCTGATATGCGAACTCCGCGACGATCGGCGCATTGCTGCCGCGCTCCCGCCAGACCGCGAGCGTCGCTTTGGCGTCGAGCTTATGCCCGAAATCCAGCATCCCCAGGTCGACCAGGTATTCCTCGATCGACAGACCGTTGACCACGCTCAGCGCCGCCTTCGGATTTGCGTCGGCCTGCTTGAGCGCGGGGAACGCTTCCGCCGTGGTCTCGAATCTCTGCGTCAATATGATGTTGGGCGTATCCAGCTCGCAATTGTGCGAATACACCAGCCGCATCCCGAGCGCGCCGTCCTTGGGAAGCAGAATTTCCTCCTTGAACTTCAGTGTGTATTTGCACGGCAGCAGCGGACGCGGATCCACGGCCAGCGCGACCTTCTTGTCCGGATGCCGAAACTTCAGCACCAGCTCGTGATGCGAGTCGGGCGCGCCGTGATGATAGAAGGTGCGTTTTCGCAGGATGAAGCCGTGATTGTAGAGCTTGAAGTGGGGCGTGTCGTAGAACAGCACTTCGCGGATGTGCGGCTTCAGCGGCTCGTCGATCTTGCTCAGCTTGATGTCGATCGATTTCGCCGCGTGATGCGCGAGTTTCCAGAATTTGTGAAATGCCTTCTCGTCGGGAAAGAGATCCGGCTTCAGCAGCAACTTGTATTCGCGATACTGAATCTGGTCCGACGGTACGATCGGTTCGTAGAACTTCGAAGTTTCCGCCTGCGTGCCCATCGCGCTCTTTCCGCCCCAATCTCTCCGAAGTATCAGCCGGAGTAGTCGCGGTCAATTATGACTGATTTGCTGGCGCGTCCGAAACTGTTAATCACTCGCTAATGAGCACTCAGACCACCGTTGCCGAGCGCATCGCGGCCGCGATTCCACGCGGCGTCAGCGTGCCGATTCCAATCCTCACCCAGCGCGCGTCGGGCGCCGAAATCTGGGACGCCGACGGCCGCCGCTACATCGATTTCGCCGGCGGCATCGCCGTGCTCAACGTTGGCCATCGCCCTCCGCGCGTGATCGCCGCCGTGCAGGCCCAACTCGACGCCTTCACTCACACCTGTTTCGGCGTGACGCCGTACGAGCCGTACATCAAGCTGGCGGAGCGGATGAACCAGCTTGCGCCGATCGCCGCGCCGAAGAAGACGATCTTCCTGACCACTGGCGCCGAGGCGGTCGAGAACGCGGTCAAGATCGCTCGCCACGCGACCGGCCGTCCCGCGATCATATCCTTCACCGGCGGATTTCACGGCCGCACACTCATGGCGCTGGCGCTCACCGGCAAAATCAATCCGTACAAGGCGGGCTTCGGACCGTTTCCCGCCGACGTTTTTCACGCGCCGTTCCCCGACGCCTACCGCGGTGGCAGTACCGAAAAAAGTCTCGCCGCGATTGAGGCACTATTCAAATCTTCGGTCGAGCCGTCGCGCATCGCCGCGATCATCATCGAGCCGGTGCAGGGCGAGGGCGGCTTCAGCGTCGCGCCGTTCGATTTCCTGCGCGAGCTGCGCGGGCTTTGCGATCGCCACGGCATCGTCTTCATCGCCGACGAGATTCAGACGGGCTTCGGACGCACGGGCCGGATGTTCGCGGTCGAGCACGCCGGCGTCGAGCCCGACCTGATCACGATCGCCAAGAGCATGGCCGGCGGATTCCCGCTGTCGGGCGTGATTGGCCGCGCCGCAATCATGGACAGCGTCGCGCCCGGCGGGCTCGGCGGTACGTTCGCGGGCAGTCCAGTGTCATGCGCGGCGGCGCTGGCAGTGCTCGACGTCTTCCGCGACGAGCACGTGCTCGCGCGCGCTGAAAAGCAGGGCGAACTGGTGCGCGTGCGGCTGGACGCGATGCGCCAGCGGTTCTCGTTCATCGGCGACGTTCGCGGGCTCGGGGCGATGCTCGCGATCGAGCTGG